>DASSJS010000298.1:0-12663 GCA_035691085.1 Longimicrobium sp.
TCACCCTCCCCCGGGGGGAGGGCCGGGGAGGGGGGCCGCGGCGCGGAGGACCGCACCGACGTATCTCCCCACACCGCAAGACGTTTCTGTCCCCCGCCCGTCCCTCCGCCTACATTCGGATGCGCCCTCCGCCGCGCGCACGGAACGTTGCGTGCGTTGAAGCCGAAACGCACTCGCGCACTCACGCACTCGCGCACCTGTTCAATCCCGGCCTCTCCCGCACCCATTGACCGACCCCGCCGCCCCGGCCCCACCCGCGCACCCGAAGCTTCCGCCTCCCGCCGGCAACACGGTGGCGGTGCGGACGCTGGTGCGCTACGCCGAGCGCGCCATGGAGCGCAGCAGCGACTCCGACCAGGTGCGCGGCAACACGGCGCACCTGCTGGTGGACGGCACACAGGCATTCCCCGCGTGGCTGAACGCCATCGAGTCAGCGAAGAACTGGGTGCACCTGGAGAACTACATCCTTCGCGACGACCGCACGGGGCGCACGTTCCGCGAGGCGCTGTGCGACCGCGCGCGCGACGGGGTGAAGGTGCGCGTGCTGTACGACTGGATGGGGTGCTGGGCCACGCCCCGGCGCTACTTCAAGCCCTTCCGCGACGCGGGGGTGGAGGTGCGCGCCTTCGCCCGGCCGCGCGCCGCCAACCCGCTGGCGTTCGCGCGGCGCGACCATCGCAAGGTGGTGGCGGTGGATGGCGAGTACGGATCGGTGGCGGGGATGTGCATCGGCGACGAGTGGGCGGGCGACCCCGACCGCGGCATCCCCGCGTGGCGCGACACCGGCGCCGAGTTCCGCGGCCCCGTGGCGGCCGCGCTCGACGTGGCCTTCAGCCGCACCTGGGCGCTCGCCGGCAGCCCGCTTCCCCCCGACGAGGTGCCGGACCCGGCGCGGGCGCGCTCCGTGGGCGACGTGTCGGTGCGGGTGGTGGAGGGCGAGCCGGGGAAGAGCCGCATCTACCGTCTGTCGCAGTTCCTTTCGCTGGCGGTGGAGCGGCGGCTGTGGATGACGGACCCGTACTTCCTGGTCCCCCCCGCGATGGCCGAGGCGCTGGCCAGCGCCGCGCGCGACGGGGTGGACGTGCGGGTGCTGGTGCCGGCGTTCAACAACTGGCCGATCGTCGGCGGGCTGTCACGCGCGGGGTACCGGCCGCTGCTGGAGGCGGGGGTGCGGATCTTCGAGTGGGAAGGGCCCATGATCCACGCCAAGACCGCCGTGGCCGACGGGCTGTGGACGCGCGTGGGGAGCAGCAACCAGAACCTGGCGTCGCTGCTGGGCAACTGGGAGCTGGACGTGGCGGTCACCGACCGCCCCTTCGCCCGGGCGATGGAGGAGCTGTTCGAGGCCGACATCGCCGGCGCGGTGGAGATCAGCATGCGGGCCCAGCACGCGGCCCGTTCACCCTACCGCGAGCGCCGCGCGGTGGAGCGCACCGTGGTGGAGGCGCCCGGCGAGGAGCACAAGCCCGGGCGCAAGAAGGCGCGCGAGCGCCGCGCCCGCTCGTTCCGCGGCACCGAGTTCGGGCGGCTGCTGGGGCGGCTGGCGCGCGCCGGCTCGGTGCTCTTTCGCGCGCTGATCGGCGAGCGCGCCATCCAGCGCGAGGACGTGGGGTGGATCGCGGTGTTCGCGCTCCTCCTCTTCGCGCTCTCGGCCGTGGGGATCCGCTATCCGCGGTGGCTGGCGTGGCCGATCGCCTTCTTCATCTTCTGGCTGGGCGTGGCCGCGCTGGTGCGCCTGCTGACGCAGGAGAAGCCGCCGGCCGAGCAGGCGCCTCCCGATCCGCCGCGATGACCCGCGGGGCGGGGGATGCGGCGCGCGCCGCCTCGAGCACGCCCAGCGCGAAGCACGGGCTCAGCAGCGAAAAGATCATCCCGCCACCTTCCATTCGATCTCCCGCCCCTCCGCGTCCGTCGCGGCGAACGCCAGCAGCCGCCCGCCTTCGTCCTCCGCCTCGGCGCGCTCCGTCTTGGCCAGCTTTGCGAACGCCTCCACCTTCAGCGTCGCCACGCCCTTCGCGCGCGCGAGGGTCCACGCGCCGCGCACGAAGCCGTCCACCAGCAGCGCGCCGCGGGTGAACACGCGCGCGCCCTGCTCGGGGGTGATGATGCGCGTGCGGTCGGCGTGCGAGAGGAGCGCGTTGTCGTATTCGGGGAGGTAGCGCACCGGCGCGGGCGTGTCCGGGTCGGGGAGCGGCGCATCGGGCACGTCCAGCAGCTCGTTGCCGCCTTCGTCACGAAAGGTGCGCAGCCGCGGGCGAAGCCGCTCGGCAACCTCCCTGAGCCGCGTCAGCCCGGACCACGCCTGCACGTCGGCCACGGTGGCGGGGCCGTACGCGGACAGGTAGCGCAGCATCATCGCATCGGCGGACGGCGCTGCGTCGAGAGGCCGGCCCAGCCAGTGCTCGGCGGTGGTGCAGAGCGGAAGGCCGCCCTGGCCCCACACGCCGCGCGGCGGCACCTGCACCAGCGGCAGCGCCGTCCGCAGCACGTGCGCGACGGATTCGGCGTCCGCATCGGGCCAGCGCTCGCGCAGCACCCTGGCGGCGTCGGTGGTGGTGAGGGGCCGCTCTTCCAGCAGCGCGCGCCCGGCGGCGACGATGGCGTCGGTGTCCATCCCCGCCAGGCGCTTGCCGTACGGGCTGCCGCGGAACTGCCGCTCCAGCACCGGCTGCGTCAGCGGACGCAGCGTCAGGCCGTCGCGGCCCGTGACGAGATGGACGGTGGAGCGCATCAGCACGATCCGTACGGCGCGCCGGTCTAGCAGCAGCGCCGACAGCTCGTCGTGGGCGAAGCCGTCGAGCCGCGTCCAGAGCCCCACGTACGGCGCGTACGGTGCCTGGGCCTGCATCCCCAAAAGCCGCTCGATGGCCACGTCGGGCGATACGGGCTCGCGCCGCAGCAGCATCTGCCGCTGCAGCAGCGCCCGGTTCAGCGCGCGGCGGCTGAGCACGCCGGCTTGGCCGCTCGCGTTCCGTTCCGCCGCTCCCCGCGCCGCCGTCCGTGCAGCCATCCGCCCGATTCCCCGTTGCAACGAAGGACTGGCGCACGCGCGCCCTGATCGACAGTATGCTGTCGATTCGCAGAATACTCCACTGACAGGATGCTGTCAATGTCCCCCGACAATCCGCCGTCCCGCACGCCGGCCGGTGACGCGTTCACCGCGCTGGTGGTGCAGATCCTTCGCCTGAACGGCCACCTGATCGCCGCGGGCGACGCGCTGGCGCGCCCCGCGGGGCAGAGCAGCGCGCGCTGGCAGGTGATGGGCGTGGTGGAGCACGGGCCGGCCACGGTGGCGCAGGTCGCGCGCGCGCTGGGCATCACGCGCCAGAGCGTGCAACGCGTGGCCGACCTGCTGGAGGGCGACGGCCTGGCCGAGTACGCCCCCAACCCCGCCGACCGCCGCGCCGACCTCCTCCAGCTCACCGACGCCGGCCGCGCCGCCCTCCGCACCATCCAGTCCGCCCAGCGCCGCTGGGCCGACGCCCTCGGCGCCGAGATCGGCGAGGACGCGCTGCGGCAGGCGGGTGAGGTGCTGGGGAGGGTTGCGGAGGTGGTGGGCAGAGGAATACACGAAGAATGAATTACCGAGTACGGAAACCTACCGCACGAAATAGAAATTCTTGTACTGGGCTCAACCTCACGCTACAATCTGGATAGATAGTGGAGACGCCTCAAATTGGGCATTGACTGGGTACGAGACATTCTGGTAAGTGTGCAACTTTGACGAAAAACAAAGCGCATTTCGGTCGGTTTGGCCCCCATACTCAGTTGAAGCACGCCATCTACGGAAAATACGTGGAGCGGTGGGCGCGCATTCTTCTCTCCCGCTGGGATTTCGTCCGGATCGTCGACGCGTGCGCCGGGGCTGGCGCTGATGCCGACGGTCGTCCGGGTAGTCCACTGATCGCATTCAATGAAGGCCAGAAAGCAGCTGCGCAACTAAGTTCCAGGACGGGGGAGCGGAAGGTCGTCGACTTCGTATTTATTGAGCGTTCAAGGGGCCGCCTCGCGAGCCTGAAGAAACAGGTTGGGGAGCGGAGCGGCGTTCGGTACGTTCAGGGGACTCTGACCGACGTTGTAGGGAGTCTGGAAGCCGATGGAAAGAAGATTCCACATCTATACTTCATCGATCCGTTCGGCGTGGCCCCCCTGCAAGCCGATACGATCCGGCGTGCGCTAACTGGTGGTCACAACGAAGTATTCCTGCTATTCGCCGGACCCGCGATCCGGCGCCACTTCGGCTCGTACCTGAGCGTCCAGCAACAAGAGGTCGAGGTTGATCTATTTTCCGGGTTCGATGTCGATATCAGGGCTGATGACGACGGGCGCGAGGAAGCGCGACTCCGCGGTGCAGCGGCATCGGCAGAGATCCTCGACACAGCATTTGGTGACCACGACTGGCGAGACATCCTGGAGCTGCCACGGAGACAACGTCTCGACGCAGCCGTAAGGCGGTATTGTGACTTGCTTTTGGCGCTCGGGGCGAACCGTGTGCTCCCGATGCCGATTCTGGACGGCACCGGAAACCTCAAGTATCACCTGATCTACGCAACGAAGTCACCCCGAGGCTACGAGGTGATGAAGGATGCGATGGAGCGTGGGTTCAGTGAAGGACTTGTTGGTAAGGAAGAGCACATGCGTCTTGGTGCAACTATCCCGACAAGCGAGGTAGAGCGGCTGGTCAGGCAGCACTTTGCAGGTCGCGAGGTGCCCTGGTCAGCCGAAGGCAATGGGGAAACGGTCCGGGGTTACGCGCTGGAAGATACCCCGGCGAGTGTTCGGCAGGTGGCTGAATTGAAAGAACGGATTCAAGACCTGAAAGTGCCCGGACGGGGAGCGCACCGCTACAACTTCCCACCGCTATCAGCCAATCGCGACTAGTCTCGACGCATTCGCCGAACTCCCCGGCATCTCATCCCATGTTCTTTCTTCTAACGTGCGCCCGCCAGCCTTCGGCGTGCGGCCGCCCCACTGCTTGAAAAAGAAGCTTACGCCCGCCTCGCTGCAGCGGTCGCGGATCAGCTTCACCCACTCGGGGTCCATGCGGCGGTGGTTGGCGCCGCTTTCGCCGCCGGCGATCACCCAGTGAATGCCCTCCAGCAAGCCATCCAAGTCCAGCGGGCCGATCAGTGGCTCGCATGAAAGGAAGCGCACCTGCGCGGGCAGGCCGCGCAGGTGCGCGATCCGGTACGCTACGTCCTGCTGTTCCACGCTGGTGCCCATCCAGATGTGGCCGGGGACCTCGCCGTGCGGAAACAGGTCGCGGTTCAGGTTGAAGAACCGCACCGCACGCGATGGACGCTTCGTCAGCACCTGATAGATGTGCCGGTCCACGCTCAGCATCACCTGGAAGATCTTGCGCACGAACGCGTCGGGCACGTCCACGTGGAACAGGTCCGACATGCTGTTCACGAAGATCATCCGCGGGTCCTTCCACTTCGCGGGGTCGGCCAGGCGGTTCTCCCAGATCCGCACCGCGAAGGGGTCGGCCTCGTTCTCCGCCGTCTGCACCACCGGCAGCTTGCGGAGGTACACGCTGGCCAGGCGCACGTGGGCGAGCGTGTGCGCATAGCAGTTGTCGCAACCGGCCGAGACCTTGGTACAGCCGGTCACGGGATTCCAGGTGGCGTCGGTCCACTCGATCTTGCTGCGCTCGCCCAATTTCCGATCCCCGTGCCGGTTTCTCGTTCGGTAAACCGCACCCCCGCTACCTTACCGAAGAAGCGCCGAATGATCAAGGTTCCCATTCGGCGCTTCCGCATTATCCGCCGTCAGCCGGGCACCTTCCGCACCGTCACGTAGTAGTTCTCATCCACCCGCAGCCCCGCGGCCGAGCTCGCCCCGGCGGCGACCGACGCGGGGACCGTCTGCCACTGCGTGGTGGGCCGGAGCATCTCGCCGCTCGTGCCCGTCATCACCCGCACGGGCATATCGAAGCCGGGGACCACGTTGGCCCAGCGTACCTGCGCGCCGCCGCCCTGCACGCGGTACTCCAGCACGGGGATCATCGTGGTCTCCAGGTACTGCTGGAACACCTTGCCGAAGTCGATCCCGCTCTGGCGGCTGATGTAGTCGCGCACCTGCTGGCCGGTGACCGTCTGGTGGCGGAAGGTGGTGTTCAGGCCGCGCAGGATCCCCCGCCACTTCTCATCGTCGTTGATGATCTGGCGGATGGTGTGCAGCATGTTGCCGCCCTTGTAGTACATGTCGCCCGAGCCCTCGGCGTTCACCCCGAAGGCGGGGATGATGGGCTGGTCGTTCTGCACCGCCGCGCGTGTGCCGATCTGGTACTTCGCCCCCGCTTCCTTCCCCTGCTGGCACTCGGTGTAGAGGCTCTCGGCGTAGTTGCCGAACCCCTCGTGCACCCACATGTCCGCCAGGTCCTTCGTGGTGATGTTGTTCCCCCACCACTCGTGCGCCGACTCGTGCACGATGATGAAGTCCCAGCGCAGCCCCAGCCCCGTCTGGCTCAGGTCGCGCCCGCGGTAGCCGTTCTGGTAGCGGTTGCCGTAGCCGATCGCGCTCTGGTGCTCCATCCCCAGGTGCGGCGTTTCCACCAGCTTGAAGCCGTCGGCGTACCAGGGATACGGGCCGAACCAGCGCTCGAAGCACTGCAGCATCGGCTTCACCTGCTGCCACTGGGCGCGCGCCCGCTCCAGGTTCGCGGCCAGCGGCCAGAAATCCAGCGTCAGCGGCCCGCTCTCGCCCGCGTACGTGTCGGTGAAGTGCGCGTAGCTCCCCGCGTTCACCGCGATATCGTAGTTGTTGATGGGGCTGGCCACGAACCACTCGTACGTGGTGGTCCCGTCCCCGTTCCTGACGGTGTTCCGCAGCCGCCCGTTGGAGACGTTCACCATCGGGTCGGGGACGGTGATGGCCACGCGCTGGCTGTCGGGCTCGTCGGCCTGGGTGTCCTTGTTGGGCCACCAGGCGCTGGCGCCCAGCCCCTGCACCGCGGTGGCCACCCATCGCCCGCCCGCCGCGTCGGCGGTCCACACGAAGCCGCCGTCCCACGGGGCGTTCTTGGCCACGCGCGGCTTGCCGTGGTAGTAGAAGCGCAGCGTCTTCGTCTGCCCCGCCCGGACCTCCTGGGGGAGATCGACGAAGAAGGCGTTGCCGTCGCGCGTGAAGGCCAGCTTGCGCCCGTCCTGCACCACGCTGTCGGCCTGCAGCGGCATCTGCAGGTCGATCTGCATGCGCCGGCCGGGCTGCGTGGCGCGGTAGGTGATCCCGTTCCAGCCGGTGATGCTGCTGTCGGCGGGGCTCACGCGCACGTGCAGGTCGTAGAAAGCCACGTCCCACCACGCCCGGCCGGGGCCGATGGAGCCGCGCAGCGAGTCGGCGCGGGTGAAGGGCGGCTCGGCCTGCGCCCGGGCGCCACCGGCGGTGGCGAACAGCAGCAGGGGGGCGATCAGGGCGGCTCGGCGCATCAAAACGGCTCTGCTCTCGGGGGACGGATGACCGGCGTTCACGGATTGGGCGCGACGCGTGACAGAATGCACTCCGCAGGGCGCCGCGTCCACTCCCTCCGGGCGCGGCGAGGGTGCTTCTACCCGCCACCCGGCCGATCCTTCCAAACCCCCTCAAATGGGGTATTTGCGGGGATCGGCCGTGCGCCATTCCACATTCCTTGGCCCCTCTCCGGTTGCATAAACGCTTGGTGCGTATTATGTTGCGTAGGAACGACGCCCGCCGTGGCCGCGTTCTACTGCCATCTTCCCCGTACAAGCCGGAAGTAATCATGGGTCGCCGCGGGCTCTCCCCCGCGCGGCAATCCCGTAGTGCCTACCCGGAGGTAGCATGCAGTTCAGGACGGCATTCCCGGTCGCTCTCCTCTTCGGGGGCGTGCTGGGCTCGGTCGCCGCCGCCGTTGGCGCCGACCCTTCCGCGCCCGGAGCCGACGGCGAACCGCGCGGGCTGATCCGCGAAGCCGCGGCCGCCACGGCCGCGCGCTGGGACATCCCCGTGGTCCGCAACGAGGCCGTCGACCGCTTCGTGAACGTCTTCGCGGGGCGGCGCAACGACGACATGGCGCTGTACCTCAAGCGCAGCGGCCGCTACGAGGGGATGATCCGCTCCAAGCTGCGCAAGGCGGGGATGCCGGAAGACCTGGTCTATCTCACCCTGATCGAGAGCGGGTTCAACCCCAACGCCCGGTCGCACGCCAACGCGGTGGGGCTGTGGCAGTTCATGTCGGGCACCGCGCGGGGCTACGGCCTGCGCGTGGACGGCTACGTGGACGAGCGCCGCGACCCCGAGAAGAGCACCGACGCCGCCCTGCGCTACCTGCGCGACCTGCACGACCAGCTGGGCTCGTGGTACCTGGCCGCGGCCGCCTACAACGGCGGCGACGGCCGCGTGAGCCGCGCGCTGCTGGCCGAGACCGGCCGCGTGAAGGGCCGCGGCGATGCCGACTTCTGGCGCATCCGCCACCGCCTGCCTCGCGAAACGCGTGAGTACGTGCCGCTGATGGTGGCCGCCGCGGTGGTGGGGAAGGAGCCCGAGAAGTACGGGCTGGGCGGCGTGGAGCGCTGGGTGCCGCTGGAGACCGACACGGTGAGCGTGCCCGGCGGCACCGAGCTGGCCACCGTGGCCCAGGCCGCGGGCGTGGCCGAGCGTGACGTGGCGCGCCTGAACCCGCACCTGGTGCGCAAGATGACGCCGCCGGGGAAGAGGGACTTCCCGGTGCGCATCCCCGACGGCCGCGGCGAGCAGTTCAGCGGCGCCTTCCCCGCGCTGCACGCCGAAGCCGTGGCCCGCGCCCAGGCCGAGGCCGCCCGCCAGGCCGAAATCGCGCGGGAGAAGGCCATCGAGCGCCGCGCCGCCGAACGCCGCGCCGAGGCACGCCGTGCCGAGGCCCGCGCGGAAGCCCGCGCCGCCGCCCGCCGCCGCGCCCGCCAGGCATCCGCCCGCCGCGCCGGCACGCGCCGCACCAGGTCTTCCGTGGCCAGGCGCCGCACCGTCCGCCACACCACCGCCCGCCGCTCGCGCCGCCATCGGGGCTGAGCGCTCGAGCGCCAGCGGGACGAAGCATCGGAAACGAAGAACGCCGCCACCGGAGACCCGGGGCGGCGTTCGGTGTTTCAGGGTCCGGAGATTACTCGCACGTCCAGGTGATCGGCATTGGATCGCAGAAGCACGGGTTCGATTCGTCGCTCGAGATCTCCGCGCCGCGCACTGTGCCGGGGCTTCGGGTGTTTGCGGAAGCGACGGGGAACTGCTCGACATCCAGCTCGTCCATCTCCAGGCGCAGCTTCTTCATGAGGTGTTTCTCCAGACGGGTGAAGGGATGGGTGCAGGGCACCGTCATCGGCGGGAGGGATGTCTCCACCCGCCAATGACAGGCTACCGGAACGCGACATACAATGCAACGCGAGCGCTCCTGACGCGTGGAAGTTGGCGCGCCGCCCGCGCATCGGGACGAACCCGGCACTGTCCGCTCGCTGTCGCAATCGTCCCGCCCGCGATAGAATCCCCTCGCGAACGCGATCCGTTTCCCGAATTCCGCTGCGCCGTGCCGCAAAGCCGCCCCAGTCGCGTGCTGCTGGTGTTCCTGGACGGCGTGGGGATCGGCCCGGCGGACCCCGGGCGCAACGCCTTCGCCCGCGCCGCGCTCCCCAGCCTGCGGCGCCTGCTGGGCGGCCGGGTGCCGGTGTGGGACGACCTGGACGCGGAGGGGCGGATCGTAACCGGTGAAGCCGCTCTCGTCGCCGCGGATGCCACGCTCGGGGTTGAGGGAACGCCGCAGAGCGGGACGGGGCAGACGTCGCTGCTCACCGGCCGCAACGCCGCCGCGGAGTACGGGCGCCACTTCGGCCCATGGGTGCCGACGGGGCTCCGGGAGATGCTGGGCGAGCACAACCTGCTCACCCGCGCCGTACGCTCCGGCGCCCGGGCGGCGTTCGCCAACGCGAATCCGGTCGCGGCGGAAGCCGATCCGCGCATCTTCCGCCGGCCGGCCGCGCCGCCGCTGGCCGCCCGGGCCGCGGGGGTGCCGATCCGCGGGCTGCCGGAGCTGTACGCGGGCGAGGCCATCGCCTCGTCCATCACCAACGAGCGGTGGCGGGCGCACACGGGCGACGCACTGCCAGACGTCACTCCGCAGGAAGCGGCCCGACGGCTGGCGCGGATCGCGGACGGCGCGGAGATCACGCTCTTCGCGCACTACGACACCGACTACGCCGGCCATCGCGGCGCGCTGGAAGGGGCCGTGGCCGCGCTGGAGCGGGTGGACGCCTTCCTGGGCGGGCTGGTGAGCGCGTTGTCGGCTGACACGCTGCTGGTGATCGGGAGC
Organism: Longimicrobium sp.; assembly: GCA_035691085.1. Taxonomy (GTDB): domain Bacteria; phylum Gemmatimonadota; class Gemmatimonadetes; order Longimicrobiales; family Longimicrobiaceae; genus Longimicrobium. The sequence continues at coordinate 10,295 of DASSJS010000298.1, forward strand.
GACCACGGCAACGTAGAAGATGCCACCGGCGGGCACACGACGAATCCCGTCCCGGTGCTGGCGATCGGGCCGGGGCGCGAGGTGATGGCGGAGCGGGTGCGAAGCATCGACGGCGTGGCGCCGGTGATCCTGGAATTGCTGGGAATGTGAGGAGATGACGGAACCGGAGGACGACGAGGCACCCGGGATCTACCCCGAGCTGGACCCCATCGACCGGCATTCCGCCGAGGCCGTGTTCATGGCCGGCGGGCGCGAGATCGGGTACGTGCTGCTGCGCCTGGCGTTGTACGACGACGACTGGGCGTACGTGGAGCGCCGCTGCCTGGATTTTTCCCGCCACCCCGACACCTGGGTGCGCCGCAACGCCGCCACCGCGCTGGGCCAGCTCGCCCGCATCCACGGCCGCCTGCACGTGGAGCGCGTGATGCCCGCGCTGATGACCCTGTGGGCCGACCCCGAGGTGAGCGGCTGGGCCGACGACGCGCTGGACGACGTCGAACGCTTCCTGCACGTGAAGCGGGGGAGCTGGGCGCACTGAACGGCGGTGCGGAGGTACGGGGGTACGGAGGTACGGAACCGCGGGTGCGAAGGTGCGAGGTGCGAGGTGCGGAACTGCAAAGGTGCGCTGGTCGGTCCGGCTGGCGCACCTTTGCAGTTCGAGCGCTTGCAGTCGATCCGAAGTCGTAGTGGGAAGTTGTAGTTGCAGTGCTCCCCCTCCCCCGCGGAGCGCGGGGAGGAGGCCGGGGGGAGGGGGCCGACGGGGCTCGGCCAGCGCTTCTTGTACGCGCAGTCATGGGCCTGACCGCTCACAACATTTGGCAGATTCCCATCCGGCCTATATCTTTCCCGTTCAACGCCATCCGCCTCTCCCCCGGCGCGGAAACCCCACCGCCCTCACGGCCGTAAGCGCCTGAGGACGCGTGGACCTCCTGTGGAAACGCCGTACCCGCACATCAGGCGCGATCCCGGCCTCATGCTGTTCTCCATCGACGACCGGCAGCGGCGCGAGCTCTGGGGGCTTTCCCTGCTCTCGCTGTCTCTCCTCCTTTCGCTCAGCCTCCTCCCCCTGGAGTGGCTCGGCGCGGGGCAGGCCTTCCCCTCGAACAACATCGTGGGGCCGTTCGGCAACTGGCTGCGCGCCACGCTGGTGGGCGGCCTGGGGCTGGGCTCGCTCGCCCTCCCCCTGCTCTGCGGCGTGTGGGGGCTGGTCGCCTTCGACAAGCTGAGCCGCGACCCGGCGCTCCGCTGGTCGCTGCTGGCGGGCGGCGTGGCGTTCCTGGCCCCCGCCATCGTGGCGGTGCTGGGGCACGCGGACGCGGCCTCCGCCGTCACCGGGGCCACCGGCGCGGCCACCGGCGGCTGGATGGCGGGGGTGATGGGCGGCGTGGGCGCCTCCATCGTCCTCTTCGCGCTGTTCGCGGCCCTCTGCGTGGCCACCATCGGCTGGAACCCGCTGCGCACGGCGATCCGCGGCGGGCGCTTCGCCATCGGGCAGACGAAGCGCGCGGCCGCCGCCATCCCCGTGGGCTCCATCAAGCTCCCCTCGTTTCGCGGCACCGCCGACACGGGCGAGGACGGGGATGACGAGGAGTGGGAGGATGACGACGAGGAGGTTCGCCGCCCCGCCGCCTCGCGCCCGGCGGATGATGACGACGACTGGATCGACATTCCGCTGGACGACGAGGACGACTTCGTCCCCGCCGCTGCGGCGGCCCGCGCGCCGGCTGGCGTGCCCGCGATCGATCCCGACGCCACCATTCCGTCTCCCGCGCCGCGCAAGGCCACGCCGGCCGCGCGGAAGCCCGCCCCGGCGCCCGAGCCGCACGAGCTGCTGGCCGAGGCGGGGAGCGGCGACCCCACCAGCACCGACCTTCCCGCCACCACGCTGCTCACCCCCGCGCCCCCGCGTGACGACGCGCGCAACCGCGCCGAGCTCGACAAGCTGGGGCACGTGCTGATCGAGAAGCTGGGCACCTTCAAGATCGAGGGGCAGATCGTGGGGATGACCACCGGGCCGGTGGTCACGCAGTTCGAGGTGGAGCCCGCGCCGGGGATCAAGGTGGCCCGCATCGCCAACCTGGAGGCCGACCTGGCGCTGGCGCTGCGGGCGCCCTCGGTGCGCATCGTGGCGCCGATCCCGGGGAAGGGCGCGGTGGGCGTGGAGGTGCCCAACCCCGCGCCCGAGATGGTGTTCTTCCGCGAGGTGATCGAGAGCGCGGCGTTCCGGCAGAGCAAGGCGGCGCTTCCGCTGGCGCTGGGGAAGGACATCGCCGGAAAACCGTACGTGGTGGACCTGGCCAAGATGCCGCACCTGCTGATCGCCGGCGCCACCGGCTCGGGGAAGTCGGTGTGCGTGAACACCATCATCA
>DASSJS010000299.1:0-15070 GCA_035691085.1 Longimicrobium sp.
ATGCGCAGCGTGCGGTGCGGGTACGGCCCGAACGCGCGGCCGAACACGTCGAGCGACACCGTGGCCGCGCGCATCATCCGGCCCACGTTCATGGCGTGCGATGGATGGTGGTAGATCTCCACCGTCACGCCGCCGTGCACCACCCGCCGCACCGCGTACCGCGCCGACGCGTACGCGAACTGGTTGCTCATCGGCGCATCGGATGAATAGCGGAAGAAGCGCCGCCCGCCCCGTGTCCACGTGCCGCGGAGCTCGCCGGGCGCGACCGCCACCTGGTCCGCGCTGGTCGAGATGGTGGTCTCGAAGGTCGCGCGGCTCGCGGCACCATCTTCCAGCGATTCCGCCATCCCGCCGCGCTCCGACTCGTCGCGCGGGGGGAGATGGTGGCGGCGGCGCTCGGCCGGGTCCGCCAGCTCGTAGCCGGTGCGGTAGCCCAGCGACGGCAGCGCGCCGCGGTGGGTAAGGAAGGAGCCGTTCCCGACCACGGAGAGGTCGAAGTCGCCCGTGCGGATGCCGCGCTGCGCCACGTCCGCGCGGTACGCCACCTCCGCGCGCCCGCCCGGCGCCAGCGGCCGGCGGAAGCGGAAGCCGTGCATCCCATGGCGCTCGTCCGCGGCGAAGCGATCCGCGCCGGCCAGCGTCACCGTTGCGCCGCGAACATCGCGCGGGACGGCAACCCACACGGTGTCCATCGGACGCGCGGTGCGGTTCTGCAGCACGTACGCGGCGGACACGCGGTAGCGCCGTTCGGCGGGATAGAGATCCACCGCCGTCCGCACGTCCGTCACCACGGGCTGCGGCATGGACGCAAAGCGGCGATACGCGCGCTCGTAGCCGGCGCGCCACGCGGCGACATCATCCCCCGTCTCGTAGCGGTTCAGCACGTCGGCGTTGTAGAAGACGAAGCCGCCGGTGGCGATCACCAGCGCCGCGCACGCCGCCATCGCCATCATCCCCCGGCGCCCCAGACGCCGAGGAATCGCGGCGAGACGGCCCGGCAGCGATGCCGCCGTCCCGCGCCGCCACGCGCCCACGGCGGCAAGCGCGAGCAGCGCGGCGAAGCCGGTCCAGTACAGCATCATCCAGCGATACGACGCCGTCACCTGTCCCGCATCGCCCAGGTCCGAGTGCTGGGCCAGGGGGCCGGATGCGTAGCGCAGCAGCCCGTGCTCCAGCCCCAGCGCCTCGCCGCGCAGCGCCACCATCGCCAGTGCGAGCGAGACGAGCATGCCGACGTAGCGGTTGGGGCTGAGCGTTTGCGCCAGCAGCGCGGCGACCGCGAACAGCGCCAGCGGCAGCGCGGCGGATGCGAAGAAGGAGAGGTTGAGCGCGAGATCCGGATGCGGGTACCCGCGCGAAAGCTGGAACGCGAGGGCCACGAGCATCGACAGCGCCGCCATCAGCGCGGCGGTGAGGACGAGCGTGGAGAGGCGCGAGAGGTAGAAGGCGGCGTTCGGGGCGGGCGAGGCGTCCAATATCTCGCTGAGATGCGCCGACCGGTCGCGCCACACCAGCTCCGCGGCGAAGTAGACCAGGACCACGGTGCCGACCTCGGCCAGCATCGGGCGGAGCAGGTCCAGCAGCAGGCCGGTCGTCGGAAACAGCCGCGTGCCGTATTCCGCGGCCTCGCCGCCGGAGAGGTTGGCCCACGCCACCACGACCCACAGCACCATCAGCGCGCGGAAGGGCCAGCTGCGCAGCACGTACGACATCTGCAGCCGCGTGGCGGAAAGCATCGCCGCGCGCCGCGAGCCGCGCCCGCCGACGGCCGCCGCGCGATAGACGGGGATCGCCGCGGGCGCATCATCCACCAACGCGGTTGCTCGTGACGCCTTCGCCGCGGAGCCCACGCGCAGCGCGAAGCGGCGATGCACCAGCGCCAGCACCGCGGCGCTGACGGCAAGCCAGACGGCGCGGTTCAGCAGCAGGAGGCCGGCGAGCGCGGGGAGGCGCAGGTTGCGCATCTCCGGCGTCCAGTAGCGCGTCTGCTCGAAGAGCGCGGAGAGGCCGAACGGGTCGATCACCGCCGCCCGCGCCAGCGCCGCCGCCGATTGCGGTGCCGCCCCCGCCATCAGCGGCGAGCCGATCAGCATGGCGCAGACGAAGTAGAGCGCGTAGAGGAAGACGGCGCCCACGTACGTGGCCAGCGTGCTGCGCGTGAGCGCCGCCACGGCGAAAACGAGCGTCCCCGCGAACACCAGGTTGAGGATGCCGATCACCAGCAGCGCCCACAGGTACGCCGCCAGGTCCGTCCGCCCCAGACGCTCGGGATCGATTACGACGATGTGCGGCGCGATCGCCATCCCCACCGCCGCCATCGCGAACACCGTGGCCGAGACCAGCAGCGCGCCGGCGAAGCGGCCCAGGAGGTAGCGCGTCTTCCCCACGGGCGTGCCGAAGATGATCTCGGCCATGCGGTGCTCGGTGTCGCGCTGCACGGCACCGGTGCAGAAGATGGTGAGCACGAAGATGGCCGGCAGCGACAGCAGCCCGACCGACTGCATGATCACGAACGGCGAGTTCACGTTCACGCTCTGCGGCCCGTAGCCGGCGGCCACCAGCGCGCCGCCCATCAGCGCGAACGCGGCCGCCGCGGCGGCGAACACCACCTGCCGCGTCTGGTAGCGCCACTCGAAGGCGATGATCCGTGCAAGCATCGTCACGCTCCCGCCGCCGCGCGCGGCGCCAGCACCGAGAAGTAGACGTCTTCCAGGTCCGCGTCCACCGGCTCGAACCCGGTATCCGGACGCGCGTCGGCGATCACGTGCACCCGCGTCTTCCCCTCGAACAGCTGCGTGGAGAGCACGTCGAACGACGCGCGGATGGCGGGGACGTCGCGCTTCTCGATCGTCTTGCTCCACACGCGCCCGCCCAGCTCGGCCACCAGCGCGCGCGGCGCGCCCTCGCGCAGCACCCGGCCGTCCGCCAGGATCGCCATGCGCGGGCAGAGCTGCCGCACGTCTTCCACGATGTGGGTGGAGAGGATGACCACGATCTGCTCGCTCACCTCGGCCAGCAGGTTGTGGAAGCGGTTGCGCTCCTCGGGGTCCAGCCCCGCCGTGGGCTCGTCCACGATGATCAGCCGCGGGTCGCCCAGCAGCGCCTGCGCGATGCCGAAGCGCTGGCGCATCCCGCCGCTGTAGCCGCTCACCGCCTTCCTGCGATGCGCCCAGAGGTTGGTCTGGTGCAGCAGCGCCTCCACCTGCTCGCGGCGGGCGCGGCGGCCGGCCACGCCCTTCAGCACCGCGATGTGGTCCAGCAGATCCGATGCGGACACGCCCGGCCACACGCCGAAGTCCTGCGGCAGGTATCCCAGGTGCCGCCGGTGCGTCTCCGGATGCCGCAGCACGTCCAGCCCGTCGAAGTCGATCCGTCCGCCGTCCGGCTCCTGCAGTGTGGCCAGCGTGCGCATCAGCGTGCTCTTCCCCGCCCCATTCGGCCCCAGCAGCCCGAACAGCCCGCGGCCGATGGACAGGCTCACCCCGCGCAACGCCCGGGTGCCGTTGGGATACGTCTTGGTGAGATCGGTAACGGTCAGCATGCGCACGAGTGCGGTGAGATGCCGGCGTGAAGGCACGCGGCAAGTTGATGGAGACGAGGGCCTGCGATCCGGAGATGGCCCGGCGAAACCGCGGAGGTGGGGAACTACACCTGTTTCCCGTTACGGGCGCCGCGGCGGCGGGGTTTCAGCGGGGGTGATGCGTGCGGCCGGGGAGACATCCTTCGACGCCTCGCACTGCATCCGCGACCCGAGCCACATCGAGGGATCGATTCGAATCCTCAACACCGATGAGTGACCGGAGACTGCTGATTTCAACGCAGAGGGAGCGGAGGGAGCAGAGGAGCGGCAGCAGATTTCCTCCGTTCCCTCTGCTCCCACTGCGTTGATTGATTTCATGGATGGGTGCGATACGAGGATGCTTGCGCGCACCGGGCCGGGGCGTGAGGATTCCCCGCGAATCGTTTGCAGTCTGCCCGCCAACGATCCAACACGGAGAGCCAGGGAGATGCCGAGCGTGATCCGCTGCCTGCTGCCGGTGCTGCTCGTTTCGTTCGCTGTCCCCACGGCCGCGCGGGCGCAGGAGGATCTGCCGCCGCTGGACCCGGCGCGTGTGCCGGCCACGGGGGCGCGCGTGCAGAGTTTCGTGCCGAACGGGTGGAAGGTGGCGCACCAGATCAGCGGCGACCTGAACGGCGACGGGCGCGCGGACCAGGTGGTGCACATGGTCCCTACCTCCAGCGACTGGTACGACCCCGATGGCGTGAGCGCCGCGCCCGCCGCGCAGGCGCTGGTGGTGCTGCTGGCCGGCGCAGACGGGCGGCTGCGGCGCGGCGGCGTGGCCACGCGGCTGCTGCAGCCCAGCGTGCCGCAGTGGGGGCTGCAGCTCAGCATCCGCAACGGCGTGCTGGTGGTGAACCAGAATTACGGGATGACCGACGTGACCGACGCCACACACCGCTTCCGCTGGGACGCGGCCGCGCGGCGCTTCGTGCTGATCGGCCGCGACCGGTTCAACTACCATCGCCCGCAGGAGATGACCGACCCGGTGAAACGGAGCGAGAACTACCTCACCGGCGTGCGCCTGGTCACCACCGGCCACTACGCCGCCAACGGCCGCTACTCCGAGACCGAACGCCGCGAGCGCATCCCCCGCACCCACGTGGCGATGGAGAGCGTGGACGAGTTGGATCAGGATTGAGCGCGCCAGCCGCCGGCCTCGTGCCCTTGTGAGACCTCCCCGGGGACACCACCCGGGCGGCTGAAGCCGCGGGCTACAACAACGGGAAGCCTCGCAAACTGCGCGAGGCTGTTGCGTCGGCGCCGCTTGATCGACGGGCATTTCCGCACGTCTGGCGAGGATCGGGAGAAAGTTCGGCGGATCGCCACGGCAACCGCGGCCACAGCCTCGCGGCAGTTTGCGAGGCTTCCTGTAGTCGTAGCCGTGGCTTTAGCCGCCCGGAGAGACATGGCGGGCTGGGAAAAGGTTCGCCCGAACGGCACGAGTCCATCCCCACCACCCCGATCCACCCATGCCGATGTCGCCGTACCTGCGCGCGTTGCGCGAGCACGTGGGAAGCATGCGCCTCCTGCTGCCGTCGGTGAGCGCGCACGTGTTCGACGGCGACGGGCGGATGCTGCTGGTGCGGCAGCGTGACGGCGGCATCTGGTCCACCCCCGGCGGGATGATCGAGCCCGACGAGCGCCCGGCCGACGCGGTGGTGCGCGAAACGTGGGAAGAGACGGGGTTGCGCGTGGCGCCGGTGCGGGTGAGCGGCGTGTACGGCGGCCCCGAGTTCGTGGTGACCTACCCCAACGGCGACGAGACGCAGTACGTGATCATCGCCTTCGAGTGCGCCGTCACCGGCGGCGAGCTGCAGGGAGAGAACGACGAGACCACCGAGGCGCGCTTCTGGAGCCACGCGGAGATGGCCGATCTGCCGATGCCGCCGTGGCTGCGCGCCATCCTCCCCGAGGCGTTCGCGCGGAGCGGCCCCGCCTTTCCGACTTGTCCGGGAGAAGACGAAAACGGCTGACCCTGGCCAACCAATCTCCGTGTGAGGCGCGGCGCCCGCCGCGCACGTTCCGTACGACCCACGTGGAGGTTTGCCATGTCCAACCAGGAGATGCGAGACGCGCTGGTGCGAATCTCGGAGCTCACCCGGTTCGCCCTCCGGCACGATCACGAGGGGCACGACGACTGGGGCGGCGATGACGCGCCCGGCGGCGAGGCGCGGGTGTGCACGCCCGTGTCGCTCCCGCGCGACCTGCTGGTGGAGGCGGCACAGACCGCCATCGCCGAGAACCCCGCCAACGCGCCCGCGTTCGGCCCGCTGGCGCTGGTGGACCTGGCGCCCATCACCGACCCGCTTCAGATCGCCGTGCTCACGGCCAAGTACTGGGGCCCGCAAAGCCGCGAGCTCAGCGTGAGCTTCATGGACACGCCCGACGCGGCGCTGCGCAAGCGCATCCTGCAGCACATGAACGCGTGGAGCGTGGGCATCCGCTTCCGCGAGACGCGTTCCGACGGCCAGGTGCGCATCTCCCGGTCGCAACCCGGCTACTGGTCGTACGTGGGCACCGACATCCTGCACATCGAGCGCGCCAAGCCCACCATGAATCTGCAGGGCTTCACCATGAACACCCCCGACTCGGAGTTCGTGCGCGTGGTGCGCCACGAGACCGGGCACACCCTGGGCGCTCCGCACGAGCACATGCGCAAGGAACTAGTGGCGCGGATCGACCCCGAGAAAGCGTACGAGTACTTCTGGCGCACCCAGCGGTGGGACCGGGCCATGGTGGACGCGCAGGTCCTGACCTCGCTCGACGACCGGAGCCTCCTGCGCACGCCCCCCGACCAGACCTCGATCATGTGCTACCAGCTCCCCGCGTCCATCACCCGGGACGGGAAGCCGATTCTGGGCGGAAAGGACATCAACGCCACCGACCGTGCGTTCATGCTCCGCCTTTACCCGGCGGCGTCGCGCGCGCGCCGGTTCGAGGAGCACGACTACGGCGGCGAGGAGCACTACCACGACAGCAACGAGGCCGTCTACACGTTCGCCGGGGGCAACGGCGACGGCGACAACGGCTGAGGCCCACCCCGCGCGGGCGCGCCCCCCTCGCACTGGGGTGGCGCGCCCCTGCGGCACTCGTTCCCGCGGACCGACTCCCCGATGCTGCCACCGCCCGCGTCGCGCCGATTGCGCATCCTGGCGTTCGACCCCAGCCTGGCCACCCGGCTGGAGACCGCCACCATCAACGAGATCGTGGTGGAGGTGCCGTGGGAGGAGAAGCTGGGCCCCGGGCCGATGGGCGAGTACGTGGAAGTGGTCGACTGCGACCCGGCCAGCGGCGTGGCCTACCGCCCCGTGGACCTGAACCATCCGCACCTGCTGGCGCGCGACGGGCACGCGCCCTCGGAGTCGAACCCGCAGTTCCACCAGCAGATGGCCTACGCGGTGGCCATGACCACCATCCGCCACTTCGAGCGGGCGCTGGGGCGCGCCGCGCTCTGGGCCGACCGGCGGACGCGCACCCCGGGCGGCGGCTACGCCCGCCAGTTCGTCCGCCGGCTGCGCATCTACCCCCACGCGCTGCGCGACCGCAACGCCTATTACAGCCCGGAAAAGAAGGCCGTGCTCTTCGGCTATTTCCCCGTGACCTGGCGCGACGCGTACAACACGCCGGGCACGCTGGTGTTCACCTGCCTGTCGCACGACATCATCGCGCACGAGGTCACGCACGCGCTGCTCGACGGCGTGCATCCGCGCTTCAACGAGCCCACCAACCCCGACGTGCGCGCCTTCCACGAGGCGTTCGCCGACCTCGTGGCGCTGTTCCAGCACTTCTCCTACCCCGCGGTGCTGGAGAGCCAGGTCCGCCGCACGCGCGGCAGCCTGGACACCGAGAGCCTGCTGGCGCAGCTGGCGCACCAGTTCGGCCGCGCCACCCGCCGCGGCTCGGCGCTGCGCGACGCGCTGGGGCACGTGGACGAAGCGACCGGCGAGTGGCGCCCGCGACTTCCCGACCCCGGGGCGCTGGACGGCACGCTCGAGCCACACGCGCGCGGCTCGGTGCTGGTGGCGGCGGTGTTCCGCGCGTTCGTGCTGATCTACCGCGCCCGCGCCGCAGACCTGTTCCGCATCGCCACGCAGGGCACCGGCACCCTTCCCGAGGGCGAGATCCACCCCGACCTGGCCACCCGGCTCGCGGCCGAGGCGGCGTGGTGCGCCGACCGGGTGCTGCAGATGTGCATCCGCGCCATCGACTACTGCCCGCCGGTGGACATCACCTTCGGCGGCTTCCTGCGTGCCGTGGTGACCGCCGACGCCGACTATGCGCCCGACGACCCGGCCGGCTTCCGCATCGTGTTCATCCAGAGCTTCCGCGAGTGGGGGATCTACCCCCGCGGCGTCACCAGCATGGGCCTCGACGCGCTGGTGTGGCCGCGCGGCGCCGAGCTGCTGGAAGACCTGGCCGCCGCGGGCGCGCCCCCCGAGGCCGACCTGCGCGCGGGCCTGCGCCAGCTGGCCGGGCGCACGGTGCAGCGGTGGAACCTCGAAAACGACCGCTACGGCGTGTGGAAGGACCTGAACCGGGGGCGGGCGGCGCTGCGGGCGTGGCTGCGCGCCAGCGAGCGGGGCCGCCACTACGCCCGCCTGTTCGGGCTGGTGATGGACGTGGGCGACGCGCCGCCCACGGTGTTCCGCGCCCGGGGCGAGCCGGCGGTGGAGGTGCACGCCGCCCGCCCGGCGCTGCGGCGCACGCTGGGCGGCGGCGTGCGCACCGACCTGGTGATCGAGGTGACCCAGCGCCGGCGCGGCTACTTCGACCCCGGGCTGCAGCGCCGGGCAGACGCCGGCGGCGCACCGCCCCCGCCGCACGACTTCGTGTACCGTGCCGGCTGCACCGTGCTGGTGGACCCGGTGACCGCCGAGGTGCGCCGGGTGATCCGCACCCCCGGCACCATCGCCGACGACGGCGAGCTGGAGCGCGTGCGCCGCTTTCTGGCCGGCGACCTAGGCGGGTGCGGCAACGCGTTCGACGCCGGCCTCCCCGCCAGCCTGAGCGCCGCCGTCCAGCCGCGTGACGAGCCGTTCGCCCTGCTGCACCGGATGGAGGACGGATGAGCGCCGCGCGACTGGAACCGCCCCGCGGCGGCGTGGTCGTGCGGATGTACCGCCAGGGCCACGGCGACTGCTTCCTGCTGGCCCTCCCGCGGGAGGGCGGCGGCCCGCCCGTGTACGTGATGATCGACTGCGGATTCGCGCCCGGTTCGCCCGCCTTCCTGAACGGCGGGGAGATCGGCGACGTGGTGCGGCACGCGGGCGAGGCGACCGCGTGGCGGCTGGACCTGGTCGTGATCACCCACCCCCACCAGGACCACCTGAACGGGATCGGGCACCCGGACGCGCCGTATTTCGGCCGGTTCGAGATCGGCGAGGCGTGGTTCGCGTGGACCGAGAGCCCCGCCGACCCCGTGGCCGCGGAACTGCGCCGGCGCCGCGACGCCGCACTGGCGGCGATCGCCGCCACGCGCGACCGCCTGGCCTGGGCGGTGGGCCACGGGCACGCCGCCGTCCGCCGTGTGGACGCGCTCCTCGCGCTGGAGCTGGGCGGCCCCGGCGACGCCCCCTCCCCCGCCGCGCCGCTCGGCCCGGGCGGCGAATCGGCCAACCAGCGGGCGATCCGGCTGATCAGGGAAAAGGCGCGGCGGGGGCGTGGCGTGCGCTACCTGCTCCCCGGCGAGGACCCGCGCACCGTCCCCGGGTCCGCGGTCCGCGCCTTCGTGCTGGGCCCGCCGCGGACCCCCGGCCTGTCGGACGACGAGTGCCCCGGCGAAGGCGAGGGCGTTCCGCCAGCCGGCACCGCGCATGGCGTGTCGTTCGCCGGCGCCGCAGGGGCCACCGGGAGCGCGGCGGCGCCGTTCGGGCCGCGATACTGCGTGCCGCTGCGCGAGGCGGTGCGCGGCGCCGAGCCCTTCCTGGCCTCGCACTACGGCACCGGTCCCCAGCGCCCCGAAGCCGATGGAGCCGAGGTGCCGGACGACGCCGCGTGGCGGCGCATCGACGACGAGTGGCTGTACCCGGCCGAAGCGCTGGCGCTGCGGCTGAACCGGGGGACCAACAACACCAGCCTGGTGCTTGCCCTGGAGCTTCCGCGCTCAGGCAAGGTGCTGCTCTTCGCGGGCGACGCGCAGCGCGAGAGCTGGCGCTCGTGGGCGGCCCACCGGTGGACCGACGGCGGGCGAACCGTCACCGCGCGCGAGCTGCTGGGTCGCACGGTGCTGTACAAGGCCGGTCACCACGGCAGCCACGACGCCACGCCCCCGGGCGCGCCCGGCGACGAACACCCCAACCTTTCGTGGATGGGGCAGGGCGCGTTCGGACACGAGTTCTCGGCCATGATCCCCGCCGTGCGCGCGTGGGCCGCCACCCGCAACGATCCCCCCTGGCGCCACCCCCTCCCCTCCATCCGCCGGGCGCTGCTCGAGAAAGCGGGCGGACGCGTGTTCCAGACCGACGTGGACCGGCCCGAGCGCCCCGCGAACGTGCCCGACGGCGAGTGGGACGAGTTCCTGGAGCGTGCCGTGCTCCACGACCTGTACTTCGACCACGTGGTGATGGACCGCTAGCGGCGGCCATCGCGGTGCGGCAACGGCGCGCCACGACGACCTCTCATCGCCCGGCAGCCGCGGACACCTTCGTCCGCGGCTGCTTCTTTTCACCCGGATTGATCGGATCGACAAGGATCATCATCAGATGCGGAACCGGGGACTTTCCATGCGGGGCGCTGGCATCGGGCAATGGCGTGGTCCGATCCGGCCAGACAGATCCCACCTCGCGTCATGGCCGCTTTCTCACTTCTTGCAGATCGGGCGGGTGGTGATGTCGATTGGGGGCACCTCCGAACGACCATCTGCTGAAAACCGGCGGTTCCACCCCAATCTGGAGGGAAGCACCATGAAGTACCTGTGCCTGATCTATGACGACGAGAGCACCTGGGCCACCATGCCCAAGGCCGAGGCCGATGCCATGATGGGCGAGTATTTCGCCTTCACCCAGGGCATCCGGGAGAGCGGGCAGTACGTGGCCGGCGAGGCGCTGCAGCCCGTCTCCACCGCCACCACGGTGCGCATCCGCAACGGCAAGCTGTCCACCACCGACGGGCCGTTCGCCGAGACCAAGGAGCAGCTGGGCGGATTCTACCTGGTGGAGGCGCGTGACCTGAACGAGGCCATCCAGGTGGCGGCCAGGATCCCCTCCGCCCGCATCGGCAGCATCGAGGTGCGGCCGGTGATGGATTTCAGCCAGCAGCCGTCGTGAGGCCGGGCCATATGCGATACCTCTGCCTGATCTACGACGACGAGAACGTGGTGAACGCCATGACGCCCGCCGAGCGCGAGACGCGGCACCGCGACTACTTCGCCGTGACGCAGGAGATGCGCGACGCCGGGCAGCACGTGGCCGGCGAGGCGCTGCAGCCGGTCGCCACCGCCACCACGGTGCGCATCCGCAACGGCAAGCTGTCCACCACGGATGGGCCGTTCGCCGAGACCAAGGAGCAGCTGGGCGGCTTCTACCTGATCAACGCGGCGAACCTCGACGAGGCGATCCAGCTGGCGGCGAAGCTCCCCTCGGCGCACATCGGCAGCATCGAGGTGCGGCCGGTGGTGGACTTCAGCCAGCAGCCGTCCTGATCCCCGGATGATGCAGGACGCGGCCGGCGATGCACGCCTGGCGGTGGACGCCGTCTACCGCCAGGAGAGCCGCCGCGTGCTGGCCACGCTCATCCGCCTGCTGGGCGACTTCGACCTGGCCGAGGAAGCGCTCCACGACGCGTTCGCCGCCGCCGTGGAGCGCTGGCCGCGTGACGGGGTCCCCGCCAGCCCGCGCGCCTGGCTGGTCTCCACCGGCCGCTTCAAGGCCATCGACTCCATCCGCCGCCGCGCGCGCTTCCACGCCTCGCTCCCCGAGCTGGCGCGGCAGCTCGAATCATCATCCCCCGATCCACCAGACGACGGTGAGGGGGTGGATGACGACCGGCTGCGGCTGGTGTTCACCTGCTGCCACCCCGCGCTCTCCATCGACGCGCGGATCGCGCTGACCCTGCGCGAGGTGTGCGGGCTCACCACCGAGCAGATCGCGCACGCCTTCCTCGCGACACCGTCGACCCTGGCGCAGCGGATCGTGCGCGCCAAGGCCAAGATCCGCGACGCGCGCATCCCCTACCAGGTGCCGCTCCGCGCCGACCTCCCCGAGCGGCTGGACGCCGTGCTGCACGTGGTCTATCTGGTTTTCAACGAAGGCTACTCCGCGTCGTCCGGCGAGGCGCTCACGCGGCCGGACCTGTCGGGCGAGGCGATCCGGCTGGGGCGGCTGATCGTCGAATTGCTCCCCGAGCCCGAGGCCATCGGCCTGCTCGCGCTGATGCTGCTGCACGAGAGCCGCCGCGCCGCCCGCACCTCGGCGGAGGGCGAGCTGGTGCTGCTGGCTGAGCAGGACCGGGCGTCGTGGAGCCAGGAGATGATCGCGGAGGGGTGCGGGCTGGTGGAGCGGGCGCTGCGCTCGCGGCGGTTCGGCCCGTACGCGCTGCAGGCCGCCATCGCCGCCGTGCACGCCGAGGCACCCACCGCCGAGGCCACGGACTGGGCGCAGATCGTGGGATTGTACGACGTGCTGCTGCGCGCGGAGCCCTCCCCCGTGGTGGAGCTGAACCGCGCCGCCGCGGTGGCCATGCGTGACGGCCCCGCCGCGGGACTGGCGCTGGTGGACGCCATCCTGGCGCGCGGCGAGCTGGATGGCTACCACCTGGCCCACTCCGCCCGCGCCGACCTCCTCCGCCGCCTGGGCGGCACCGAGGAGGCGCGCGCCGCCTATCAGCGCGCGCTGGAGCTGGCCCGGCAGGAGCCCGAGCGCCGCTTCATCGAGCGGCGCCTGCGCGAGCTGGGCGATGGACCGGCGGACTGAACTACGGGGGATCGAACGGCGGAGGACGATCAAGCCGATGCGGTGCCGCCACCAAGCGGCGTGAAGCCTCGCGCAGTTTGCGAGGCTTTTCGTAGTTGTTGCTGCGGCTTCAGCCGCCGGTCATCGGGCCAGGCTACCCGGATGGCGGCGGCCGTTCTCACTGGAACTTGGGCTCCAGCATCTGCGACGGCGTGGTGTTGTCGAAGAAGATGATGGCATCGTAGGCGGACGGCAGCGACATGGTCTGGTTCGCGAAGTTGGGCAGGCTGGGGCGGACGCAGCAGCCCACCTCGCGCACCAGCCTGGGTCCGGCCAGCCAGCTCGTGGCCGGCGTGCTGGTGTCCACGCGCAGGTCCAGGATGAAGCGCGGGAGGCCGGCGCTGTGGAAGTAGCTCTCGTACGACCCCGCCGGCGCGGGGCCGAAGGTGTGCGCGCCGAACGACTGCGCATCCAGGTTCACCGCGTTGAAGGTGCCCTGGTAGAAGCGGAACCCCAGCACCCGCATCTCGGCGCCGAAGCGCGCGCGCAGGTGGCTCCCCATCCACGGCACGACGGTGCTGACGTGGGCGTTGTGGGCCCAGATCATGACCTTCCCCTCCGGCCCGGCCTGGTCCAGCCACCAGGTGGCGTTCTCGGCCATGTACCGGTCGCGCGAGCCGGGCTCGCGCTCGGAGCGCACGTCCTCGCCCTGCACCGCCAGCCGCGCGGCCCGCAGCGCGTACGCGTAGCCCGCCGGTGAGGTGGCCGCCTCGAGGGTGACGCGATTGGCCAGGATGTCATCGTACACCTGCTGCACCCTGGCCCGGCACTCCTGCTGCACCGCGGCGGTGAGGCTGGTGTAGCTGAAGTGCGTCACGCCGCGCGAGTCGTTGGAGTAGGGGCGCAGGCAGGCGTAGCGCTCGTTCGCGGCGATGGCGGCGGAAGGATCGGCGGGGTTGGCGCCGCGCAGGTACGCCACCACCGTGTCCATGGCCAGCGTGGGGAACTGCGCGTCCACCCCCGCGAAACGCACCTTGCGGGTGTGCGCCGGGTCGGCGTTCCAGGCGCGCATCCACTGGATCAGGTCCAGCACCTCCCGCGTGTCCCACGTCCAGAAGTAGAGCCCGGTGAGCAGCACCTCGGGGTCGCCGCGCCCGGTCTGCACGTATTCGTTCATTCGCGCCGATTCGGCCCACTCGGCCTCCATGGCGAAGGTGGTGAACCCCATCTCGCGCACCAGGAACTCGAACACGCGGTGCTTCATCTCGAAGAACTCGCGGGTGCCGTGCGTGGCCTCGCCCAGCGACACGATGCGGGCGCTCCCCACGATGTTCTTGAGCGGCATCAGGTCGGCATTCGGCCCGCCCGCCTGCGACGTGTTGAACGGGATGGCGTTGGCCTTGAGCCACGCCGTCGCTTCGGCCGGAACCTCCGGCGCGGGCGGCGTGGGCTGGGTGGGCGCATCGCCGCCGCCCGAGCACGCGGCGAGCGCAAGGACCAGGAAGAGACCGGAAATCCGTGCGGCCATCTGAAATCTCCACTGCGCGTGGGGTGGAACGGGCAAAGGGGGGAAATCGAACGGAAGAGCCTGGCGGGACCGTCGGGGCCGGGATCGCACTGCGAGAACGCCTGAGCCGGCCCGGCGGTGACAGCGCTCGCGAGCGCGGAGTGTGGGCGCGCGTGGGGGACATCGTCACGCCCGAGTCGTTCAAGTTTTGAAACACGGAGGCCACGGAGGACCACGGAGGCCACGGAGGAACAGCGTTCCACTCCGTGCCCTCCGTGCTTCCTCCGTGGCCTCCGTGTTGAACGCGGCGCCCGCCTCCTCACATCAAGCCGGCCGGAGCGCCGCGAACTCATCCATTTAAGGGGAGGACGATCCGCACCGGCTCATCGTCCAGGCCGGTGCGATCACTCCAGCCGCGTGGCCTCGTAGGCGCTCAGGCAGAGGGCGGCCACGGCGATGCCGCCCACCAGGCCGCCCAGCACGTCCGACGCCCAGTGCTTCTGCACCAGCATCCGGGCACCCGCGGTGACCGCCGGCACGGCCAGCGCGGCGGGGAAGGCGATGGCGGGGTGCGCCACCCCCTCGCGCGAGAGGACGTAGGCGGTGGCGAGCGAAACGGCGCCGGGGCCAAAGGCGTGGCCGCTGGGGAACACCGCCTTGCTGCGCGAGGGGTGCCCCGGCGGGGCGGGCGGCTGCGGCAGCACCTTGTCGAACGCGGGGTTCAGCGCGGTGGCCAGCGTGCCGGTGAGCATCAGCGCCCCGGCGCCCACGCGGCGCGAACGCCCGTTGCCATCCGCGCCGCGCGCCAGCAGCACGGCCGTGCTGGCGGCCGCGGCCGCGGGAACGTAGGTGTACCACTTGCCGGCCTTCTTGATCGACTCGGCGGCATCGTGGGCGTCGCTGTCCGGATCGGCGCCGGTGGCCTTGCGCACCGCCTCGTCCACCTTGGCGGTATCGCGGCGGGCCACGGCGGCGGCAAGCGCGGCGAACCCCGCGGCGGCCGCGCCGGCCACGGCCCCCAGCGCCAGCGCCCGGCGCCTTCCCTCACGCCGTTCGTCGGCGTGCCTGGTTGAATCGGCTTTGTTCATGCCCGCCGCCGCAGGCGAGTTCCGT
>DASSJS010000300.1:0-4644 GCA_035691085.1 Longimicrobium sp.
GGCCTCCACCAGCGCGCCGTCGCTGCTCCCCAGCGCCAGGTAGTTCAGCATCCGGTAGTATGGCAGCAGCGCCATCTCGCTGGCGGGGGGCACGTAGTCCACCACCGCGTCGTTCACCAGGAACTGCCCGGCCTGCTGCGCAAGGCTCCGCGTGAAGCGGTTCTGCGCCTCGGCCTCGGCCCACTCGAACGCGGCGTTGCTCGCCTCCCACTTCCCCGCGTAGTGATATACGAGTCCGAGCTGGAGCTGGCGCACCAGCTCGTCGTGCGGCCGCACCCGCGACGCCGGGTCCAGCAGGAGCACGGCCGAGTCGGCGTGCCCCTCCATCACGTAGTGGCGCAGCCAGGCGTCGGTGCGCCCCAGCGTCCGCGACAGCAGCGGCGAGTTGGCCGGGAGCGATGCGGGCGCCGGCATCCGGGGGTAGGCCCCGGCCCCCCCGCACGCCGCCAGGGCGAGCGCGAGCAGGGCGCCCAGGATCGTCCGACAGGCCGGCCGGGCGGGGCTCATCGTCCGCTCCGCTCCAGCACCAGGATGCGGCTGCGGGCCTCGGCCACCGCCGCGCCGTACTGCGCGTAGGCGTCGCCGTAGGCGCGGATGCGCTCGATCTCCAGCTGGTGCAGGAAGAGCTGGTAGCGGATCAGCGCCTCGTACGGCCGCAGCTGCTTGTCCAGCGCGCGGGCCATGCGCAGCGTGACCGCCGGGTCGTTGGGCGAGACGATGTCGGCGCGGTCGTAGTAGTTCAGCGCGCGGTTGAAGTCGCCCGCCAGCGCCAGGTCGTCGCCCTCGCGCAGCAGCGCCTCGGCGCGGGCGCGGGCCGTGCCCTGCGGCGTGGCGTCGGCCGCGTTCGCGACCAGGCGGACGCCCTGCGGCTCGCGGTAGGCGTAGCTCTTCACGCGGCCGTTCTCCAGCGTCACGAACGCCACCTCGCCCAGCACGTCGTGCGGGGCGCGTCCCTCGTCGGGCGGGGTAAGGGTGCTGATCCCGCCGCCGCCGCGCTCATCCCAGGCGGCCGGGCCGCTCTTCGTGGCCGCCATCACCTGCTCGCGCGTCATCCCCACGGCCAGCTCGCCGCGGGCGATGGCGTTGCACAGCATGGGCGTGCAGTCGGCCAGCGCGCGGCTGGCCACCGCGTCCTGCTCCTGCGCCAGGCGGGCGCGCTCGCTCTGCGTCTGCGCGCGGGCGCGGTCGATGTCACGGTCCTGCGTGCTGCGCACGATCGCGCCGTTGGGCTGCACCGCGCGCACCGGCTGCATCCGCGGGGCGCACGCCGCGAGCGACGCGAGCGCGGCGGCCGCGGCAAGTCTCTGCTTCATCATCGTTCCAGACTCCAGGTTGGGCGCGGGCGGCTTATAACCAGCCCGATTGCCTCGATAGCCATCGAAGCACGCCATGGGCTGTCATCCTGAGGAGCCTAAGCGACCGAAGGATATGTACTTACGGCATGCTCGCGAGCCGGCTCGCAACACCTTCGATCACCTACGCTTCAGACGGACCGGGGATTACAGCCGGAAGCGCGGCTGCTCCACGATCTTCTTGATCTTGTGCTGCCCGGTCCACGTCTTGGCGTTGCTCTCCAGGTCCACCAGCGTCATGTCCACCTGGTAGTAGACCACGCGGCGCCCGCCCTCGCGGTCGGTGATCTGGCTGATGTCGCCCTGCAGCATGTACTGGGCGCCCCGCTCGCGGCCCATGCGGGCGCGGGAGTCGGCGCTGGCGTTGTCCTGCTGGTCGGCGCGCTCCTCGCGAACCTCCTGGCGCTCCTCGTTGCTGGCGACCACCTGCACCTGGCCGCTCCCCAGGTACGCGCGCTCGATGTCGCGCACGAAGGTCTCCACCGGGATGTGC
The DNA here is from genome assembly GCA_035691085.1 of Longimicrobium sp. Lineage (GTDB taxonomy): Bacteria > Gemmatimonadota > Gemmatimonadetes > Longimicrobiales > Longimicrobiaceae > Longimicrobium. The sequence continues at coordinate 1,846 of DASSJS010000300.1, forward strand.
TCCATGCTCCGGTTGCGGATGGTGCCCACGATCAGGGTGGGCTTCCGGCCGCCGTGCTGCTGCATGTACTGCATGGCCCAGCTGGCGCCGGCGTCGGCCTGGAAGCTCTGGCGCACCATGGCGTCGGCCACCTGGCGGCTGTCCACGTCGTTCCAGCGGCCCGACAGGTCGATCTGCTGGTCGGGCGAGATGCGGGTGACCTGCGTGGCGCAGCCGCCACTGACCAGGATCGCCCCGGTGGCGAGGGCCGCGCGCAGGCCGCGGGCAAGGGTCTTCATCGGTTCTCCTGAGGGAACGGAGGGTCGTTGCGTCGCTGGATGAACGTCAGGTGACGCGGGTGCTACGGACGGGAGCCGGGGAGCGCATCGGCCGTACCCGGCGGGGCCTTGGAGCGATCTGGTTGGCGACCAACAACTTAGCTTTGCGTCCGCAGATCCGTCCAGCATCCCGTGTCCCACCTCGCGGACAGTCTACGAGAGAGGACGGTGGACAGATTCGCCGTAGCAGAGTGGAGGAGAATCGAGGAACTGCTGGGTTTGGGCGTGTTTGGCGCCGAGGCCCCAAACCGGGCTGCGCGCGCGGTAGGCAACGATACCACTGTTGCCAACCGCGCCGGGCCACCGGCGGCGCCACGCATCGCCGCGGGACCCTCGGCTGACGCGCAGGCGCCGCCGCCGTCCCGGCCCTCCGGGCGCGCATCCCTCACGCAGGTGGTTGTGTGGCAAGAGGTTGAGCCGATGCGAGGGAGGCGCCCCAGGCGGATGAATCCGCGGCAACAACGGCCCGAAGTCCGCCTTCGCGGACTCGCACCCCATTATCCGCGCGGACGGACGGCGCCCGGCCCGCGTCCGCCCCACGGCGGGTTGAAACCCGCCGCTGATTCGAAAAAAGTCCGCCTTCGCGGACCGCGGATCCGGCACCCACGCGGATCTCACCCCCCGCGCGAAGTGCTCCCCCTCCCCCGCGAAGCGCGGGGAGGGGGCGGGGGGAGGGGGCCACCGCGGCCGCGACAATGCTCGTCCATCGCACACCGAAACGTCGAACGCGGCCCCGCGCGAAGCCGCGTACAAGTGGAGAGGCCCGCGGTGCCGCCCTCTACTCGAACCCCGGCGGCACCCGCCGGTTGAAGTCCGTCCGCTGCTGGTACGCGTGCGCCAGCGCCACCAGCACCTGCTCGTCCCACACGCGGCCGGTCAGCGACAGCGACGTCGGCAGATTGTCGCGCCCGAAGCCGTTGGGGAGCGCGATCCCGGGCATCCCCAGCAGGTTGGCGGCGCCGCTGATCGGCTCTCCCCCGCCCTTCAGGTCGTTGTACGCCTCGCTGAACTTCTTGCCGATCGGAAAGGAGACGGTCGGCCGCGTCGGATGGGCCACCGCGTCGAAACCCCCGTCCGCCATGAAGCGGTCCATCGCCACCGCGGCCGGCGTGCGGATGCGCAGCGCGCGCAGGTAGTCCTTCGCCAGCGTCACCTGCCCCGAGTACCCGCCGATGCGGTCCTCGGGCGCGGTGAGCTGGTGCACGCGCCCGCTTTCCACCAGCTCCTCGAAGATGCTCGCCGCCTCCGCGTCGATGATCACCCCCGCCGCGGCGCCGTAGGGAAACTTCGGCAGCTCCACGTCGCGCACCACCTCGCAAAACTGCGAGAGCACCTCCACCGACGCATCGAAGTTGCGCTTCACCTCGGCCTGCGAGCCCTCGGCCAGCCCCTTCAGCACGCCGATCTTCGGCCTGCGCCCCCGCGGCAGCGCCACCGACGCGCGGTACGGCCGGTCCGCCGAGTTCGCGTCCTCGGGATCGTGCCCCGCGATCGCGGCCAGGACCAGCCCCGCGTCCTCCGCCGTGCGGCAGAGCGGCCCGATCTTGTCCATCGTCCAGGAGAGCGCCATCGCCCCCGCGCGGCTCACCCGGCCGTACGTGGGCCGCAGCCCGGTAACGCCGCAGAACGCCGCGGGCGTGATGATCGATCCCCACGTCTCGCTCCCGATGGCGAACGGCACCAACCCCGCCGCTACCGCCGCCCCGGGGCCGCTGGACGACCCGCCGCTCCAGAACTCGGGGTTCCAGGGCGTCTTCCCCGGCCCGGTGAAGCTCGCGTTCGCCTGCTCGTAGCCCATCCCGCCCGCCAGCTCGACGGACGCCAGCTTGGCCACCAGCACGGCGCCCGCGGCCTTGAGCCTGGCGACCACCGCCGCGTCGTGCTCGAAGCGCTGGGTCCGGTACGGCTCGGCGCCCCAGGTGGTGGCGTAGCCCGCGGCGGCGATCAGGTCCTTGGCGCCGTAGGGGATGCCGTGCAGCGGCCCGCGCCACCGCCCCGCGGCGATCTCGGCCCGGGCGGCGCGCGCCTCGTCCAGCGCCCGCTCGCGCGTCACCGTCACCACCGCGTTCAGCCGCGGCCCCAGGCGCTCCAGCCGCTCCAGCGCGAGTTCCGCCAGCTCCACCGGGTCCAGCCGCCGTGCGCGGATGGCCGCCGAGAGCTGCGGCAGCGGCTGGTACAGCGTTCCCGCCGGGATCACCGCTCACCCCCGCGGTACGCGCGGAAGACGAACGCGGGCTCCGTCGGCATCGGCAGGTCGAAGTCGTGCAGCGCCTTGGCCGCGCGCAGGTTCCCCTCCACGCCGCGGCGCACCTCGTCCCACTGCTCGTCCGTCAGCCGGTCGCGGTAGCGTGCCTTCAGCGCGTCGGTGAGCTGCTCGGCCACGGGGTCGCGCTCCTGCTGGCCCTCGCGCTGCGGCGGCGCGGACGGCGCCACCGGCTGCGCGCTGGCCGCCGGCGCCGCGGCGGGAGCGGGCGACGGCTCC
>DASSJS010000301.1:0-3190 GCA_035691085.1 Longimicrobium sp.
GGAGGTGAACTGCAACTACATCGAGCAGAGCGCGCTTTTGAAGCCTCCCGCAGTTTGGGAGGCTTTTCGTGGTTGTTGCTGCGGCTTCAGCCGCCGGTGTCAATCTCGGATCGAGCGATCCCCGGCTTGACGGCCTACCGCCCGCCGGCCGCGCTCAGCACCCGCGAGCTGACCACCTGGCCGGCCTGGTTCAGCACCAGCTCGATAACGGCGCCGCTCTGGTCGCGCACCTGGCGGACGACCTGGCCGGCGGTGTTGGTGGTCTGCCGCAGCGCGGGAAGGCTGAGGAGGTTCGCCACCGTGCGCGTGTTCACCACGTTCCCCGCCGCGTCGAGCGTGCGCTCCAGCACGTTGCCACCGCTGAGCGTGCGCTGCACCGTCTGCCCGACGGTGTTCACCGTCTGGCTCAGCAGGCCGCCGGGGGCGGTCACGTTGTTCAGCGTCTGCCCCACGGCGCCCACCGCGCGGTTCACGGGGCCGTTGGGCGCCAGCGCCGTGTTCCCCAGGCGGCCCACGGTGCCCACCGTGTTGTTGACGGTGCCCAGCACCTGCGTGAGGATCTGCGGGTTGCGGTCGAGCGTGCTCACCACGCGGTTCACGATCCGCGTCACGTTGTCGAGGTCCACGTACAGGTACGCCTCGGCCGCCACGCCGGTGATGTCCAGGCGCACGCGCTGGATGCTGGCGTCCACCCCGGCGTCGAGCGTGACCAGGCTGGCCACGTTGGCGGCCAGCGACAGGTGCGCGCGCAGGTCCTGCACGTTCACGCCGATGGAATCCACCGACAGATTGGGGATTTCCAGGATCACGTCGTAGTTGGGCGTGCCACCCTGCTGCGCCGGGCGCGTGGCCATGGGCGTGGTCTGCACCCGCGGCGCGTTCAGCGGCTGCGCGCCCGCCTGGATCCGCGCCGACGCGGTGTCCTGCTGCGCGGCCGCCGGCGCGCAGACCGCCAGCGCCAGCACCGCCGCCACACCCGATCGCATCATCCCCCACCTCCGGCTTGCGTTGGCCGCGCCCGCATCCCTCTCGGCGCGGCGGATCTCTCGAATCCTCATCATCCCGGCCGTGCTCACGGTGGCGCGGCGCGAGCGGTGCTGTCGGCCCGTGTTGCGGGGCCGCAGAGGCCGCGCGGCGCATCCGGCGCTCCGGCCGCCAGCGTTGTCAGGCACGCGGCCTCCACGCTCCCCACGATCTCCACCGCGATGTACACGTTGCGGTAGGTGACGCCCGGCTCCACCCGCTCCGGCAGGTTGCGCCGCTCCAGCACGCGAACCGCCGGCCCCGCGCAGTTCGCGATCCGCGCCGACGCCTCGGGTTGGTTGCGGAAGGTCACCTCGTCCGCGGTCACCGAGGCGCGGATCACCACGAGCGCGCTGTCGGCCCGCGCCGAATCGGCGCACGGCACCGCCCCGGCCTGCGCGCGCGCCGCGGCGGGGGCGGCGCATGCGGCCAGCAGAAGGACGAGGTGGCACCAGGGTCGCGGCATTCGGCGTTTCCTTTCGGCCGGGTGGCCCACTCAACTTCCGTGCCTCCGACCGGCACGCTTCCTGCCCGGCCACGCCGCGAACTGATCGACACAGATGCCTGCCGGGTAGACCGCACACGCGGAAGGGGAGCCATGCCGAAGGGGTGGATGGGGTTGCTGGCGGTGGCGGTGCTGCTGCCCACGGGAGCCGGCGCGCAACGCGGGCGAACGCAGCCGCAGGCCGCCGCCACGGGCGAGTGCGCGCGCGCCGCGCCCACACAGACCGCCGCCGGCCGCCAGCCCGGCCCGCCGCCCGAGTACCAGGCGTACGACGTGGTGGTGAGCGTGCCGCGGCTGTGCGTGGAGCGGATCAACCTGGAGGTGGACAACCTGCAGGCGCGGGTGGCGCTGAACGCGCGCGTGGCCAACCTGGTGAGCGTGCAGGCCGGCGCCGACGTGTCGATCGCGCAGGTGAGCGTGGGGGTGCGCGGCGTGCGCGCCGAGGTGCTGCTGCTGGTGGACCTCGACAACGTGGCCGCCGTGATCGAGCGGACGCTGCAGTTCGTGGACAACCACCCCGAGATCGTGTCGCAGCTCACCGGCACGCTCAACAACACCGTCAACACGGTGGGCTCGGTGGCCAACACGGCGCTGCAGCCGGGCGGCGTGGTGGACCGCACCGTGGGCGTGGCCGGGCAGACGCTGAACAACCTCACGCAGCCCGGCGGCGTGCTGAGCCAGACGGTGAACACGCTGGGCCAGACGGTGCAGACCACGCTCGACGCCAGCGGCAACCTGGTGGAGCGCACGCTGGGCACGGCCGGGCAGGTGGTGAACACCCGCACCCTGGGCGCGGTCACCAGCCTCCCCGTGGTGAGCCAGGCCACCAACACCGCCGGCCAGGCCGTTCGCACCGTCCGCACCGCCGCGGGCCAGCTGATCGAGATCACGCTGGACCAGTCCGGCCGCGTGACCGGCGCCCGCCCCGTGCAGCAGGCCACCGGCGGCGCGCGGCCCTGAGGCATCGGCGTTTTCAGACAGACGCAAAGAGGCGCGGGGGATTTTCCCTCCGCGCCTCTTCTTCGCAGGCGTCGAACAGCAATGAACAAAGAGACAGCCAGCGGTCGCGCCGGCATCAACGGACCGGCACGACGGCGGGCTGAAGTCACCCGTTGCCGATCTGGCTGCGCGATACCGACGACGGGTCGGCGAGCTTGCGGTCGAACGCGTGGCCGTCGGACACCTGCTGCAACTCGGTGCGCATGGCGGCCAGCTCCTGCTCCAGCAGCGCCACGCGCCGCTCCACCAGCTGCACCGCCTCGTTGCCCTGGCGCGCCTTCATCACCCCGGCAATCGTCTCGATCAGCGGCTTGAGGGCGAAGCGCGCGGTGAGCCCCGCCACGGGAATCAGGACGATCAGGATCCCGCCGGTGACCGCGATCAGGCTTTCGAGGTTCATGGATGTTTCCCGTTTGATGAATGGGTCATCGCCGCCGCGAACACACGCGCCGCCGGCTACCGCGCGCCCACCGCCCGCGCCGGCTCGGCCGCGGGGCCGCCGGTCCGTTCGCGGAACACCTCCACGAAGCGGTCGGCCACGCCCGCCCACGAGAAGGTCTGATCGGTGTACCGCGCGGCCGATTCCGAGGCCGCCGCGAGGAGGGCGCGGTCGCCGCGGTAGCGGAGGACGGCGCCGGCGAAGGCCGCGGCGTCGCGGCTGGG
>DASSJS010000302.1:0-21735 GCA_035691085.1 Longimicrobium sp.
TTCAAGAGCGACTACCTGCCGCTGGAGAAGATGGCCGACTCGTTCCAGATCGGGCGCATCCAGGACGCGGCCCGGCCGGCCAGCACCGCGCCGGGCGCGCGCGGCGTCGCGGCCGCGCCCCCCGCCGCGGCACCCGCCCCGGCCCCGTCGCCCGCCCCCGCCGCCTGAGAGAGAGGAGGGCGCCATGCCCAATCCGAGCACGCCCGCTCCCTGGGCCGACAGCTCTACCCTCGCGGCCGTGCGCCCCGAGGTGCGCGCCATCCTGGAGCAGTCGCGGGGGTTCCGCGCCCTGGACCCCGACGAGCAGCGCAGGCTGGCGGGCACCATGGTGCGGGTGGCCTCGTACATGGCCAACCCCGACGGGCTGGCCGCCCAGGAGCTCGCCGCCCCCGACGGCGGCGTGCTCTCGCGCGCGCAGGCCGACGAAGACCCGGTGGAGGCCACCAAGCGGCGGCTGAGCCAGAAGCAGGACGTGGCCAGCAAGGACTTCCAGGCCGAGGCCGAGCGCCAGGGCTCGCAGAACCTGGTGCAGACCATCAAGGACGTCGACTTCCCCAAGTTCGTCTCGGGGCTGATCCAGGGCGTCTTCCAGGCCATCGTCGACTCGTCCATCCAGCAGATGCACGCCTACGGCGAGCTGCTGGCCAACGTGGCCAAGACGGTGGACGAGTTCGCGCAGGACAACATCTCGCACAACAACGCGCGCGACTGGCTCACCGACAAGTTCCCCGGCAAGCTGGGGATCGACTCCGATTCGATGTCGGGGGCGTTGGCGGAGGGCACCGACACGCCCGCGGCCCAGCCCAAGCTCACCGTCACCGCCGAAGACTCCGAGGCGGCGCTGCGCGAGATCTCCGCCTCGCTGAACCTGGCCAGGCCCGTCACCGACCTCTCCGACGAGGAGGAAGAGCAGCGGCTGGTGCAGGCGGCGCGGCTGCAGATCGCGCGGGGGCGCCAGCAGATGCTCGCGTCGATGGTGATGCTGGGGATCAACCGCATCGTGGTGACCGACGGGCTGATCAACGCCAAGGTGGTGTTCGACTTCAAGGCGTCGGACAAGGTGCAGCGCAAGTCGCGCGCGTCGATGGCCGACGAGAAGAAGGAGAAGTCTGCCTACGAGGCCAGCTTCAGCTCGTGGCTGTCGCCGGTCTCGGCCTCGGCCAGCGGCGAGAGCGAGCACAACACCACCGTCCGCTCGTCGGCCAGCGACGACTCCAGCTCCGAAAGCGAGATCAAGGCCAAGCTCACCGGAGAGGTGCGCGTGAACTTCAAGAGCGACTACCTGCCGATGGACAAGATGGCCTCGCCGGGGATGATCGCGGCGATCCAGGGGAACGCCGTCCCGCCCGAGAAGAAGCCCGTGGCCGGCGCCGCTGGCGCGGCCGCCCCGGCCGCCTGAGGGGGCCGGCGTGCTCGCCGCCCCCCCGCCCCCGGCCGCCGCCTCGCGCGCGCCGCGTCTTCTTCCGCCCGTCCCGCGTGACGACGCGGTGGACGGCGCGCTGGCGCTGGCGCTGCGCCTGGCCGGCGGCGACCCGTACGCGTCGCCGCTGGAGCTGGGCGACGTGGAGCTCCCCCCCGTCTCCGGCGGCACGGCCGGGGAGCAGGCCCGGATGCGCGCGGTGGCGCCGCTGTACCTGGCGGGCGAGCTGGAGTCGACCCGGCTGGTGGCGTCGGTGGAGATGCTCGCGGGGCTTTACGCCACGGGCGCGCTCCCCGGCGAGGTGGGCGCGGCCGGCGAGCTGCTGCTGCGCTTCCGCCACCATGGCCGCGAGCGGCTGACCGCCGGCGAGCGCGACGCGCTCTTCGGCCGTCTCTTCGGCAAGCCGTACGGCCCCGCGCTGGCGGCGCACGGCCCGGGCCCGGCCCGCAACGACGCCTTCGAGGGGCTGATGATCGACCTGTGCGACGCGGTGTCGCGGCTGGAGGCGCCCGCGCCGGGCGGCCCCGGCGCGGCGGGCGAGATCCGCGTGCACGTGGCCGCTAGCACCCTCGCGGCCAACCTCCTCCCCCGGAGCGGCGGGATGACCGACTACGCCGCCCGCGACGTGCTGGAGCAGCTCCGCGACGCGCTCGACGTGCTGAAGGTGCCCGAGCTGCAGGCCGCCTTCGGGGAGCACGGGGTGTGGAGCACGGTGCGGGAGGTGTCGCGCCGCTACCTGGGCCAGGCGACGGACCTGGCCTCCCGCGTTGCCCGCGGCCGCTCGGGGACCACCCTCCTGGCCTGGCTGGCCGGCGTCCTCCCCTCCGTCGGCGACGCCTCGGTGCGCCTGGTCCCCGACGGCAGCGGCCTTCCCGACGCCGCGCTGGCGTGGATCCAGGCCTCGCTCGCCCTGCACGGCGGCGACACGCCCCCCCCGCCGGGGAGCACGGGATGATCGCGGCGGGCGCGGTCGTGATCGCGCCGCCGCATCCCGCGGCGGCCGGCCCCGTGGGCGACCCGCTTCCCGTGGTGCGGGCCGCCGTGCGGTCGATCCTGGAGCGCACCCCCGCCTTTGCCGAGCTGGACCCCGACGAACGCCGCGCCATGGCCCGCGCCATGGTCACCGTCTGCCACGCCGCCGCCACGCTGATCCGCGAGGAGGTGCTGAGCGAGGGCGAGATCGCCTCCGCGGCGCCCTCCCCCCCGCCGCCCTCCCCGCGTCCGCCCTCCCCGGCGCCGGCGGGGCCGTCCGCGGGCGACGGAAACGGCGGGCGCGCCGGCGGGCTCCGCGACGAGCTTCCCCGCCCCGCCACCGCGGCCGCGCTCTCGGCCGACGGGGCCGGCGGCGAGCCGCTGGCGATGGCGCAGAACGCCCAGCAGGAGTACGGCGGCACGGCGGTGGACCGGGTGGCGGGAACAGCGCGCAACATCATGAACGCCGTCTCCTTCCCGCGCTTCGTCACCGAGCTGATCAACGGCGTGTTCAAGGCCATCGTCGACAGCAACCAGACGCAGCTGCACCAGTACGTGGAGCTGCTGAACAACGTGGCCGCCTCGCTCGACGGCTTCGCCGACGGGAACATGGGCTCCAACCGGGCGCGCGAGTGGCTGGTGGAGCGCTACCCCGCCGCCTTCGAGTTCGAGGAGGCGGAAGACCCCGCCGACCGTGACCCCGGCGAGCCGCCGCCCGAGCGCCGCCTGCGGCGCAAGGGGAACGGGCCCATGCCCAGCGAGGCGCAGCTGCGCACCGACCTGGGGATGGCGGCCGACGAGCCGGTGACCGTGGGCGACCCCGAGTCGCTGCTCCCGCTGGTGCGCCGGCGGCTGGCGCGGATGCGGCAGGAGATGCTCGCCACCATGGTGCAGATGGGGATGCAGCGGATCGTGATCGACAGCGGCCGCATCACCGCCGCCATGCGCCTGCACATCGACGCCACCAGCGCCGCCCAGCAGGACCGCGGCAGCCGCTTCGACATGACCAACACGGTGAACGCCGAGGCGCACGGCGGGATGGGGGTGTGGGGCGCCAGCGCGTCGATCCAGAACACCATCGGCTACGTGAGCACCGAGAGCACGCGCACCACCGAGAGCCTGCACGCCGACGTGGAGCTCACCTCGTCGGTGGAGCTGAACTTCCGCAGCGACTACGTGCCGCTGAACCGGCTGGCCGGGCCGGGGCAGGCCCAGGCGATCCAGGCCAACAGCCGCAACCCCGAGTTCGAGGCCGCCCGCGCCGCCGAGGCGCAGCGCAGCGCCGCCGAGGCCACCTCCGACGCCGCCCGCGCCACGGCCGTGGGCGCCGCCCTCGCCCCGCGCCCCGCCCCTCCCCCCCCGCCGCCCGCCGCGCCGCGTCCAGCCACGCCCACAGGCACGAGCACGGGAGGCACAGGCACGGGAGGCACAGCCACCGGAACGACCGCGACAGGCACGGGAGGCACGGGTACGGGAGGGACAGGCACCGGAACGACCGGGACGGGCACGGGAAGCGCGGGCACGGGAGGGACGGGCACGGGAGGCACGGGCACGGGAGGCACGGGCACCGGAACGACCGGGACGGGCACCGGAGGCACGGGGACGGCTGGAACAGGAGGCACCAGCTCTACAGGGACGGGAGGCACGGGCTCGGCGGGAACGGGAGGCACCAGTCCGACGGGGACCGGGACCGGTACGGGCGGAAGCACGGGGACGGGGACCGGAGGCACGGGTGCGGCAGGGACGGCCGCGGCACCGGCGCGTCACTGATCCCGGAACCGGCCAACAGGACCTCACGCAGGAACGCGGAGACGCAGAGAAGCCGGTTGGCTGTCCCTGCGTCTCCGCGTCTGTTCGTGAGACCAATCTGCTGCGGAGACTCGAGACCGCGGCCCGGGTCGCATCAAGGTGGCCGCCGGCCCATCAGTTCTCGCACCCTGTGCCATCGCCATCGCGATCCAGGTCGTAGCGGTCGCTCCCAACCACTCGCACGGGACCCGCCACGTACGAGGGACCGTTTCCCCTGCCGCCGGCACAATCCACGTCGCTGTCGATGGGGACGCAGGGCTCGTAGTTCGGATCGCAGCGTCGCGCGGGCGATGACTCGTCGCGGGGGATCGCGGGTCCGTCGTTCAGCGGGAATCCACCCGAATCCTGGGAAAGCAGCTGGATCGGTTCCGCCTGGGTGCTCGCGCCGGTACCATCCGGGTCCGCGGCGCTCCCGTCTCGCGGCGAACGGCACCCGCCTCCGGCCACGATGGACGCGAAGAGGAGCGTGAGCAGGATCAGCCGTGCCGCGGAACATTGCATGAGGGCCATCGATACGCCGGGAAGATTGGAACTGCCGTTTCGATGGTTGGACGGACGGATCCCGAGAGTTCCGGGGCGCGGACGGTAGGACGGGAAGGATGGAAGACGAGACGATGTGACGAAGCCCGCGGCAACTCCCGGCGGGCTTCGCTCGATTCCGTCTGACCTGCGGAGGCCTCACACCTCCTTGATGTCCGTGATCAGCTGCTGCAGCGAGCTCTTCGCGTCGCCGAAGAGCATGGACGTGCGCGGGTGGTAGAACAGCTCGTTCTCCACGCCGCTGTAGCCCGCCGCCATGCTCCGCTTCAATACGACCACGCTCTGCGCCTGGTCCACGTTCAGGATCGGCATCCCGAAAATCGGGCTGCCCGGGTCCGTCTTCGCGGCCGGGTTCACCACGTCGTTCGCGCCGGTCACCAGCACCACGTCAGCCTGCTCGAACTGGTCGTTGATCTTCTCGAGGTCGTACAGGCGGTCGTACGGCACGAGGAGCACGCTCATGTGCCGGGGACTACGACTCGCGCGATGCAGGAACCGGCGGCAGGCGGCGCGCCTTGCAATCGTCGCCGGATGGAGCCGCTGGATCGGTCAGATCGGAACACCGCTCTTCTTCTGGCGCAGCATGGCGCGGACCGCCGCGATCGCCTCCTCGGCCTGTGTGGTCGGCATCTCGCCTCCACCAAGAATGCTCGCCAGTTGCAGCGAGCGCAGAGGCACACGAATGGAGGTAGCGCCGGACGTGGTCAGGACGAATGTCTGTGTGTCATTGAGCTGGTGAAGGGTCCCCTTGTGCGTGAACTCGATCGAGTCCGTCTTGGTCGCGACCGCGACCACGTCACGGTAGAAGTACTCCTCCGTCTCCTCCAGGAGCACGTTTCCCGTGACCATGTCCAGCACCCCGAGGTATGCGAGCAGCTGGTGCTCGCAGAACCCGAGCACCGCGAACCGAATCGGGTTGAAACGGATGAATCTGTCCGCACCCTTCTTCGCCGCCTGTGTGCTGGTGGCGCCGAGCGCGGGACCGAACACGCGCACGGGCTTGCCTACCAGGTCGCTCTCGTCGATCCCCCACCGTTGTACCGCCTTGGCGGCCGCGTTTCGCAGGTCCTCGTCGCGGTAGCGGTCGAACTCGGCGTCGCCGATCCCCCGCGCGCGAACGAACAGCACCGCGGCGCCCACGCCTACGAACAGGACGCCCAGAACAAGCCCGGTGCCGCCGCCCGGCAGCAGGCAGAGGGTGCCGAAAACGATGAAGCCGAGGGACCACTTCGGGAACGGGGTGAAATACAACCGGATGGCGTTCCGCTTCTGTAGCTCCGTCATGTAAGGGCTCCCGCGCAGAAAGTGGGGGGAATGGCTCAACCCATGAGCACATTGAGCAGGGTCTGGTCGTGCACCACCGACAGGTCGCGGAAGGCGGCCAGCTCGTCTCCATCGACACGTTTCTCCCCGACCAGCTGCCGGTGGCGTTCGATCGCGGGAGGCGGAACCCTCAGGCCGTTCATGCGGAAGTATCCCTCCTTGATGATCACCGACAGCAGATCGCACAGCCCCTCTCGGGGCTCCAGCGACGTGGCCGTTTCCAGTGCCTGCAGGATCTGGCGGGCCTCGGTGAGCGAGAGGGTTTTCGGCTTCCGCGCCTTCATCAGCGAAAGCGCGTAGTACAGATGCGCCTTTCCGGACGCGGGGAACAATTCGACCGCCGAAGCGAATTTCTCGATCGCCTCCGGGAACCGCCTCAGGGACAGGTAGATCAGGGCCAGACCCATGACGACCTCGCCGTTCCCCGGATTCAGGCGCGCGGCCGTGCCGTAGCGCTCAAGCCGCTTCAGGACCTCCTCGCGCCCCAGCCTGGACAGGTCGGCCAGGCGGTGCACGTCCAGGAGGTCCGGCGGCGGGGCGTGACCATTCGTGTGCTCGCCCTTCAGGAACCGCAGCGTGGTCGCGATGATCTGGTCCAGGGCGGTGGTCGAGGTGTCCATCGCCCGAAGATCCGCCAGCGAGGGGTCGAACGCCCTCACCTCGTCCAGAGTGATGTCGTGCAGGATCGGCAGGATGGTCTTCCCGACGTGGATCTCGCGCTGCCACAGGCCGCGCAGCTCATGGCGCGACCCCGCCTCGCGCAGAAAGCTCCGGCTCAGGATGACGATCCCGTACCGGCTGGTCGTGAGGCCCTTGGCGATAGAGGTGGAGATGCTGTCGCCCCATCCTAGCGAAAAGTCGTCGTACCACACCCGGATCCCCTCGCGTCGCAGCCGGTCGGCCAGCAGTTCCACGCATCCGGGCTTGTCCGCGCTCGCGTGCGAGATGAAGACGTCGTATTCAGGCTCTGCCATGCTCTGATTGGCGAGGGTGTGGGGTTTCCAAGCGATGCTGCGCCCGGCCGCCGGGGCGAATGACTTCGTCCGCGGGTGGCTTCCCGTTGGACGGACTCGCGCCCGGTATTTACCGGCCGAGAGTCCCGAGTCCCGAGTTTCCCTGATTACCGTCCTCTGCAGTTTTGCACCTAAGACTTGGGACTTGAAAGCCGGCGACACTGTTGCGCTCCGGCTTAGAAAAAGAGTGCGATGAGCAGCTCCACGATCAGCTCGCCAGCGCGGCCTGCACCGCCGAGCGACGCCGCCAGGGCAGCGCCGACGGCGCCGGCCACGAACCCCGTCACCAGGAAGATGAAGAAGGTCCGGAGGGCCTCCCGCCACCCGCGGGTAAGGTCGATGACCACTTCCAGGAACACCAGCAGCTGCGACACGCCGTTCCGCAGCAGCTCCAGGCGGGGCTCCTTCCCCAGCGCGTATCCGGCGCCCGACGCCAGGCCCAGAATGCAGAGGATGACGAGGGTGGCCATCCGCCGGTCGCGGTGCATCGCCAGGTACAGCCAGAGCCCGGTGAGCAGGAGGATCCCGGCGATGCTCGCCACCTGGCGCCCCGTCTCGCGCATCGACGGCGCCGCCGCGGCGTGCTGGTAGAAGGCCCACCCCGCCAGTCTCGGCGGACGGGCGAGCCAGTCGGAGAAGACTTCGATGAACATGCGTGGGTGAATGGTCAACCGTGGATGAGGGCCCCGGCAGCGGATGCGCCGCCGGGGGAGACGGATCGGGATAAGGACGGGCCGCGATCAGGCCGCGCCCAGCAGGGGCAGCCGCCTGCGCCCCACCAGCGCGCCGTCGGCCTCGCCGATGATCCACAGCAGCGGCTCCAGAACGCCGCGGCCCTCGAACGCGCGGTCGCTGGCGTCGGGCATGCGGCCCAGGCTGGAGCAGGTGAAGTAGCGCACCCTGGCGCAGCGCGTTTCCAGCTGCTGCACGAACGGCCCCTCGCCCCACGCCTTCAGCTGCTCGCGGATCAGTGCGTCGCGCACGGCCTCGCGAGTGGCGTCGGCCGGCAACGCCTCCATCCGCGCGTCCACCGCCCTCTCACCCACGCGATCCTCCAGGCCGAACGCGTCGGCCTTGTTCAGCACCACGGCCACGGGAACCTTGATCCGCCCTCCCTTCTTCAGCCCGAAGAACTCCTCCATCCCGATCAGGATGCGGGCGAAGGTGTCATCCACCGGCACCGCGCTGGGGCGAAGCGCGTCGGCGTGCGCGGCCAGTTGCTCCCGGTACTCCCCGGCCACCGCGGGAATGGCGAACGGGTCGACCAGGAACACCAGCCCGCTCAGGTAATCCTGGTACTTGTGCAGCCCCGTGCCCTGCGTGTCGGCGAAGGCCTCGCCCGCGGGGTCGTACAGGTACAGCACGCGCGGGCTCTGGCCGGGGCGGTCCAGCTGCAGGGTGAGCGCGCGCGGCAGGGTGTCCATGGTCACGTCGGGCCTGCGGCCGCGCGCGAACTGGTCGCGCGTGCGCTCGAAGTCGCACTCGGTGGCGGTCTCCACGAAGCGGTGCGACAGCCCCAGCTCGCCGGCCCTGTGCTCCACCAGCTCCTGCAGCGCCGTGTACAGGAAGGCCGACTTGCCCACCGACTTGGCCCCGGTCACAGGGACGAACAGCTTGCGCGACTCGGTGTGCGACTGCTCCAGGGCATGCGCGCACTCGGGGCAGCGCGAGCGGAGCGCGCCGCGGCCCAGGAAGAAGGTGGCCGGCAGCCTGTGCCCGCACCGGCAGGTGTGGCGCAGTATCCCGTAGCTGGAGGGGATCAGCCGGCCGTGCACCGCGCCGCACCCCGGGCAGAAGTACTGCGGCAGCGGCGCCTTGCTGTGGCACACCGGGCACACGGTGAAGAAGCGCCGGGCCAGCAGGTAGCCGCGCTCGGCCAGGTACACCACCGTGAACGCCGTGTAGATCAGCGCCAGCAGGACCGCCAAGATCACCACGTGCACCGCCGACGCGGCCAGGAACACCGCCGTCCCGAACACCATCACCGAAACGCCGGCCGTGCCGAACACCACGGCCTGCGCCCTCTCTCCCCACTCGTCGCTGGCGAAAAGCGGCCCGCAGCGCCGGAAGTGGTGCTGCGCCGATTCCTGGTTGCGCCACCAGCTGGCGCGGATGGTCTGCTGCAGGTCGCGGAAGCCCTTGCCGAAGAAGTAGCTGCGGATGGCCGGCGCGGGCGCGGGTGTCGTGCTCATACGGCCGCCCTTTCCGGCTGGATGCTCTCGCGCAGCGACACGCCGTAGTTGTACAGCGCCGTCCCCGCGCCGTAGACGGCGCCGGCGCTCATCAGCGCCGCCACGGCGGCCACCACCGCCATCACGATCATCACCAGCACCAGCAGCGCCCCGATCGCCTCGGCGCCATTGTCGTCCTTCGCCATGTTCGTCCTCCGCATGCAACAGGGTTGATGCCGGGCGCTACCGCCCGAACAGGATCCGTCCCAACCGCGCCAGCGGACCCCGCCTGCGCGCCTCCGCGTCGTCCTCCCAGGTGCGCCACCGGTCCAGCGGCTCGCCCGAAAGGCGCAGCTCGCGGCGCATCGACCTCACCGTCTCGGGCTCCATGGCCGCCAGCGCGCGGACGCACTCCTGCTCGCCCAGCTGCGCCAGCGCGGCCAGCCCGTCCGCGCCAACCTCGCGGTCGTACCGCAGCCAGAACTTGATCGCCACGCGGAAGGGCTCGGCGAGGCGGCCCTTGCGCGGCGCGCGGAACCAGTCGCGGTAGCGGCCGGCGAAGGTGCCATGGTGCTCGGTGCGGTAGAGGGCGCCCAGCACCGCGCGATGCTCGGCGCGGCTGTGCGCGCAGTCCAGCGCCGCGAGGAGGAACCCGTCCAGGAACCGCTCGTACGCCGCCTCGTCGATCCCCTCCAGCGCCGCCCCCACCCCGCCCAGCTCCAGGTTGGGCAGCTCGCGCCCCTTCGTGCCGAGCGCGGCCAGCGCCTCCACCAGGCGGGGGCGGTCCGGCCGCAGCGCCACCCCGGCCGCGGCGGCGGCGCGGGCCACGTCGCGCGCCAGCTGCAGCGCCTCGGGCGACGGAGGCTCCACTGCCACGGCGCTGGCCGCGCGCTCCACCGCGGCGGCGCGGCGCTCCGGCGGAAGGGCGGCCAGCTCGCCCGAGCGCAGCCACTCCAACGCCACCCCCTCGCCGGCTTCGCCAGGGAGGCGCTCCAGCAGCGACGCCATCACCGCGCCGCGGCAGGCGCGCGCGTAGCCCGGGTGGCGGTCCAGGACGGCGCCCAGGTAGCGCCGGTAGTCGGCCAGGGGGTCGCGGCTGGCGGCCAGGATCGCCGCCCACTCGCCGTACAGGACGCGCGCGCCGGCCGCGTCGTCGAGCGCGGCGCGCACGCACCGGGCGTGGCTCGGGCTCGCCGAGGCCAGCACGTCGCCCAGCCCCGCGCCGACCGCGGCCGGGGCGGCGCGCGCGGCGGAGCCGGCGGGCTGCGCGGCCGCGGCCGCGGCCGCCGCCAGCACCCTGCACGCCTCGGCAAGGGCGCCGGGGCCCATCCCCGCCCCGCCCAGCGTCTCCAGCGCCACCCGCGTGGCCGCCCGCGCGTCGGCCGTGGCGCGCAGGAGCGCCTCCAGGAGCGTGGCGTGCACCTCCGCCGCGCGCTCCAGCGAAGCCTCTCCCCCGCCCGCCAGCGTGGTGGCGACCACGCTCAGCAGGAGCGCGGGGACGCTCGCCGCGAGCCCGTCGAGCCGGGGGAGGGCGGTTTCCCACAGGGCCGGGTCGAGCACGGCCGCCTCCAACTCGTCGTCGGCCCCCTCGAAGGCGGCCCGCACCTCGCCCCACGTCTCGCCCGCCTCGGCCGTTCCCCCGCCCCCCGCCAGCACGCACCGTTCGAGCAGAGACCGCCAGGCGGCGAACGCCAGCGAGCGGTGCGCCGGCTCGCCGCTGGCCCGCGCCTCGCCCGCCAGAAAGGCGGCCAGTCGCGCATGGTCGCCGGGCCCCCACCCCACCCCTCGTGCCCCGCGGGCGGCGCGCAGGACCATCTCCAGCACGTGCCCTCGCGCCTGCGGCAGCGTGTGGCGCTGCACGAACTCCAGCATCCCGGAGAGCTGCGCGCCCGTCAGGCCGCCCTCGCCCCCGCGCGACAGGTGGAAGAGACGGGCGGCGTGCGCCAGCTCGCCGTCGGGCTGATCGTGCGTGAAGAGCGCGGTGTGCTCGATGAAGCCGTCCAGCAGCGCGGGGTCGTCCACCAGCCAGCGCACGGCCAGCGCGGGATGGTCGCCGTCGCCGTCGGGCACCTCGCTTTGCACCCCGGTGTCCAGGTCGAACAGCTGGAACTGGTAGCGCCGCTCCGTTTCGCCGAAGGTGAAGTCGGTCTCCCCGGCGGTGGCGTTCAGCACGGCGGCGGCGCGCCCGTCGTACTGGTAGCTGCTGAAGCCCAGGTTCAGCGCGTGCCGCGGCGGAAAGAGCTTCTGCACGCAGGCGATCCAGTACAGCCCGTTCAGCGGCGTGTCGCGGATCAGCACCGGGCGGCCGTTCTCGGCATGGAGAACCACCGCGCGCCCCATCTTCTCCAGCAGCGCGGCGCGGCCCGGGTCCTCGCGCAGGAACGCGCGCAGCTCGTCGAGCGTGAACGACTCGGCGGGCGCGATCTCGGCCAGGTCGACCGGCGGGAGCGGCGCGGGCTCGGCCTCGGTGTCGGCGGCGGGGGTCAGCCGGTCGACCCATCCCTCCCACTCGTAGAAGTCCACCGGCCAGATCCCCGGCGCCTCACCCTCGAACACCAGCGTGTGGGCGAAGTAGTTCCCCCACCGGCCGCTGTAGTCCTGCCCCACGTAGCCGGTGCGGGTCAACGCCCGCCGCCCCGACTCAAGGGTGTAGAAGCGGAGCGAGCGGGGGAGCTCGGCCTCGATCTGCTCGGGGGTGGGCTCCTGGGGCGCGTTCCGCGGGGGGCGGTACAGGCCGCGGCGCTCGATCTCGCGCAGCTCGCCGGGGAGGATCCCCGGGGTGCGGGCGCGGGTCTGGAAGCCCGCGCCCGCGGCCTGCCCGCGGCGGCACGAGGTGTAGTGCAGTTGCAGCGCGTTCATCGCGGTCACCCCCGCTTGCGGGTGGGGATCAGCCTGTGCTCGTGCAGGAGCCACAGGAAGGGGTCTTCCACGCGCCGCGGCAGCACGCGAGGCACCTGCTGGTCGCCGTGGGGGTTGCACCCCAGCGCCGAGAGGCCGAAGAAGCCGAAGCGGCGATAGTGCGTGCGCACCTGGTGCACCAGCACCTGGCTGTCCCAGCGGGCCAGCAGCGCCTGCATCTCGGCGTTCACCGCGTCGAAGTCGGCCACGTCGAAGCCCGTGCGGTGGTCGGCGGCCGCGTTCAGCTGCAGCTGAGGGTCCACCAGCGCCTCCACCGCGTCGAACTTGGAGAACGCCACCGCCAGCGGCGCCGAGATCATGGCGTTGGCCGGCAGCTTCCGCCCGGCCAGCACCAGCCGCGTCATGCGGGTGAGGATGTCGGCCGTCTCGGTGTTCACCCGCGGCAGCGCCACCCGCCCCTCCAGGTCGGCCCGCACCCGCGGCAGCTGAAGCGGATCCAGCAGCAGGATGATGCCGTGCGAGTGGTAGATGTACTTGTTGACCATGGCGATGGTGTCTTCGTCGTCCAGGTCTTCGCCGGCGGTGTCGAAGAACACCAGCGTCACCACGCTGCGGATGCGCTTGCGGCCCAGCAGGTCGCGCCCGCTGAAGGTGAGGGTGTACACCAGGGGCATCTGCACCCGCCGGTCGGTGAGCGCCGACACGGTGCTGGTGATCACCTTGCGCTCCTGGAAGAGCGGGCGGTGGAAGTCGTCGCGGTAACGCTTGATGGTGTGGTCGTTCAGCGGCTCCAGCAGCATCTCGAGCGAGGGTCCCAGCTCCCGGCGCACCTGGTCGATCAGCACCGCCAGGTAGTGGCTCTTCCCCGCCTCCTTGGCGCCCACCACGGCGAAGATGAAGTGCGGGAACTTGCCCACCGTGTGCGGCAGCTCCATGTGGCAGTGCGGGCAGAGCCGCTTGTGCGTGACCTGGCTGCACGCGGAGCAGCGCGTGTGCTCGCGGAACCTGCCGTCGGCGCCCATTACGCGGCCCATGGGCACGCGGTCTTCCCACGCCTTCGCCCGCACCTCGTCGGGCTCGGGCGTGCAGCGGCCGGGCGGGCTGGCGCAGCGGAACGGCGTGTCGCGCAGCTTGAACGCTTCGAAGCAGTACGGGCAGATCTCCGTCTGCAGGCGGGCCTTGAGGGTGGCGATCATCGACGGGTTTCCCGTTGGGCGTTCATGAAAGGCGGAGCTGTTCCTTTTCCGCGGGGAGCAGCCGGATCTCGCGGGCCGCGGTTGGGTCGATGAAGAAGAGCTTCACGTACTGCCCGGTCCCGTGGAAGCGCGGGGGAACGGGAATGGTGGCGCGGCCGGCCTCCAGCCGAAGCCCAGGGAGGGTGGCCAGCGTTTCGCCGTCCCCCGGGTCGATGGGCACCGCGCCGGGGCGCGCGACCAGCACGAGGGGAGGCAGATCCACGGTGGCGGCGCCGGCGCCCTCCAGCTCGAGCCAGGCGTCCTTCCGCAGCCACCGTGTCTTCACCCGGTAGCGCACGGCCACCTCCTCGCCCATGCTCTCCAGCGCGTGCGCGGCGGGCGCGTGCTGCTCCACCCCCGGCGCGCGGGAGAAAACGCTGAAGTAGTGGCGCCGCCGCTCGGCGCCGCGCAGCTCCCACCCTCTCACGGCGTCGTACCGCGCGCGCGATACCGTGGCCCGCGTCGCGCACCGGTCATCGGGGGCGGCGGGATAGCGGTCGTGCGCGTAGGCCACCACCACCTCGTCCACCCCCGCCGGCCACTCCCAGGTGAGGGCGATGCCGCCGCCGGTGCGCC
Organism: Longimicrobium sp.; assembly: GCA_035691085.1. Classification (GTDB taxonomy): domain Bacteria; phylum Gemmatimonadota; class Gemmatimonadetes; order Longimicrobiales; family Longimicrobiaceae; genus Longimicrobium. The sequence goes on from DASSJS010000302.1 coordinate 13,919, forward strand.
GGGCCGTGAGCCCGGCCACGGGGTCGAGGGTGGTGACCTCGGCCGCGCGCCCCAGCGTGGCCGTCCCCGCCGCCACCGAGAGGGGGACGAAGAAGGTGCGCCCCTGCCCGTTCAGCGCGGCCTGCGCGGCGCCGCCCCCACCCGACGCAACCAGCCGCCCGAACCGGCCCGCGTCGTCGGCCGCGATCACTTGGCCGGGGGTGAAGGCCGGGAGCTGACCGGCCTGGCGCACCTGCACCGCCGCGCCGGGAACCGGCGTCCAGGCCAGGTGCACCGTGCTCCCCTCGCGCGTGCAGCGCAGGTCCATCACCGCCGGGGGTGGCGCGGTGGGCACGGCGGTGGCGGTGATCCCCGCGGCGCGGAGCTCGCGCCCCGGGGCGGCCGGGTCGTCGTAGACGGCCACCACGCGATAGCCCCATCCCTCGCCGTTGCCCAGCCCGGCGTGGTGCAGCTCCTGGCCCGTGGCCACCTGCAGCTCGCCCTCCCCCGCCTTCGCGGGCGGCGCGCCGCGGCGGCGCCACACCTCCACCCGGCGGCACCCCGCCGGGCGGCGCCAGCGCAGCACCACCTCGCCGTCGCCGGCCACCGCCTCCAGCGCGCGCACCTCGGCCGTGCGCAGGTGCGGCCCGCCCTGCGCCGCGTGGGCCGAGAGCACGCCGCCGCGCGCGGCGTAGACGGCGTACCACACCGGCACCCCCTCGGGCGCGGCGTCGCTGGCGGTGAGCCCGGCGGTCTCGGGGAGCGCGTCGCCGTCGTCGGGCCCCGCGGGCGCCGCTCCTGTCTTGCGGACCACGCGGTAGGAGAGCGGGCGGGTGGACGGCGCCGCCTTCCACGCCAGGTGGAAGCCGCCCGCCACCGCGCGGACGGCGAGGGCGGTGGGCGGCGGCGGCGGGTGCGCCGCCATGGCCAGCCGGGCCGGCTCTAGGTCGGCGCAGAGCGCCAGCGCCGCCTCGTACGCCTCCAGGGCCGCGTCGAGGTGGCCGCGCCCGGCCTCCTGCTGGCCGCGCTCGTACGCCGCCTGCGCGCGGGCGCGGCCGTCGCGCGCCGCCAGCGCCAGCGCCTCCACGCCACCGGCGCCGTACGCGCGGGTGAAGCGCTCCAGCTCGCGCTCGGCCTCGCACAGCCTGCGGGCGCGCACCAGCTCCTCCACCGGCCACAGCGCCGCCTCGCGCGCCTGCTGCCGCACGCCGGCCGCCTCGCGCGCGGCGGCGGCGGGGGCCCACCCGGGCCAGTAGTGCAGCGCGCGGCCGAAGCGCTCCAGCGCCTCGGCCAGGCGTCCCTCGCCGGCCAGCCGCTCGCCCTCGCGCAGCAGCGCCTGCACCAGCGGCGCGTCGCCCACGTGCGCACCGCAGCGCTCGCACGCCGCGTTCTGCGTGGGCGTGGGCGCGCCGCAGCGGGGGCACTCCACCTCCAGGGGCCGCCCGCACTGGGCGCAGTTCCGCGCGCCGGGCGAGGCCAGGGTGCCGCAGGGGCCGCACTGGCGCAGCGCCTCGGCCGCCAATTGCGCGTCGCGCTGCACCCCCCAGCGGCGGCGGGCGGCGTACTCCTCCACGTAGCCCCGCGCGTCCTCGGCGCTCACCCCGCGCTGTCGCCCCTGCCTCACCAGCGCGTCCAGCTCCTGCTGGGTGATGAAGCCGTCGCCCCCCGCGATCTCGATGTTGGGCTTCAACGCGTCCATCGCCTCCACGGCCAGGAAGTTGTCGTAGCGCTCCTTCCCGGCGGCGTCGGCGAAGAGCTTCTGGCACAGGCCGGCCAGCTCGTTGCGCGCCGAGCTCTCGTCGTCGGTCTTCCCCCGGCGCTGGTTCTCCTGGTAGATGGCGGTGGCGCGGTCGCGCAGCGCCGCGGGCGACGACTGGGGCGCCAGCTCCAGGAAGTGGTAGAGCGTGGCCACGCCCAGGTGCTGCAGGTTGCGGCGGACGGCGCTCGCCGTCTCGTCGCCGATGCGCTCCTTCGCCTTGCGCGGCTGGCCGTCACCCGGTGCGGCGGCGAAGGTGCGGCCCACGCCCTGGGCGCGCAGGCGCTGCTCCAGCTCCGCTTCGGGGAGCGTGCCGGCGAAGCGCCTGGCCAGCGCGTTGAACTGCGCGTCGGTGCAGGTGCCGCCGCCGCTGCGGAACACCGCGATGGCCTCGTCCACCTCGGCCATCGCGGCCTGGCGCGCCTGCTGGCGGCGGCGCACCGCATCGGCAGCCTCGTCGCGGCGGCCCTGCGGCTGCGAGAGCACGGTCTCGATATCGCGCAGCAGCGACAGGTTGCGGTCGGCCGTGCGCCGCTCGCGCGGGTTCCCGGTCGTCTTCGCCTTCGACCAGGCGCGCTGCTTCTCCAGGATCCGCGCCTGGATCGCCGCCCAGTCGTCCAGCGACGGGTCCATCTCCAGCAGCTCGTAGTAGTTGGGGCGCTCGGCCATCGCTCTACCTCCGCGGCCAGGCCGGGGCCGGGCGGCCGCCCGCGGCCGCCGCGGGCGCTCCCTGCGTTTCGGTGATCACCTGCGCGATGCCGGCGAAGGTCTCGGAAAGGCCGCCCAGGGTGGTGAAGAAGCTGGCCTCGTCCGACGAGGCGATCCGTGCCAGGAACGCGCGGTCGGCCCCGCCGAAGCCGATGGCGATGCTCTCGATCCCCGCTTCGTGGCAGGCCCGCGCCCGCCGCACCGCCTCGGGCTGGTCGTCCCACGCGCCGTCGGCCAGGGTGATCACGAAGCGGGGCCCCCGGTCCCTGGCCATCAGCTTCAGCACGGTGCGGAACGGGTCGGTCGCGTTGCCGCCGCCCACCTCGCCCACCGTCAGCCCGCTGATCGCGCGCTCCAGGGTACGGGCGTTCTGCGTGGCCTTCGCCTTCACCTCCTCGCGGTCGGCGAAGGCGATGATCCCCACCGAGCAGTTCGCCAGGTCGGTGTTCGCCAGGAAGCTGCGGGCCGCCTTCTTTGCCTCGTCCAGCGGCGCGCCCCGCATCGACCCCGAGAGGTCGAACGCCAGGTACGCCGTCACGTGCGGCGGCGGGGCGGGCACCTCGGGCGGGCGCAGGAAGCGCGCGGGGACGTCGCCGGGGAGCGGCTCCACCGCCACCTCCAGCGCCAGGCCGGTGGCGCGGTCGCGCGCCGCCACCTGCACCGTGCCGCTCACGTCGTAGCGGTACTCCACGTCCACCACGGCCACCCCCCCGTCGGCGTGCGGCAGGCCGGAAAGGACGTACTTCCCCAGGTAGGTCACGTCGGCGGGATGCTCCGACTCGCCCTGGGTGACGAACACCTCCAGCGTGTTGGCCCCGCCGCGGCGGTTTCGGTGCTGGTACGGCCGCGTGTCGGCCCGGGGGATCGGGGTGTTCTTGGGAAGGATGAGGGTGTTGACGTACGCCGAGCGGTCTTCGTTCAGCGCGATCATCCCCAGACTGTGGTTGGTCACGTCCACGCGCCGCGTGGGCCCGGCGAGGGAGAAGCGCGGCACCGCGTCCGCGTCCGCGTGCTCTGCGGCCACCACGGCGGCGCCCAGCGCTACCGCCTCGTCGGGGTTCACCCCGCCCAGCGGCTCGCGCCCGAAGGTGCGGCGCACGAAGTCGTGCACCATGGGCATCCGCGTGGAGCCGCCCACCAGCAGCACGCCGTCCACCTGCGCGGGGGTGAGCCCCTGGTCGCCGAGCACCCGCAGCGTGAGCGCCATGCTGCGCTCCATCAGGTCGGCCGTGAGCGCCTCTAGCGTGGCCCGGTCCATCGTGTAGCGCCCGCGCCGTCCGCCGTGCACCAGTGTGAGCGAGGCGCCGTGGGTGGACGAGAGGCGCTTCTTCACTTCCTCGGCGCCCACCAGCAGGTCGGCGATGCTCTCGCGGTCGTCCAGCGGGTCGGCGCCCCACTCTTCCTGGAAGCGGTTGGCCAAGTACTCCACCACGCGGTCGTCCCAGTCCTTGCCGCCCAGCTCGTGGTCGCCGTCGGAGTGCAGGACGCGCAGCTCCTCGCGGTCCAGCCGCAGCAGCGTCACGTCGAAGGTTCCGCCGCCCAGGTCGTAGACCAGAAGGGTGCGCGCCTCGTCGGCGCCGCGCAGCCCGTAGGCCACCGCCGCCGCGGTGGGCTCGTTCACCACTTGCAGCACCTCGAGCCCGGCGAGCTTCCCCGCGGCGATGGTCGCCTCGCGTTGCGGGTTGCGGAAGTACGCTGGCACGGTGATCACCGCTTGGCCCACCGGCTCGCCCAGCGCGCGCTCGGCGTCGTCGCGCAGCAGGCGCAGCACCAGGGCGGACAACTCCACCGCGGTGTGGTCGCGCCCGCCACCGTAGAACACCCAGCCGGGCACGCCCACCTGCCGCTTGAAGAACGCCGCCACATCGGGCTCGCCCCCGGCCTGCAGCTCCCTGGCCTCCTCCCCCACCACCACCTCGCCCCCGCGGAAGCACACCACCGAGGGCGTGGTCCGCGCGCCGAAGCGGTTGGGGAGCACTACCGGCCGCCCGTGCTCATCGAGCACGGCCACCGCGGAGTTGGTGGTGCCCAGGTCGATCCCCACGCGAGTCCCCATTCTCCCCACCTTCCAAGCGTTCGGCCGTGCGTTGACGAGGGTGGCGCCGCGTCTTCCCCCGGGGAGACTTCCCTTCGGGCGGAAGACGCGGCGGAGCGGCGGTTATGAGACGGCCAGCGCCAGGTTGCGGCTGCGCGCCTCCTCCACCTCCTCCAGGCTCATGATGGCGTCGGTGCGGAAATCGGCCCTGATGTCGCCGCCGGTGGCCAGGTCGACCCCCCGCAGGTGCAGCAGCCCATCGGGGCCCAGCGCGAAGGTGACCTCGATCGGCGAGCCCTTGGGCATGGGCCGCGGGAAGCCGAGCACCGCCTGGCCGATTGCCTTGCAGTCCGCCGGGTTCACGGTGGGCTCGTCGCGGAAGGCGTTCTCCATGCAGCGCAGGTCCACCTGCACCTGGCCGTCGGCGTAGGTGCCGAACTGCTGGGTGACCTCGGTGGGCACTCGGTGGTCGCGCAGGATCAGGTTGGCCACCATCTCGCGGTCGTCGTCGGTCATCACCACGATCCCAAAGCTCTTCGAGGTCACGTCCACCATCTTCCGGTCCACCAGCTTCCGCAGCCCGGGCAGCGACAGGCCGTGCACGGTGGCCACCTCCTTTCGCGCCGACTCCAGCACGCCCGTGTCGACGGCCTCCAGGTCCACCTCTGCCGCGCTCTGCCCGGTGGCCTGCGCCACGCCCATGCGGATCTGCTCGTCGAGGTAGCACTTGAAGCCGAACACGGCCGCGCCCTTGGCCACCGCCTGATTTGGGTCGAAGTGGCTCACCTCGATGGGAAAGCGCTCCTGCACCGCGCTGATCACCTGCGGCATGAAGGTACTGCCGCCCACCAGCAGCAGCCGGTCGATCCGGGCGTGGCCACGCTCGCGGGCCTTCTCCAGCTCCTGCTCGGCCAGCGACAGGGTGCGCTCCAGCAGGTGGCGGGTCAGCTCGTCGAAGCGCTCGCGGGTGAGCTCCAGCCGCACCCGCTCGCCCTCGAAGCGTGTGGACTCGGAGACCGAGGTGCGGCTGGTGAGCGCGCGCTTGAAGCGCTCGGCCATCAGCAGCAGCTCCTGGTAGGTCTCCTGGTCCTGGGTGACGGCTTCGGCGGCGGCGCCGGTCTCGGCGGCGATCGCCTGCGCGAAGAACTCCACGATCACGTCGTCCCAATCCTTGCCGCCCAGCTGGTGGTCGCCGCCGGTGGCGATCACGTTCAGCTCGTCGGCCCTCACCTCGATCAGCGTGACGTCGAAGGTGCCGCCGCCCAGGTCGTAGACCAGGATCACCTCGTCGGACTCGCGCTCCAGCCCGTAGGCCAGCGCGGCGGCGGTGGGCTCGGGGATGATGTTGCGCACGGTGAGGCCGGCCAGCTCGCCGGCCTGGCGGGTGGCCTCCTTCTCGTTCTGCCCGAAGTACGCGGGGACGGTGATCACCACGTCGCGGATCGGCTCGCCGGTGATCTTCTCGGCGTCGCGCACCACCTTGCGCAGGATGAACGACGAGATGTCCTGCGGGCGGTAGGTCTGCCCGAACGCCTCGAACCGCCAGTTGGCGTCGCCCATGGCGCGCTTGACGGTGGACACGCACTGGTCGGGGTAGATGGCCACCTGCGACTTGGCCTGCTGGCCCACCACGATGTTCTCGGCGCTCTCGAAGAACACCACCGAGGGGGTGGTGAGGTCGTTGTCTTCGTTGGCGAGTACCACGGGCTTGCCGTGCTCGTCCACGCAGGCGATGCACGAGTAAGTAGTGCCGAGGTCGATGCCGTACACGCGGGTTGCGCTCATCCTTCTCCTCCGTTGGCCGGGGTGCGGGTGGATGCGGTGGGGTGGCTGGCGGGCGTGGTGCCATAGGCGGTGAACACGGCCACGCGCGCCTTCTGCAGCAGCGCCTGCCCGTGGCTGAAGCCCGGGCGCAGCCGCTCAGCGATGCGGCCGGCCCGGTGGGGGTCGTCAGTCTGCACGGTGCGCAGTGCCAGGTGCAGCCGCGGGTCGAACACGTCGTCCACCGGCTCGAACGGCTCCACCCCGTGCTGCGACAGGAGCAGTTCCAGGTCTTCGCGGAAGCCGTCCAGCACGCGGAAGGTGCGCTCGGGGGTGAGTTCCTCGGGTGGCCGCGCGCGCAGCGAAGCGGCCACCTTCCCCAGGTTGTCGTGCACCCGGATCACAGCGTTCAGCAGAGGGTGGGTGACCCGTTCCAGCATCCCCTCGCGGTGCTGCAGCAGCTCGGCGTGCAGTCGCGCCACCTGCTCTTCCTTGAAGGCGTCGTACGCCAGCTTGTCGCCGAACGCCTGCAGAACTCTCCCGGCCTGGGCGGACACATGCGCCTCCAGCTCCCGCACCGCCGCGAGCAGCGCGTCCGAGCCGGCCGGGAACGGTGCATCACCGCCGGGGGCGAGATCCGGCACGCCTGCAGATGGCGTGTCCGGGCCGGTCTCAGCCCGCGCATCGCCCGCAGCCGCGGCCGCGGAAGCGCCGTCGGCTCCGTCGCCCATCGACCCGGCGCTACTCCCGGCCGCGGCCACGGGATTGGTGGTGAGGGTGTGGGCGGAGACGGAATCGTCGTCGGCATCCACTATCGCGGTTCCCGGTTCCTCGCCCGCCTGACTCACTTCGATCTGCGACGTGGCGGTCACGGCTGCCGCCCTCTCCTCGAGCCATGGATCGGTCATGTTTCTTCTCGTTCGGTATCGGATCGGGGCATCCCGTGGTTCACGCCAACCGGCGGATCACGTTCTCCCATCAGACTGACACAAGGGGCGATTTTCCCATGGCCGAGAGAATCGGCCTTCACTGTAAACTTTGTCGCTTGAGTGCGGCTCCAGGACACGCTCGATCAGCATGTTTCCGGATCGGGGGCTACGCGCAGAATCCGGCCGGCATGGATGCGGCGCGGGGCGGCTCCGCCTCACGAGGCACCCCGCAACTGATTGAGAATCTGCCGACTACCGGCGACGGGAGGCGCGGGCGCTCCAGGGAAGGGGCGGCGCCAGCTTCACCGGCACATCACTGCTCCCAGAACTCCGACGAGCAGGACCCTACGCACAAAACGCGGAGCCGCAGAGAAGCCTGGTGGCTCCTGCTACATCCCCGCGTCTTTGTGTGACCAGCCTGCTTCAGCCGGGACTACAATCGGCGGCCATCAAGATGGCCGCCGAGGCATCCCTTATCGCACCCTAATCCGGCGTAGCCGGAACCAAGCAGGTTTGTGCTTGACGGAGTCGGGTCAAGTGATCAGAGTGGTGCTGTCCAGAAGCTTGCGACAGGATCACTGCGATGCTCACCGACCGCTACGCGACTCACATCCGCGGCGTGCTCTCGTGCTTCGACCGCATCCTCATC
>DASSJS010000303.1:0-8586 GCA_035691085.1 Longimicrobium sp.
AGGCGTGTGGAAGACGTGGGACGCCCGCATTGGCGACCGCCCGATGCTGTGACCCCCGGGCTCTGCGCGGAAGGACCTTCGTCGCCGGATCGAACGACGCGATGATGGATCCGCCGCCGGTGATCCAATGACGGCGCCCCATGTCCACCGATCGCCGGCCCAACGCACTCACGCACTCACGCACTCACGCACTCACGCACTCACGCACTCACGCACTCACGCACTCACGCACCTTCGCAGTTCGATGACCCCTTCGCTCCTCGACCAGCTCTACGACCGCCCGGGCTCCTTCGACTTCTACCAGGCCGTGCGCCTGCTGGAGCGGGCATCGGGCGCCGCGCCCCCAGGCCACGGCGCCAACCCCGCCGTGGAGCCGGTACGCTTCCGCGCCAGCAACGACTTCGCCTTCCCCGCGGCCGACCTGGCGGCGATGGAGCGGGGCGCGCTGGGGCAGCCGGAGATGACGGTCACCTTCCTGGCGCTGGGCGGCGCGCAGGGGCCGCTCCCGGTTCCGCTGGCCGAGCGGGTGATGGACCGGCTGGCCGAGGGCGACACCGCCACCCGCGACTTCCTGGACGTCTTCCACCACCGCCTGGTGTCGCTGGCGTATCGCATCGGCGTGCGCACGCAGCCGGTGCTGGCCGAGGTGCCGCCGCAGGAGACGGAGACCTCCGCCTACCTGCGGGCGCTGGTGGGGATCGGCACGCCGGGGCTGCACAACCGGCTCCCCGGCGTGGACGACCGCGCGCTGCTGGCCCGCGCGGGGCTGCTGGCGCACGAGGTCCGCTCGCAGGCGGGGCTGCAGGGGCTGCTGGCCGACCACTTCGGCGTGCCGGTGCGCATCGAGCCGCTGGTGGGCCGCTGGCTCCCCATCGCCGCCGACCAGCAGACGCGCATCGGCCGCACGGGCGCCAACCGCACGCTGGGGATGGACGCCGTGCTGGGCACCACCTGGCACGATCCGCAGGCCGCCATCGGCATCCACATGGGACCCATGGACGTGGACCTCTACCGCGGCCTCCTCCCCGGCGACCCCGTGACGGGCAACCCGGCCGACGGAGAGGCGCTGGTGGAGCTGCGCGAGCTGGTGCACTTCTACGCCGGCGTGGACATGGACTTCGTCCTCACGCTCACCCTCCGCGCCGGGCAGGTGCCCCCCGCCCTGATCACCGCCGCGCGTACGGAGGAGTCGCCGCGGCTGGGGTGGAGCGCCTGGCTGCTCACCGCGCCGGCGGCGGCGGACGCGACGGTGCTCGTGGACCCGGCGGACAGCTGCGGGTGCACGGCCACGGCGGCGTGACGGCCCGCCAGACCGGCGGCTGAGGCCGCCGCAACAACCACGAAAAGCCTCGCAAACCGCGCGAGGCTTCACCGGCACGGTCACGAGCACCCAGCACCCAGCACCCAGCACCCAGCACCCAGCACCCAGCACCCCCACCCCCATGCCCAACCCGAACGAGCAGTTCCTGGCCGACCCGAAGGCCTTCGCGAAAAAGTGGGCCCTGTACCCCGTGCAGGATCCCAATGCCTGCACCGTGGCCGCCGGGCACCTCAAGGTGCTGGACCTGGGGAACGACCGCGACCTGAACCAGGTGCAGGGGACCAACAAGGTGCGCTACTGCGAGATCCGGCGACCGGCGGGGATGATGGTGACCGGCGACTTCGCCGACGCCTACGACGCGGACCTGGACCTGTACCTGATGCAGATCACCAACGTGCCGGCGAGCGCCACCTCGTTTCCCGTCTACTACCTCCCCTGGGGGCTCGATGCCACCACGCGCATCAAGCTCAAGCCCAGCCCCAACCACCCCACGCGTGACGCCAGGGGGCGGATCATCGACCCCGACGTGTTCGTGACGCCGGCCGTGCAGGGGTGCTCCATCTTCATCGACGGGACCGCCGAAGAGCCGGTGGTCTACCACATCAACGCCACCAGCACCGGCGGCGAGGTGCTCAACGCCCCCACCCGCGCGCAGGCCCTCCAGCGCGCGCAGGCCAAGATCGACGACATGCGCGACCGCCACGCCACCGCGCAGCGGCGCCATCCCAAGGACCCGCGCCCGCGCACCCCCAGCCTGGCTCCCCCGCGGTACCAGGCCGAGGCGCACATGACCCAGTACATGGGCGAGTTCCTCACGCCCGCCGGCCGTGCCGAGCTGAACCGGCGGCACGACACGCGGTCGGTGTGGAACCTGTGGGGGCTGCTGGGCGGCGGGAACACGCAGACCCTCCAGGCCGGCAGCATCTTCGGCATCCGCCGCGAGGGTAAGTGGAGCTTCTACCGGCAGACCCGCACCCGCGTCACGTCCGACGTGTTCGAGCCCAACGAGGCGCCGTATGGACCGCCGGTCCTCCGCCGCGAGAGCCGTTGGGTGGCCACCCAGTGCGTGCAATTCTGGCCCGTGTACCGCGGCTAATCCCTTCTCCCCGATCACCCGCGCCCCGTGTGCACCCATGCCCGACGCGAACGAGCAGTTCCTGGCCGACCCCAAGGCGTTCGCCAGGAAGTGGGCGCTATACCCCATCCAGGATCCGAACGGAGCCTGCACCATCAACGTGGCGCACCTCAAGCGGCTGGCGCTGGACAACCGCCGGGGCGTGCAGCAGGTGCAGGGAAGCAACAAGGTGCGCTACTGCGAGATCCGCAGGCCCGCGGGGCTGGGCGTGCCGGGAGACTTCGCCGGCACCTATGACGACGACCTGGACCTGTACGTGATGCAGATCACCGACGCCGCGGCGAGCGCCACCTCGTTTCCCATCTACTACCTTCCCTGGGCGCCCGACGCCACGGCCAGGATCAAGCTCAAGCCCAGCCCGCACCACCCCACGCTCGATGGCCAGGGCGCGATCGTGGACCCCGACGTGTTCGTGACGCCCGCCGTGCAGGGGTGCTCCATCTTCATCGACGGCACCCCCGAGGAGCCGGTGATCTACCACATCAACGCCACCACCACCGGCGGCGCGGTGTTCAACGCCCCCAGCGACGCGCTGGCCAGCCGGAGCGCCCAGGCCAAGATCACCGACATGCGGCAGCGCCACCACGCCGCGCAGCGGCTGCACCCCAAGGAGACGCGCGCGCACAACCGCGTGCGGTACCAGGCCGAGGTCCACATGACCGACTACATGGGCGGCTTCATGACCCCCACCGCGCGCGACGCGCTCAACCGGCAGCACGACACGCGCTCCATCTGGAACCTCTGGGGCTTCCTGGGCGGCGGAAACACCGAGACCCTCCAGGCCGGCAGCATCTTCGGCATCCGGCGCCACGGGAAGTGGAGCTTCTACCGGCAGACCCGCACCCGCGTCACCTATGACGTGGCGGACCCCGGCGAGGCGCCCTACAGCCCCGTGTGGACCCGCGAGAGCAAGTGGATCGCCACGCAGTGCGTGCAGTTCTGGCCCGTGTACCGCGGGTGAGAAGACCCACAACGGCAAGGCACCCATGAAAACCATCGGCAACGTCACCTTCCGGTGGCGCCGCAGGTTCATCCCCGCTCCCGGGGCGCCGCTGACGGAGAAGTCGAAGCCGTGCAGGTGGCCGCTTGAGTGGGAGCGTGCCCAAAATGGCAAGCTTCGCCTGAGCAGCCAGAACGTGGGGGTGACGTGGACGGTCACGGCCCGGAGCCTGGACGGCGGCGAAGCCGACATGGAAGGTTACCGGGCGGGCGTCACCAACACGGTGCTGCTCTCCGAGCGAAGCTGGTACTACCGCTAGAAGGACCGGCCCAAGATGGTGGACCACGTGGTGGGAGCCCCGGTGTGGGACGGGATGAACGAGGACCCCCGTCCCTGGTACGAAGCGCCCAAGAAATTCAAGGCTCTCAAGGCCAGGAACGTCCTCGAGTTTCCCGCGGGATCGCGCGCGGGCGACGCTTCGGCCCGGGTGATGTTCGCCGATGCGCCGTACACCGGGCCCTTCGATGCCAACGACCAGATGGGCCGCCTCCAGTTGGCCGGCGCGCCCCTGTTCCTGGTGAACGGATTCGACACTTTCTGCGCGTGGCTGGCGGTGAGAGACCCGGCGGGGACGGTGCACGTCCTCGATTCGTTCCCCTGGTACGTCCGCTACGGCCTGCGCATCCGCGGCGGCAGGGTGGACGACGACGCCGCGATCACGCTTCAGCCCACCGCGGGCACCTACCTGCTCGGCCAGGGGCCGCGGTTCGCCCGCATCGCCAAGCTGGTGGGGATGTGCACCGAGGGAGCGACCCGGTACAACCTGGGCACGTACAACCGCTCCGAGGTCGAGAACATCATCGGCTATACCGCGGAGGTCTGATACCGGTGCAGAGAGCCGTTGTGGCATTTCGTGGGACCATCTCATCCTGAGTCGCCCACCGCGCTGCGTGCGGCCACGGAGGATGAAAGTGGTCGCACAAGACCCAGGCTGTTGGAGCCTCGCGCGGTTTGCGAGGCTTTTCGTATTTGTTGCTGCGGCTTCAGCCGCCGGTGAGCGAGGTGGAGGGCCGACGTTCCATTCAGCGCCGCCGCTGCGCCAGGCCACCGGCCCGCCCGGTTGCCGTTCAGGGGGATGGAGACTACCGTTCCGCCCGTTCCAGCGGCATCATTCGAACGACCACGCTACACGGGGAGACGGGCGGCGCGATGGAGGTGTTCACCGAGGAATGGGCCCGCGCCTGCTGCGAGGCGCTCAACCAGAGCGAATCGTACCAGGCGTCGGCGGCCACGTGGGAGGGCGAGATCATCCTGCAGATGTCGGCCGACGAGGCGCAGGGGGTGGATGCCGACCGCGCCATCTACATCGACACGCACCGCGGCGAGTGCCGCCGCGCGCACGTGGCGGGTGATGAGGAGATGGAGAAGGCCGCCTTCGCCTTCCGCGCCGACCCGGCCACGTGGAAGCGCCTGCTGGCCCGGGAGATGGAGCCCGTCGCCGCCATCATGCAGGGGAAGCTGCGCCTGGTGCGCGGCAACCTCTTCACGCTCGCCAAGTACGCGCAGGCGGCGAAGGACATGGTCGCGGCGGCGGGCGGCGTTGGGGGGACGTTTCCGGGCGATGCGGTAACGCAGGCACCGCCAACAGGTGCGTGAGTGCGCCAGTGCGTGAGTGCGTTCGCGCACCGGCGTCAACGCCCACCGCCGTTGCGGCTCCCCCCTATGTCCCGCGGAGCGGGGAGAGGGTGCCCGCCGCGTCCGCCGGCCTTCGTGCCCCGCCTCGATGCCGGCCGGGCGAAACGCACTCGCGCACTCACGCACTCACGCACCTGTTCGCTGTTTCCAACCCGAGGAGGATCCCTGAAACGCCGCGACCTCCTGCGCCTGCCGGTGAACGCCGCGCTGGCCGGCGTTGCACCCGTGCTGGAGCGCGGGATGCGCCCGCCCCCGGGCACCGCGCCGGGCACGCTGCAGTCCATGCCCGGCGCCACCGTGCCGCGCGTGACCGTGTTCGCCTACGGCCCGCACGAGATCACCGAGTTCGAGGCCGAGGACCTCCCCGCCGTCGCGCGGCTGCGCGGGCACTACCCGGTCATCTGGGTGAACGTGGACGGGGTGGGCCACGCCGAAACCGTGCAGGCGGTGGGCGACGCCTTCTGCCTGCACAAGCTGGCGCTCGAAGACGTGATGCACGTGGCCCAGCGGCCCAAGGTGGAGCCGTACGACGAGCACCTGTTCGTGGTGGTGAAGATGGCCCGGCGCTGCCCGGCGCTCGATCTGGAGCAGGTGTCGCTCTTCCTGGGGCCGGACTTCGTGATCACCTTCCAGGAACACCCGGGCGACGTGTTCGACACCGTGCGCGAGCGGCTGCGCGCCGGGCACTCGCGCATCCGCACACACGGGCCCGACTTCCTGGCCTACTCCCTGCTCGACGCCATCATCGACAACTACTTCCCCGTGGTGGAAGAGTTCGCCGACGAGCTGGAGGGGCTGGAAGCACGCATCATGGAGCGCCCCGACCGCGCCTGCCTCCACCGCCTGCACGACATCAAGCGCGAGCTGATGGCGCTGCGCCGCTCCGTGTGGCCCGTGCGCGACGCGCTGAGCGTGCTGGTGCGCGACCCCGGCGAGTTCGTGCAGACCGACATGCTGGTGTACCTGCGCGACTGCCAGGACCACACCTTCCAAATCATGGACCTGGTGGAGAACTTCCGCGAGGTGGCGGGGTCGCTGACCGACCTGTACACCAGCACGGTGGGCAACCGCACCAACGACATCATGAAGGTGCTCACCATCTTCGCGGCCATCTTCATCCCCTTGAGCTTCATCACCGGGCTGTACGGGATGAACCTGGCCCACCCCGAGCGCGCGCCGCAGCCCTGGTACTGGACCTGGCCCTTCGCCTGGGGCGTGATGGCCGCCATCGCGCTGGGCCTGCTGGTGTTCTTCTACCGCCGCGGCTGGATCGGCACCCGCGGATGAGGTGATGCAGATGAGACGCGATGAAGTGATTGCCCGGATTCGTGAGCACCTGCCCGAGCTGGAGCAGTTCGACGTGCGCTCCATTGCGCTATTCGGCTCGGTGGCTCGCGATCAGGCCACACCGGAAAGCGACGTCGACGTGCTGGTCGAATTCGGCCGGCCCACCTTCGACGGCTACATGGGGCTGAAGTTCTTCCTCGAAGAGCTGCTGGGCACCTCGGTGGACGTAGCGACGGTGAGCTCGCTGCGTCCGTGGCTCCGGGAACGCGTTCTCAACGAGGCCGTGAATGTCGGAGCGTGACTGGCCGGATTACGCGGGCGACATGATCCAGTATCTCGGCCATGCGATCCGTATCACCGAGGGCGTGTCGCTGGACGAGTTCAAATCCAATTTTGAGAAGTATCTCGCCACCTCGCGCGCCATGGAGATCGCGGGTGAGGCGGCCAAGCACATCCCTCGCGAGATCCGCCTGAAATACCCGCAGGTCGAGTGGCAGAAGCTCGCGGGATTCCGTGACGTACTGGCCCATGGTTACCTGGAGTTGGACCAGGAAATCATCTGGGATGCCGCTGTGGTGAAAGCTCCCGTCACACTTGAGGCACTGCGCCGGATTCTCACAAGCGAACGCGGCGAATGACCGCCGCCCCGGACCTCTCCTTCCAACCCGTCACGCTCGACGACGAGGCGGTGCTGGAGGAGCTGATGCGCGAGTTCTACGCGCACGAGGGGCTCGACTACGAGCGGAGCCGCTCGCGCGAGGCGGTGCGCACGCTGCTGGCCGACCCGGCGCTCGGGCGCATCTGGCTCTTCCGCGTGGGGGGTGACGTCGTCGGCTACACGGCGGTGACCGTGTGCTATTCGCTGGAGTTCGCGGGGCGGTACGCGCTGGTGGACGAGCTGTACGTGCGCGAGGGATGGCGCGGCCGCGGCATCGGCGCGCGGGCGCTGGAGCTGGCGGCGGACGCCTGCCGCGAGCTGGGCGTGGCCGCCGTGCGGCTGGAGGTGGACACCTGGAACACCCGGGCGATGGCGCTCTACCAGCGCTTGGGCTTCGACCTGCAGGAGCGGTACATGATGAGCCGGTGGATCGCGTGAGGGTTCACTGTCGCAGATACTTACCAACAGCGACAAAGGAGTGGAATGGTCCAGCTGTTCGGTCGCGAGTTTCGTCACTCTGATGCTTCGCACGTTCAGGATCTTGATACTCTTGAGCGCGAAGGAGCGATTTACGCCGAATTCAGTCGGGGTAGTACCGGCCGGTTCAGTCAATGTCGCATCAGATTTACCCCTAAGGAGATCGTTGAATACGTCGAAGCAGCTACGGCTTACGATGAGTTTCTCGGATATTACAACATTACTGGTGATCCAGAAGATGCGCTGGCACTAATCCAAAACATCCGCATCAGGGAGCAGGTTAAGGAGTACAACGAATCCGCTGGAGATGACACCGTCTACTGCTTCGCAGCATTCTTGGGTGGTGATTTAGAATCGCTAGTCTGCGGTGGAGAGGACGAGCGTTACGAATTTTTCGCTGAAAGCTACTCTGGTGACCGTAAATACCTACTTCGTGAGATAATCGAATTATTCCCGGATGTTGCCACATTCCTGAGGTGTCGTACCGGGAAGAGGCCAAACTTTGAGATCTCCGCCGAACAGGACGTGCGTGATCTACTCTACGCGATGCTAAAAGGAATTCTACCGGATGCAAAACTGGAGGAGTTCACGCCTCAACACGCCTTGTCAAGCAAGCGAGTAGATATATGTATCCCTTCGATGAAACTGTTGATCGAGGTGAAGTTCGTGCGGAATAGAACTCATGCACGACGAGTGGCGGATGAGTTGAAGATCGATATCGAGAGCTATTTCCCACACCCGCATTGTGACGAACTCATGGTGGTCGTGTGGGACCCTAACCGACACATCACAGATCGTAGAATCTTCATTCAAGATCTCCGTGGCCTCCGTGAAAAGGGCGGCAAGAGGTTTACAGTTGAAGTGACGGTACAACCTTAAACCATGAAGAATTCGCCCTTGCAATCAGGAACTCTGCTCCCAAACATGCGGACGCCGCCGCCCGGCCCCGAGTCGCGCCGGCTGGCGAGCGAGCTGGCGCGGGTGGAATCGCCCAACGTCACCTATCTGGGCGATGATTTCCCCGTCTTCTGGGCAGAAGCGAAGGGCGCCAACGTCCGCGACGTGGACGGCAA
>DASSJS010000304.1:0-9566 GCA_035691085.1 Longimicrobium sp.
GCATGCTCGACGCGGGCGGGCTCCAGATCACCCCCACCCACGCGATCAGCTGGAGGAAGAGCACGCCCAGCACCGAGGTGATCCCGTACACCGCCAGGGTGAACCACAGCAGCCGGTCCATGGAGCTGCGGAACATGGAAAACAGCAGCACGCCCGACAGCACCATGAAGCCGAAGGTGTCGATCTGCGCCGTAAGCGTGAGGTGGCGCTCGGGGCGGAACACACCCTCGTGCCACCCCAGCACCCCGCCCGCCAGCAGCGACACCGCAATGGCCGCCGCCGCCAGCCGCGGCGCGGCGCCACCGAACCGCTCGCGGAACGGCACCGCCAGCAGCAGCCCGTACAGGGCAAACATCAGCAGCGTGCGGCTGTGGTCGGCGATCGGAGCGAGCCGCAGGTAGAAGTCCATCACCGGCGTGTTGGCGCCCGCGTAATACGCCCAGGTCCCGAATACGTCCTGGACCACCATGTCGAGCGTATACACCATGAACACGGCGCCCGTAACCATCCATCCGGCGCGCTGCACGTCGCCCTTGGGAAGACGGGTAGCGGCCAGGCAGGCGCACACCGCGAATACCAGCAGCAGCAGCGCGCAGAGGTTCTGGAGCCAGAGCGTGAGCATGGAGTTCAGCCGGTAAGGCAGGGGAAACGGATCAGATGCCCGGATCGCCGGTGCAGATCGGCGGGCAGGTGTTGGCGTGGTTGTCGGCGGTGAACACCTCGGCGGTCTGGAGCAGCCGGCTCTGGCTCCCGTCGCCGATCTGGCTCTCGTCGCGCTGGGGGTACAGCTCCAGGCGGATCTGCTTGATGGCGTGCTTGGGGTCGTTCACCTCGATGGTGATGTCACGGTCGAACTTGCCCCCCTTGAGGTGGATCTTGTGCTTCTTGGGGTGCTTGTCGCCGTTCTGGAACACGTGCGTCTTGCTCTGCTTGTACACTTCACACTTGCTGCCGTCGTCCCCCTCGATCACGCAGCTGCTCGCGAAGGCCGGGTGGAAGGTGACGGTGTAATTGTTCTTTTCCGCGGTGGTGTGGCCGTCCGACATCGGAACCTCCAAAAGTGGGACAAGGAAGGAATGGGACCAGCGGCGGGGTAAAAGTGGGCGCGGAGAGCGCGTTGGGCAAGGGGTACCGCGTTGCCCTGAAACCAATTGCGTAGCAGAGAGGGGAAGCGGCGGAAGGCCCCGATCAGGCGCGGAGGCTCCTCGTGGCCGCATGGGCCACACCCGCCGGCCATACGCGCCTGGCGGTGACGCACGGGCGTGACGCGTCACCGCCGTTGGTTCAATCTGGCCAGGGCTAACGCGTGCCCGGCAAGGACAGGGTCACGGCAACTTGTTGAAGCCGCCGCCACCACCACCACCACTGTGCGGGCCACACACCGGCGGGCAAACGGTTGGCGCGTTCTCCACCACGAGCATCTCCACCGCGGGCGCATGGCTGCCGGGCTGGTGATCGGGGCCGTACAACTCCACGGTGATGCGGGCCACCTGGTGGCGAGGGTCGCGGACGGCCAGGGACAGGTCGCGGCCGAACTGGCCGCCTTCCAGGCGGATCACGTGCTGCTCCGGTCCCCCGGTGCGCCCGTCGCGGAGGTTCAGGACGCCCTTCTGCGTGTAGAGGTCGGTCACCCGGCCGGCCGCGTCACGCAACTCGGCATGGTGTGAGAAGGCCGGGTGCACCGAGAACTGGTATCCCCGTGCTTCGGTGCGCACGTTCTCGGCTTCGGGGGCGATCCAGGCGGCCAGCCTGCCACTCGAAGCATACGCCGCCGCAGCGCCAGTCACCGCGAGAACACCGCCAGGCTGGGGAGGATCTTTCGCATACGGCCTCCTTTCGAACGGGGCGGAACGTGCTCCGCGCTTCCGGCGCTGCCCCCGCGCCGGGCGCGGCCGGCCGCGGCCGGAGCCGCCCACGGCCATCCGGCCGCGGATCGCACTCCCATCCACCGTTAGCGTATGGACCGCTCCTGCGGGGAGGCTCTAGGAAGACATCGGGGCCGATGCCCATCGCCGAAGCGGGGATGGGCGCCGTGGGCTATGGCACCGCCCGGCACCTTGCGCCATCCCCGATGGTTACCGCAGCGCAGACACCATCTGTGTCCGTGGGCCCAGCATTCCGGGAAGCGGCTGGCCACGACGCCGCCGTTGCAGGGCGCGGCCCGCGAATGCCGCCATGATCACGGCCCAGGCCAGCCGCATGGCGTGCAGAGTCCAGATGGGCGGGTGCCACGTACCCGGAACCTTGAGTTTCGTGAACAGGAGGAACCAGAACACGCTCAGCGCCAAGCTCGCCGAATACGCCCCAAGGAACCCCCACAGAAAGCGGTCGGCGGCGTTGGAGAGCAGCAGGGCAAGGAGAGTCGCGAACACCACCAGGAGCTCCGCCTCGTCCCACACGGCGACCGCCGAATAGTGGTTCGCCTCGGTGAACGCACCCTCGCGGACCCCGACGGCTGCCCCCACCCCTAAACCAGCGAGCAGGACGGCCGCCGCGAGAACCCAGAACCAGCGGCCCACGGGGCGGCGCCGGAACGCCGCAACGAGCAGCAGCGCCATCAGCCCGAACATCAGAAAGGTGCGGCTGTGGTTCATCACCGGGTCCCACTGGACGTACGTGGCCATCGTCGGCGACTCGAACCCCCTCGCGAGCGCGATCCCGCCGAACACATTCTGCAACGTGGCCGTGATGCCATGGAGCAGGAACGCGGCACCGGTGAGCAGCCACAGCGTATCGCTCTCCTGCCGGTGCCGATGCCGCGGAGAGCCCAGCCGGAGGCAGATCACCGCGGCCATCACAACGGTGAGCGAAAAAACGAGCTGGAGGACCCAGGATAACGGCATCAGCGGCAGTTGGGCGGGCAGGTCATGGCACTGTTGTCGATCACCACGGTGTCACCGGTCTGCTGCGCCGCGAACACGCCGCCGCCGGCGCTGGCCTGGGTGCCGGGGTCGCGCAGGCGCATCTCGATGCGGTCGACCACGTGGTCGGGGTCGTCCACGTGCAGCACCACCGTGTAGCCCTTGGTAGGCGACTTGATCTCCACCGCGTGCGAACTCCAGGGACGCTCGGTCCCCGCGGGAAGGACGAAGCGATCATCCTTGCCCTGCCGGTAGATGTCGGTGCCGTTCACCGAGATGCCGCTGGCGAAGCCCGGGTAGAAGGAAAGGTGGTACTCGTGGTCGCCCGACTTTCCGCGCGCCGTCCCGTGCGGATTGGACGGGGCGGGGCGGTGCGACTCGACAGCCTCGGTCTCGTTGGTGCTCATCGTGAGTTCGTCCTCCGGCGGGGTGCCAAAAAGGTGGGAGTCCATCAAACAGGCGAGGGCCGCTCAGCAAGGTGCACGCTTCGTACGCGTGGAGCAAGGAAAATCTTTCGCCCGTTTCGCTCCCAAGGCGACTATTCGATACGCGGCGCTGGAAGGGCGCACGAAAGCGGAGCGCCCGCGCCGGAAGGACCGGCGCGGGCGCTCCGCAATGCCGTGCCGCGGCGGAGTTACAGCGCGATCGCCGCCTGCCCCTCGGCCACCACGTGCGTGCCGGCGATGTTGTCGCCCAGGCGCGGCTTGCCGGTGGCCACCAGGTACACCTCGTACAGCGACAGGCCGAACCCGGCCACGTAGAAGACCATGGCGATCAGCCAGCCGATGAAAGGCACGGCGGCGACCACCGACCCGATCATGCTCAGCGCCAGCGTGGCGTTGCGCTTGACCGACTGGTCGGCGGTGATGGGGCCGCCGGCGGCGTTCACCACGTTCAGGCCCATGATCTTCTTGCCCGGCGAGCGGCCCTGCAGCGCGATGTCGCGCAGCAGCACGGCGGCGGTGCCCACCGCGGCGGCGGCCATCAGCCCGAAGCGGCCCAGCGCGATGCCCAGGATCACGTTCAGCACGCCCACGGCGAAGCCGATGCCCACGAAGTCGATCACGGCGGCGATGGCGCGCTTGGCCAGGTCGGGCTGCGCGCCGGCGGCCACGGGCTGCTGCTGGGCGTACACCGGCGGGGCGTAGGCGGGGCCGCCCTGGGCCTCGTTGCGGGTCTGGTTCTGGGGATCCATCAGGTGCCTCCTGGGGAGAGGGAGTGAGGCGGGCCAGACCCGCCATCGGGCCGGCGGGGCCGGCAAGATGCCGGCAGGCCGCCACGGGGAGATCGGGTGTGCAGCCGTATGAACGCGCCCGGGGCGGTGGGTGCCCCGAAAGGTGGACGGCCCCGGCGCCGTGGCGGCCATCGCGGGGCGCGGTCCTGCGTAAGTGCGGCGGCTGCGGGGGTTGGCAGGGCGGCGCCGGGATGGGACCCGGGCCACCTGAGCCGTGTTCATTGTGGCGGATGGATCGTAAACGTGCTTTTCACCCATGTCAAGTCATTGATGCTCCATCCACTTGCGGTGCCTTCCCCCACATCTGTCCGCACGCGCCGCACACGCGCGCGAAATGGCTCCGCCGGGCTCGCCCGGTGCCGGACGGGGATGACGTCACGGCCTGTCGTGGGCGGATGAATCCGCGGCAACAACGGCCCGAAGTCGCTGCGCGACTCCCCTCACTACCGTCCGTGCGGACGGTCGCCCCACGGCGTGCGCATGGACGGGGAAGGGAAATCCATCTCATTGTCCGGTCATTACTTACTCCCAAGGCTTGAAATCCAGATCCCGTCTTTGTATCTTACTGACCAGTCAGTTATTTATCTGGGAGTCCCACGCTACCGTGATGATCGATCGAGCAGAGGCCGGGCCCACCCCCGGCACCGAGATGGATGAGCAGGAGGCGCCCCGCTGGCGGCGCCGCAGCGAGGCTCGCCCCGGCGAGATCGTTTCGGCGGCGCTGGACCTGTTCGTGGAAAAGGGCTTCGCGGCCGCGAAGATGGACGAGATCGCGAAGCGCGCGGGCGTGACCAAGGGCACCGTGTATCTCTACTTCCCCAGCAAGGAAGACCTCTTCCGCGCGGTGGTGGAGGACATGATGGGCCCCAACATCGAGGCCGGCGAACGGCTGGTGGCCGGGCACGAGGGGACTGCCACCGAGCTGCTGCGCAAGCTGCTCATGGCCTGGTGGGAGCTGGTGGGCAACTCGCGGGTGGCGTGCCTCAGCAAGCTGATGACGGGCGAGGCGGCCAACTTCCCCGAGCTGGCCCAGTACTACGTGGACCACGTGGTGGTCCGCGCGCGCCGCATCTTCCAGGCGGCGCTGCAGCGCGGGATCGACAGCGGAGAGTTCCGCCCGGTTCCGCTCACCGACACGGCCCGGCTGGCCATCGCGCCGCTGGTGCACGTGTCCATCTACAAGCGCTCGATGTTCCCGTTCGACCCCGAGGGGTGCGACATGGAGCGCTACGTGAACCTGCACATCGACATCTTCCTTCGCGGCATCGCGAGGGAGCCGGAGAAAGAGACCGATGCGTAAGCAGCTGCTTGCGTTTTCCCTGGCGTCCGTGCTGAGCGCGGGCGCCCTTGCGGCCCAGCAGGCCACCCCCGTGCCGCTTTCGCTGGCGCGGGCCGTGGCCGTGGCCGCCGACACCGCGCCCGCCGTGCGCCTGGCCGAGCTCCGCGTGAGCGAGGCCGAGCAGCGGGTGCGCGAGACGCGGGGAGCGCTCCTCCCCAACCTGAACGCCGCGGTGGCCGAAGACCGCCGCACCCAGAACCTGGAGACCTTCGGCTTCAGCCTCCCGCTTCCGCCGGGTGAGTCGCTGAACCCCAAGATCGGCCCGGTGGACGTGTTCGACGCGCGGCTGCGCGCCAGCACGCCGCTGTACGACCCCGCGGGGATCGTGCGCGTCCGCGCCGCCCGCGCGGCCGCCGAGGGCACCCAGGCCGAGGCCGGCACCGCCGCCGAGACGGCCGGGCAGCGCGCGGCGCTGGCCTACGTGACCGCCCAGCGCGCCGCCGCCACCGTGTCGGCCCGCCGCGAGGACGTGCGCCTGGCCGGCGAGCTGGTGACGCTGGCGCAGGCGCAGCTGGACCGCGGCGTGGCCACGGCGCTCGACGTGACGCGGGCGAGGACGCAGCTGGCGACCGCGCAGGGGCTCCTCTCCGTCGCCCAGAACCAGCTCGACCAGGCGCGCATCAACCTGTCGCGGGCCATGGGCGTGGATCCGCGGATTCCGCTGGACGCCAGCGACCCGCTGAACGCCGCCACCGTGGCCACCGCCGTCCCGGCCAGCGAGGCCGCGGCGGTGCAGGCCGCGATCGCCAACCGCCCCGAGCTGAAGAGCGTGGCCGCGCAGCAGCGCGCCGCGCAGCTGGCCGCCCGCGCGGTGCGCGCCGAGCGGCTGCCCCGGCTGGACCTGGCCGCCGACTACGGGGTGACCGGGCTGAACGTGCCCGACGCCTTCCCCACCTACAACATCGCGGTGCAGGTGTCGCTCCCGGTGTTCGACGGGTTCCGGCGCGAGGCGCGCCAGCAGCAGCAGGAGTTGGTCGCGCAGGAGGCCCGCGTGCGCGCGGGCGACGTGCAGCAGCAGGTGGAGGCCGAGGTGCGCTCCGCGCTCCTGGACGTGGCCAACGGGCAGGACCAGCAGCGCATCGCCGCCGAGCGGCTGCGCCTGGCCAACGAAGAGCTCTCGCAGAGCCAGGAGCGCTTCGCCAACGGGCTGGCCACCAACATCGAAGTGATCAACGCGCAGCAGAACCTGGTGCGCGCGCGCGACGCCGTGATCGACGCGCAGGCGGCGACCGCCGCGGCGCGCGTGAACCTGGCCCGGGCCACCGGGACCACCCTGAACATCCGCTGACGGACCGTGAACCGAGAGGACGAGGACAGCATGGCGAACGCGACGGCGAAGACCCTACCGGCTCACGACGGCACGCAGCGGGTGAGCCTTTCCGCCTCCACCCCCGATGCCCCCGAGGCCGTGGTGGAGGCCCCGAAGAAGAAGAAGCCGGTTCTCCCCATCCTGGGGGTGCTGCTGCTGGCGCTGCTGGCCTTCTTCGGCTGGCGCTGGTGGAACGGGCGCAACTGGGAGACCACCGACAACGCGCAGGTGGAGGGGCACGTGACCCCCGTGCTCCCGCGCGTGGGCGGCTACGTGGCCGACGTGCGCGTGGCGGAGAACCAGAACGTGAAGAAGGGTGACACGCTGGCCGTGATCGACGACCGCGACCTGCGCACCCGGCTGGCGGCCGCCGAGGCCGACCTGGCCGCGGCCGAGGAGCAGGTGACCGGCGGGAGCGGGCAGGCGGTGGCGCAGGCCGCCGCGGCCCAGGCGCAGGCCGGCGCCGCGCGCGCCCAGATCGCCGCGGCCGTGGCCAACGCCAACAAGGCGCACCGCGACGTGGAGCGCCTGCGCCCGCTGGCCGAGCGCAACATCGTGAGCAAGCAGCAGTACGACGCGGTGGTGGCCGCCGCCGCCGCGGCCGACGCGCAGGTCGCGGCCGCGCGCGAGACGGCGAACGCGGCGGGGAGCCAGGCCACCGCGGCCGGCGCCGGCGTGCGCGTCACCCGCTCGCGCATCGAGTCGGCGCGCGCGGCGCGCGACGCTGCGGCGCTGCAGCTCTCCTACACGGTGATCACCGCGCCGATGGACGGCGTGGTGGCCAAGAAGAGCGTGGAGGTCGGCCAGATGGTGCAGCCCGGCCAGCCCATCATGAGCGTGGTGCCGCTGAACGACGTGTGGGTGACGGCCAACCTGAAGGAGACGCAGACCCGCGACCTGAAGCCCGGCGACCCGGTGGAGGTGGAGGTGGACGCGTACCCGGGGCGTACCTTCCCCGGCAAGCTGGAGAGCATCTCGCCCGCCACCGGCGCGCGCTTCTCGCTGCTGCCGCCCGACAACGCGACGGGGAACTACACCAAGGTCGTCCAGCGCATCCCCGTGCGGATCCGCTTCGACGGCCGGGAAGACCCGCAGCACCCGCTGCGCCCCGGGATGAGCGCCACCGTGCGCATCAAGGCGCGCGGGTAAGGATGAGCACGCGGACGGATGCGCTCCCCCTTTCCGGGGCGGGAGCGCGCGCGCGGAAGCCGGTGGCGCGGGTGGACGATCCCTATGCCCACCGGTACCTGATCGCGCTCACGGTGACGCTGGCCTCGGTGCTGGAGCTGCTCGACACCAGCATCGTGAACGTGGCCATCCCGCACATGATGGGGACGCTGGGCGCCACGCTCGACCAGATCGCGTGGGTCTCCACCGGCTACGTGGTGGCCAACGTGATCGTGCTCCCCATCACGGGGTGGCTGGCGGCGCGGTTCGGGCGGCGGCGCTACTTCGCGGCCTCAATCGCGCTGTTCACCCTCGCCTCGTTCTTCTGCGGCAACGCGGGGACGCTGGAGGCGCTGGTGTTCTGGCGCATCGTGCAGGGGATTGGGGGCGGCGCGCTGCTGTCGACCTCGCAGTCGATCCTGTACGAGGTGTTCCCGCGCGAGGAGTTCGGCACCGCCATGGCCATCTTCGGGATGGGCGTGATGGTGGGGCCGACCCTGGGCCCGACGCTGGGCGGCTACATCACCGACGCGCTCAGCTGGCCGTGGATCTTCTACATCAACGTGCCGCTGGGGATGCTGGCGCTGGCCATGACGCTGGCCTTCATCCGCGACTCGCGCTTCGCGCAGAAGATCTTCGCGGTGGACTGGCTGGGGCTGGGGCTGCTGATCGTGGGGATCGGAAGCCTGCAGACCATGCTCGAGCGCGGCGAGCGGCTGGACTGGTTCGATTCCAAGGAAGTGCTTGCGTACGCGGTGGCCAGCGCGGTGTCGCTGGTGTGGTTCGTGTGGCACGAGCTGCACACCGAGCACCCGATCGTGGACCTGCGCATCCTGAAGAACCGGCAGTTCAGCGCGGGGATCACCTTCGCGGCGATGCTGGGGGTGTGCCTGTACGCCACGGTGTTCGTGCTCCCGGTGTACCTGCAGACGCTGCTGGGCTTCACCGCCGAGCAGACGGGGTTCGTGATCCTCCCCGGCGCGCTGGCCAGCGCCTTCACGATGGCGATGATGGCGCGCCTCGGGTCGAAGGTGGACGGGCGGCTGCTGGTGGTGACGGGGGTGGCGATCTTCCTGCTGTCGATGTGGAAGCACGCGCACTTCACCACCCAGAGCGGGATGCACGACTTCTTCTGGCCGCTGATTTTGCGCGGGGTGGGGCTGGGGCTGATCTTCGTCCCCATGACCAACCTGGCGCTGGCCCAGCTGCCGATGGAGAAGATCCCCAACGGCACCGGGCTGTTCAACCTGACGCGGCAGCTGGGCGGCAGCATCGGCATCGCGGTCACCGCCACGCTGGTCAGCCGCTTTCGCGAGGGGAGCTACGCCGCGCTCGCCAACCACGTGTCGATGTACGACCCGGCCACGCGCGAGCGGCTGGGGATGCTGACGCGGGGGCTGATCGCGAAGGGCACCCCCGCGCCGGTGGCCGAGACCCAGGCCATCGGCATCATGAAGATGCAGGTGATGGGTCAGGCCGCGATGCTGAGCTACGAGAAGGTTTTCCTCCTCTTCGGCATGGGCCTGGCGCTGGCGCTTCCGCTGCTGTTGCTGATGCGCCGGGCGCGCGGGCAGGGCGGCGGCGGGATGGCGCACTGATACGACGACGGAACAGGTGCGTGAGTGCGCGAGTGCGCCAGTGCGCAACTTCGAATGC
>DASSJS010000305.1:0-2830 GCA_035691085.1 Longimicrobium sp.
TCGACCGGTTGCCGGTGATGGACAAGACGAAGGGCTCCTCCGCATCCAACGCGGGGGAGCCCTTCGTCGTTTCATGAGATTCCATCGGCCGGGTTGCCGGGTTCGGCCGGTCTCGCCGCTCCTCTCCTCTCCGCGGCCCATGGACCAGCGCGCGCGGCGGGGCTTGGCACTGGAAGGGCGCGCGCTCCCGCGGATCTTTCAGCGAGCCGCCTGCTTACGCGTCGGCCGACGAGCGGGTGCGGTGGTAGTGGCGGCGGGCTTTGGCGCGGTTGCCGCAGTCGCTCATCACGCACCAGCGGCGGCTGCGGTTGCGGCTGGTGTCCAGGTACAGCCATTCGCAGCGGTCGCCCTCGCACTCGCCGATGCGCACCAGGTCGCCCGAGGTGAGCAGGTCGGCCGCGGCGCGCGCCACGGGCCAGAGCACCCGGTCCAGCCCGTCGCCCTCCCACGCCCACGCGTATCCCTCGCCCTCGCGGATAACCCGCAGGTGCGGGAGCGCGCGCTGGAGCTCGGCGTTGACGACGGCCAGGTCGCACTCGGCCGCGCACGCGCCGTGGCAGATGGGCGAGAACACGCGGTACACCGCCTCGCGCAGGGCGATGGCGCGGGCGTAGACAGCCGCCGCCTCCTCCGCGTCCTCGCGGGACCGGGCGAGCAGCGCCTCGGCCTGGGGCTGGGTGATGGCGCCGGCGCGCAGCCCCCACCACACCAGGTCATCGTACGCGGACAGCCACTCGCTCTCGCGCTGCTCGCCGTGCACGCCGGCGGTGTTGGCGAAGTCGAGCGCCAGGTGGCCGCCGGCCAACTCCTTTTCCGCGAACGGGTTCTGCATGCTCATCGAAGCGGTCCTCGTTTGGAGGAGTATCTAACCTTTAATTTGCCTATTGACAGGTTAGATGTCCAGAGGCATAATCATCTAACCTTCAAAACGCATTTTGAAGGTTGAGGACTTCAACTGAGCGGGAGGGTAGCACGATGCACCCCGACAAGGCCGTCGACATCGCCCTGCAGGACCTGGATATCTCGCTGGCGCTGGGAATCCCCGCCGCGCCCCGCCGCCCGTGGCCGGCTCGTGCCCTTCTCCGCGTGCTGCGTGCGTGGATGCGGGGATGGACGTGGTACGCGAGCCAGGGGTTCGCCCCGGCCGCGGTGGAGCCGGCGTTCCCGCTTCGCGCCCGGCCGCGCGCCCGCGCCCGACGCGTGCTGCCGCCCGGGGTGGCGCGGTGGATCACGCCCTCGCCGGCGCTGTCGGTGGCGCAGCTGTACGACTGCGGCACGCCCGCGGGGTGCGCGTGATCGCCCGGCGGGTCCGCGCGATGGGTGCGCGGCGGCTGGGGGCGTACGCAGCCACCTGGCTGGTGTGGGGGAGCACGTTCATGGCCATCCGCGTGGCCGTGGCGGCCCTCCCCCCGCTGCTGCTGGCCGGGGTGCGGTCGGTGCTGGCGGGCGCGATCCTCGTGGGCATCGCCATGCTCCGGCGCGACACGGTGCCCAACCGGCAGCAGGTGACCGCGGCGGTACTGACGGGGCTCCTCTTCTTCCTGGTCGGCCACGGGCTCCTCTTCTGGGCCGAGCAGCGCGTGCCCAGCGGCCCGGCGGCGCTGATGATCGCCACCGAGCACTTTTGGCTTCTCGGCTTTGGATGGCTCCTGGGGCAGATCGTGGCCACGCGGCGCGCCTGGGCGGGGGTGGCCATCGGGCTGGGCGGAGTGGCGGCGCTCACGCTGGGCGGCCGGGCGGGCGGGATCGATCCCCTGGGCTTCGCGGCGCTGATGGTGTCGTCGGCGGCGTGGGGCGCGGGAACGCTGTACTTCACGCGCGAGCGGAAGCCGGCGTCGCACGCTTACGCGGCCGGCATTCCGCTGCTGGGCGGCGGTGTGGCGCTGTTCATCGCCTCGGCGCTGTTCGGCGAGCCGGGGCGCGTGGTGCTGGCGAACGTGCCGCTCAAGGCCGTGCTGGCGCTGGCGTACCTGATCGTGTTCGGGAGCGTGGTCACCTTCACCGCGTACAGCTGGCTGGTGGAGCGCGAGGGGCCCAGCCGGGCGCTCAGCTTCACCTACGTGAACCCGCTGGTGGCCGTGCTGCTGGGCGCGGTGATCCTGCACGAGCCGCTCACCTGGCGCATCGCCCTGGCCGCCGCCGCCATCATCGCCGCCGTGGTGCTGATCATCGGCGGCACCGCGGCCCCTGCGGCCCCGGCGCGGCAGCCAGCAGCCGATGCCACGCCGTCGAAATCCGCGTCGATGGCGGGCCGGCGGAAGCGCGCGGCATGAGCGTCCGGCGCGCGTGACCCGGATCGAGTGAAGCCGGAGGCAGTGGCGGTTCGGTGTGCATTCCGGTGTCGACCCGGAGGCAGGCTGTCGAACCGCGTGAACGCAGAGGCAGCGGAGGAGCGGGGTGTCAAAGGGAGAACTTCATCCAGCCGTTCTCCCTTTGACTCTCTTTTCTACGACGCTCGCGGCGAAACCGCCCATGCCGTCCGAAGCCGCCCACGACGCGCCAACGTGCTGTAGCAGATCGCCCCAACTGTTGTATCAGCCGACAGTTTGCCAGACTCCGGGCAAAATGCACCGGCTCCGGGGCGCCGGCCCGCGTGCCACGAAATCTCCAAACGATTGCGCTGCATCACTTTGAGCCGCCGTGCCGAACCGGGTACGGCGGTTGCTTTTTGTATCGGGCGAAATCCACGACAATCCGGGCAGGTCGTGCGTCGGGTGGGCGTGGGTGAGCCGGAGCTTACGGGTGTGGGGACACCTTCCGGCCGCCCCGCCCACCGCGCGCGCGGTGGCACTTCAAACACGGCGGACGGCACCCAAACGTGCCCTTTGCC
>DASSJS010000306.1:0-8782 GCA_035691085.1 Longimicrobium sp.
AACTCAGCGTGGCCTCCGCTGCTCCGCAGCTACGGCCTTCGTACAACCCACAGGCTTTGGACACTGACAAAACTTTGCAAACTGCAGGTTCACCGGAACTCCCATAACTACTGGATCAAGATTTGGGAGCTTTCCAACGGAGGTACGGAGGTACGGAGGTACGGAGGTGCGGAGGTACGGGGGTACGGGGGTGCGGAGGTACGATGGGACAGGGCCGCGGACTCCGCTTGGCGTGTGTTTCGCCGGAGCGCCGGCGTGCGGTCCGCGAAGGGCGGCGCGAAGTCGGGCCGTAGATGCAGCCGATTCGTCCGCCCGGCGCGGAGATCGGACGAGATCCCGCGCGGCCGACTGTTCCGTCGTTGACGCACCCCCCTACCGCGCGGGTGGCTGCGCGAGCATCATTGATGGCAGGAACGCATCATCGGTATACCTCGGGTCCAATCACAAAGAGCAGCCATGTCCGATCCCGTGCGCACGAAGCTGAAGCTGATCGGCGTCACCGCCGTGGCCTTTACCGGCGGGGTGCTGATCGCGTCCGGGCTGGACCTGACGCCCGGCAGCCACGCCGCCGTGCTCTTCCAGGCCGCGCCCAGCCGGCAGGACGTGAAGCCGGTGGCCGACCTGAGCCAGGCGTTCATCTCCATCGCCGAGTCGGTTACCCCCGCGGTGGTGTCGATCGACACCGAACGGCGCGGGCGGGGCGGCGGCGAGGGCGGCCAGAACGTGCCCGAGGAGTTCCGGCGCATGTTCCCGCAGTTCCGCGTCCCTGACGACGACGCGCCGCAGGAGGCGCGCGGCTCGGGGTTCATCATCTCGGCCGACGGCTACATCGTCACCAACAACCACGTGGTGGAGGGGGCCGACAAGATCGACGTGGTGCTGCAGGACAACCGGCACCTGCACGCCGCCGTGGTGGGGCGCGACCCGCTCACCGACATCGCGGTGATCAAGGTGCAGGCGACCGGGCTCCCCAGCGTGCGGCTGGGCAGCTCCGAGAACGCGCGGATCGGCGAGTGGGTGCTGGCCATCGGCAACCCGCTCAACCTGGGCACCACCGTCACCTCGGGGATCATCAGCGCCAAGGGGCGGCCGCTGCCGATCCTGCGCGAGACGTCGGGGAGCCGCTGGGCCATCGAGGACTTCATCCAGACCGACGCGCCCATCAACCCCGGGAACTCGGGCGGCCCGCTGGTGAACCTGCGCGGGGAGGTGGTGGGGGTGAACAGCGCCATCGCCTCGCCCACCGGGTACTATTCCGGCTACGGCTTCGCGGTGCCCATCGACCTGGCCCGCCGCATCAGCGACGACCTGATCCGCTACCGCGCCGTGCGCCGGCCGGCGCTGGGCGTGTCGATCACCGAGGTCACCCCCGAGGACGCCGAGGTCTACAAGCTCGAGCGCATCCAGGGCGTGGTGGCGCAGGACTTCCCCTCGGGGAGCGCCGCGCGGCAGGCCGGGCTGCAGCCCGGCGACGTGATCGTGGCGGTGGACGCGAAGCCGATCCTGCGCGTGGGGCAGTTCCAGCGCATCATCGCCTCGTACCGCCCCGGTGACCGGGTGAAGCTGGACGTGGTGCGCTATGGCGCGCGCCGCCAGTTCACGGCCACACTCACCCCCGCCGAGACCGACGGCAACACGCAGCGCACCGCGCAGGCGCCGCAGGCGGCGCCCGACGCCGAGGGCGGCACCAGCCGGCTGGGCGTGGCCGTGGAGCCGCTGACCGGCGAGCAGGCCCGGCAGATGGGCTTCACCGGCTCCGGGGGCGTGGTGATCACCGACATGCAGGCGTACGGACCCGCGGCGCGCGCCGGGCTGCAGCGGGGCACCCGCATCGTGGCGGTGGACGGGAAGCCGGTGAACGACGTGGCGGGCTTCCGCGCCGCCATGGCGGGCAAGCGCCCCGGCGACGTGGTGTCGCTGCAGGTGCAGGTGCGGCTCCAGGGCGGCACGCAGCAGAACTCGATCCTCAACATCCGCCTGCCGGACTGACGAGCGCGCAGGCGTTCGTCACCCACGAAGCAGAGCGGGGCCGCCCGGCGTGGGCGGCCCCGCTCCCGTTTCATCCTCGCGGCATCACCCCGGCGTGTGCGGCCGGCGCGACGGGCGCGAGGGGCGCGACGGTGTGGCGGAGTGGAACGCCACGCCGCGCCAGCTGCAGCCGTGGCACACGCGGTAGCTGCACCGCGGCCCCAGCAGAAAGCGCAGCGGCTTGAGCCACGCCGGCGACCGCTCGCGCGTGGTTGCGCCCGCGCACGTGGGGCAGCGCTTCCCCGCCGTGGCGCCCGGGGGTTCCAGGCGTCTCCGGGTGCCCCAGCGCCGCGAGCGCCAGTACGGAAGCACGAACCCGCAGCGGGGGCAGTTCAGCGTGGTCAGATGGGTAACGTGCGCGCACTTGCGGCAGAGAACCATCGGCGTCACCGGGTGGTCGGTGGATAGCCGCTCGGGCGGAAGCGAACGCCTCGGGGCGAATGCGGGCGCCCGTCCAATCTGGGGCAAAACATTCCTGACCGCAATCATGGGGCCACTGCTTGCAAGAATCTGTACCCGACCGTCGTCCGGCGCCCCCGAACATCTGCCCGCGCCGGCCCGAACCTGATTGCCGGCGGACGCACGAAGCCCCGGCGCCTGAGCGGCGCCGGGGCCTGGTTTTCAGGCCGTGGCCGGGGGAATCACCCCCCGGCCCTACGATCATGAGTCGTGCGCTCCACCGGCCGAGCTTCCCGGCCACCGCGGGAGGGCTGCCAGAGGGCGGCCATCAACAACATCCGCCGGGACACGGTTCCGGTTCCCGCCGCCCGGCCCCGTGGTACGGGGCCGGGCTGAAGGCGTTGGCCCGCGCTTACAGCGGGCGCCGCACGTCGCCGTGGATCCCGTAGAACCGGGCGGACGTGCCGGGCATCGTGACCACGACCGTGTTCGTGCTCGCATTGTACGTCACGGTGGTGCCCGGAGCCTTCGCCAGCTGCGAGAGCGTGGTGAACTTGTACAGGAACGATCCGGGCGTGACGAAGCCGGTGGGAGCGCTGTCGAACGGCTGGATCTTCAGGTTCTCCGCCACTTCGGCCCAGGTGAATCCGTTCTGCAGGACGATGCGGATGGTGGTGGTCGAGCCGCTGCGGCTCATGTAGACGTCACCCGCGTCGTACTTCTGCCCCGCGATGAGGTCGACCTTGCTGGTCGTGTACGGCGTGTACATGAACCAGTTGGCCGTGTTCGGATACCGCGTTCCCGCGCCGACCGCGGTCTCGCCGGCCCACATCACACGCGTGCAGGTGATCTGGACCGAGGCGCTGCGGCTCAGGGTGGTGCTGGCGCCGGTCAGCGTGGCGGTGTTGGTCGCGGTGCGCGTGAAGATGCCGTTCGCGTTGTACAGGGTGGCATCGCTCGGGCAGGGGAAGCTCTCGGGGAAGGTGACCGTCTTGCTGGCCGAGATCACCTGCGTGGAGCCGAAGCGCGGATCGGCGAGCGTCACCGCGCTGTCGCCGGCCACGTTGGGGGTGAAGGTGACCGGCGCCGTGGCGGTGGTTCCCTGTACCCCGGCCGGCGACACCACCGAGATCGTGGCCGTGTTCAGCGTGGCGCCGCCGCCGGCCGGCAGCGCGGTGTAGGTGCAGGTAACGGTGCCGCCCGCGCCCACGGTGTTGCTCGGGCAGGTCACGGCGGCCGTGGTGCCGTCGTCGAGCTGGTCCGTCACGGCGAAGGTGACCGGCACCGTGCCCGGGTTGCCGACCGAGATGGTGCCCGCGACGCGGTAGTTGCCCAGCGACTCGCTGCGGGTGGCCGTCACGGTCCAGGTGGAGGTGCCGGCCGTCTGCCCGGCCGTTCCGGCGAGCGTGGACGGGGTGACGCTCTTGGCAAGCGTCCAGGTGAGCGTCCGGTCGTACGTGCCGGCGGCCGTCTTCGTGGCCGTCAGGCTCCCGCCGGCGTCCGGAGCGTTGTGGACCACCACCATGCAGCCCACCTTCACGTCGATCCAGCAGACCGGCGGGGCGATGAACGAGTTCATCAACGGCCGGATGTTCACCAGTTGCTGCGGTGTGATCTCCCGCTGCGTCACCACGCCCGCGGAATCCTTCACGTAGACGGTCGCGCCCGCCAGGTGCCACCCCGCGGGGATCGAATCCGCCGGCTCGAACACCCAGAAGTTGGGATCGTCGTCGGCCCGGAAGATCCTGTGGCAGCTGCCGTCGGAACCGCTCACGGTCAGCCGGCTCGTGATGTTGCCCTCCGGGCCGCCGGTGCTCAGCGGCCCCGCCATGTAGTCGGTCTTGATCAGGAAGGTGGTCTGGGGCGATCCGGCGGGGACGTCCTTGCAGACGATCAGGTACGCCTGCTCGACCTGCGTCTGCGACAACGGGGTGGTGATGTCGAGGACCTCGTGGTGCCGCGGGGCGCCGGGAAGCGCGGTGGGCGGCGCCGTCACTCGCCCGGCATCCTGGCACGCGGCGGCGAGCGTCGCCAGGACAAGTCCTGTCAAACCGGCACGAAGCAGGCGAAGCGGTGGCATGAGCAGCTCTCACGGTATGAGGGGCGGGATCGGTTTTCTCACTTGTGGGCTGCGTGCAGGGCACTTCGCGTACACCGGGGCTCGTCGCCTCCAAGCCGTTCAACGCCAACACGTTGGCACCGGAGCGCGCGGCGGGCCGAAACGCCGTTGTGCTGCACGGAGACGACAGCCGTTGCGGGTCGCCATGGCCGCGTGCCCGGCCTTGGCCGTAACCCCGCGAGACCGGGGCGCCGGTGGACTACCGGGTCCACGGCGGTGCCCCGCTGCCCGGCGCCTCGATCCCCTGGCATCTCCAGCTTTGTCTTCGAAGCAAAAAGCCCCCAGGCGGGTCTGGTATCGTGGGTCCAGGACGACGATGACAAACGGCCAGAACACCCAAGCGACTAGCCGGTTCGTCCAGTTATTCTACTCCAACCCCGTCATAGATGACCCGCGCCGTTCCAGAACCGCGGGTCCGCGGGTTACGGCGCACGCATCGCCGGGCGCGCCCTCACCGGGCGGCGGACCGGGCGATGAACGGCCAGCCTCGTCGCCGCTCAATCCCAAACCACGTTCGCCGAGGCCATTTCCGGGCGCCCGTCGAGCCCCATCTCCCGGCTACGGTCTTCCATCTCCAGGCTCGAGGGCCGCGCCGCCTCGCGCGGGGGCGAGATCACGCCGTACAGCTCGGATGCACATCGCTCCAGGCTGAAGCGGCGACGCGCGGCGGCGGCGGCGCGAACGGCCATCTCCCGGGCGAGCGCGGGACCGGCGAGCAGGGCGGCCAGCGCGCCGGCCAGCGCGCGGGGATCGCCGGGGGGGACCAGGGTGCCCGTGCGGCCATCCTCCACCAGCTCGGGGATGCCGCCGGTGCGCGTGGCGACCACCGGCACGCCCGCCGCCATCGCCTCCACCACCGCCAGCCCGAACGCCTCGGCCCACAGCGATGGCACCACGGCCACGTCGGCGCCGGGAAGGAGCCGGTGCACGTCCGCGCGCTCGCCCAGGAAGTGGAAGATGTCCGCGACCCCGGCCGCCCGCGCGCGGGCCCGGAGCGCCGGCAGGTACTCCCCGTCGCCCGCATAGGCGAACGCCACGCCGGCCACGCCCTGGCCGCGCAGCAGCGCCGCCGCGTCGATCAGCGTCTGCACGCCCTTGTACGGCTGCGCGCGGCCGCTGCTGAAGACGATCCGCACCGATTCCGCCACGCCCAGGGCGGTGCGCAGCAGGGTGCGGTCGGGGGATGAGAAACGCGCCAGGTCGATCCCGTTGTACACCCGCACGGCCCGCTCCGGGGGCACGCCGTTGACCTCGACCAGCCGCCGCCGCACGAACTCCGACACGGCGATGCAGACGTCGGCCGAGAGCCCGGGTACGTGGTGCAGCGCGCGCTTCGCGGCCGAAACGGCGGGGCCGCGCCGCGTGCGCTCGCCCGAGGTACGGTCGTGCACGATGATGCGGCGCACCCCCGCCGCGCGGTACAGTGGATAGCGCCACGACCAGGTGGGCCGGTCGGTCAGGTAGAGCGTGTCCACCCGCAGCCGCCGCAGCTCGCGCGCGAACGCCGCCAGCCCGCCGGCCGACTCCAGCGCGGCCGGATAATCCACCCGAGCGAAGGAGAACGGGGCGCCGCGCAGCGCGGCCGGCGGCCCCTGGGCCAGCGACGGGTAGCCGACGGTGACGCGGTGGCCGTCGCGCACCAGGCGCTCGCCGGTGCGGCGGAACACCGCCTGGATGGTGCGCCAGGCGTAGCCCGTGTCAGCCGCGAAGTTCGCCGCGAAGAGCAGGTGCATGGGCGTGGGCCGGTGCGGGCGCGGCGCCGGGGCCGGGATCGGGCACTCGCTCGGCGCGCACCAGGTAGGTCAAGCCGCGGCGCGCGATGGGGCCGCCGCCGGGAAGGACGCTCAGCGCGCTCAGCAGCCGCGCGGCCCACTGCTGCACGCGCCACGGCACGCCGCGCAGCTCGCCGAACCCCGCCGCGCCGCGAGCCACGGGGCGGAACCCGCCGGCCGCCAGCAGCGCCTCGATCTCGGCCGGCGCGTGCTTCACGAAGTTGCGCTTGTACCACCCCACCGGCGCCGCCGCGTCCGCGCCCCGGCGCCGGCGGAGCCGCGCGGCCAGGGCGCGCACCGGCGCGGCGGCGGCGCGCCCCAGGGCGTGGAACAGCACGCGCTCCTCGGGGACGCCCACGTCGCACACCAGCGTGCCGGCGGGCGCCAGCACGCGCCGCGCCTCGCGCACCATCCGCGCGCGGTCGGGGACGAAGCCGACCACGCCCAGCGCCACCGCCGCGTCGAACGCGCCGGCGCGGAAGGGGAGGTGCTGCGCGTCGGCCACGATCACCGCGGCGGGAGCGCCGGGGGCCTCGCGCAGGACGCGGTCGCGCGTGGCCTTCGCCATCGGGAACGAGAAGTCCATCGCCACCACCCGGTCGCCCGCCCGCAGCGCGCCCACGGCCTGCCGCCCGGTGCCGCACCCCACGTCCAGCACGCGCTTCCCCCGCCCCAGCCGCCGCAGCCAGCCCAGCGCCACGCGGCCGCGGCTCACGTAGGTCTCGTCCGTGTACCGCGCGGTGTCCCATTCATCCACCCGGCCATCGAAGAAGGCGCGGATGGCGTTCGGCGCGCCGCTCATGCGGCCCTCCCGGCGCTGGGGCGCGCCGCGGGGACGCCGGCCGCGGCGTCGAGCGCGTCGAAGAGGAGGGCGGCCTGCGCGGCCCGGCCGAAGCGGCCGTCCGCGTTCAGCGGGCGCGGCGGCTCGCCGCGGACGAACTGGGCCCAGCGCCGGTGCAGCGCGGCCTCGACCCCCGCCTGGTCGGCCGGGTCCACCACGTCGGCGGCGGTGCCGCGCAGCAGGCGCTCGGTGGCGCTGCCGCGGCGGGCCAGCGCCAGGATCCACGCGGGGAACTGCATGTATTCGAAGATCTTGGAGGGGATGGCCAGCTCCACGTCTTGCGGCAGCGACAGCAGCACCGACGCGCGCGCCAGCACCCGCAGCGCCTCGGCGCGCGGCCTCCGCGCGAGCACACGGACGTGCGCGCCCACCCCCGCGTCGGCCGCCAGCCGCGCCACGGGGATGCCGCCGAACGCGTCCACGTGGCCCACCAGCTCGATGCCGAAGCGCTCGGGCCCCAGCCCGTGCGTGCGCGCGAACGCCGCCGCCGCGCGGAAGAAGGGGCGCGGATCGCGGTCGATGTAGATGTTCCCCGAATACGCCACCACGAACGCCCCGTCGCGCACGGGGGGCGGCACCGCCTCGTCGTCGCACCCGTTCATCACCGCGATCACCCGCTGCGCCGCGGCGGGATACAGCTCGCGCAGCGCGTCGCGGGCGGGGAGCGTGTTGGCCGAGACCACCGCGGCGGCCTCCACCGCCTCGCGTTCGAACCGCTCGGCCAGGCGGTACCACGCGGGCGACGCCATGGACGAGGGGAGCGCGGGCACGCGGCTCCACGGGTCGCGCATGTCCATCACGTAGGGGAGGCGGAGCCGCCGCGCCACGCGCGCCGCGGCCACGTGCGGCATGTGCGGCGGCCCGCAACTCACCACCGCCGCGTGGCGCGAACGATCCGCGATCGCCAGCGCCGCCTGGCCCGCCGCCCGCGCCCACGCCGCGTCCATTGCGAAGTACCGCCGCGCGCGCCACGCCCGCAGCAGCGCCCGCGGCCGGACGCGGTTCTCCATCTCCTCGCGGTAGACGAGGTCCGGCGCGGCGGGCGCCGCCCCATCCCGTCCCCCCTCCCCCCCGTCCCCCGCACGATCGCCCGGCCGGCGGCGAAGCGAGAGAAGCGCGTCGAGCGCCCCCTCCGCCGAACGCCGCGCGAACGCCGGGAGCGGCGCGCCCGGCGTGCGCACGCCGTACACGCGCGTGCACGCCGGGAGCTCCGCCAGCCGCGGGCGGTCCGTGGAGGCCAGCTCGTCTGGATGCGCGCAGAGCGCGTCGATGCTCCAGCCGCGCGCGGCGGCGTACGCGGCCAGCTTCTGCCAGCGCAGCGCGCCCGTGGCCTGTCCGGGGGGAAAGTGGTAGCTGATCAGCAGCAGCCGTCTTCCGGCGGGCGGATCGGCGGGGCCATGCAGCAGCTCGGGTGGGCGCATGCGGCGGGATGAGAATCGGGACGAGG
This sequence comes from Longimicrobium sp., assembly GCA_035691085.1. GTDB lineage: Bacteria > Gemmatimonadota > Gemmatimonadetes > Longimicrobiales > Longimicrobiaceae > Longimicrobium. Next base: position 8,607 of record DASSJS010000306.1, read on the forward strand.
ATCGACGCGGGAGATGGAAGCACCCGTCGCCGGGCGACATCCACCTCTCCAGCGCCCCCATCGCACGTGCCACACCGGGCGCGGGAGGGCGCCGGGGCGATGTAAACCCGCGCCGCCGCTCATCCTTTGAGATGCGCCGCCCGGCCGCCGTGCGTCCGCGCGACACGGCCGTGGCG
>DASSJS010000307.1:0-6504 GCA_035691085.1 Longimicrobium sp.
CAGGCCGAAGGATCTGCTGGCTCTTGGGGCGTTACACCGGCTGGAGCGCGCCCGCGGTTATAGATCCTTCGGGCTGCGGCCATCGTAGCGGGGGCGGGTTGCAGCGTGGTCGCCCTCAGGATGACATCGTCGGGGGTGGTGTGTTGGGCTTGGATGCGGTGGTGTGCACCGATGTTCGTTCTTCCGCGCTATCCTCGACCTGTCATCCTGAGGCCGGCCACGCCCAAATCGCGTCCGCACAATCAGTTGCAGGCCGAAGGATCTGCCGGCTCTCGGGGCGTTACACCGGCCGGAGCGCGTCCGCGGTTATAGATCCTTCGGGCTGCGGCCATCGTTGCGGGGACGGGCTGCAGCGTGGTCGCCCTCAGGATGACATCGTAAAGCGTAGCGCGCGGTTGGATGTGGAGGCGAGCGACAGACGACGCCGTTCCGCCTCCGTGGCCGCGGCTTGGAGCCTCGCGCAGTTTGCGAGGCTTCCCGTAGTTGTTGCTGCGGCTTCAGCCGCCGGTCCCCGGCTCGAACCCCAGCAACGAACCTGGAGCCCGTCATGAGCGAGCCGAAGCGCCTGCTCACCATCGGGCACAGCTACGTGGTGGCGGGGAACCGGCGGCTGGCGCACGAGATGGCGCTGGCGGGCGCGGGCGAGTGGGAGGTGACCGTGGCCGCGCCCGAGCGCTTTCCCGGCGACCTGCGCGAGATCACGTTGGAGCCGATCCCGGGCGAGGCGTGCCGCGTGGTGCCCGTCCCCGTGAAGTTCGCGCGGATGCCGCACCTGATGCGCTACGGGCGGCGCCTCACCAACCTCCTGCGCCGCGAGCGGTGGGACGTGATCCACTGCTGGCAGGAGCCGTTCGTGGTCAGCGCCGCCGAGGTGGCGCGGCTGGCGCCAAAGGAGCCCGCCCTGGTCTACGCCACCTTCCAGAACCTCCCCAAGCGCTACCCGATCCCCTTCTCGCGCTTCGAGAAGTCGTCCATGGCGCGCGCCGACGGCTGGATCGCCTTCGGCCACACGGTGGAGGAAACGCTGGCCGACCGCTCCGGCTACCGCGCCCGCATGCACCGGGTGATCGCCCCCGGCGTGGATACCGGCCACTTCCATCCCGACCCCATCGCCCGCCGCAGCGTTCGGCAGGAACTGCGCTGGGATGATGACGAGCGCCCGGTGGTCGGCTACCTGGGCCGCTTCGTGAGGGAGAAGGGGATCGGCGTGATGATCGCGGCGCTCGCGAAGGTCTCCATCCCCCACCGCGTGCTGCTGGTGGGCGGCGGCGAGATGGAGGATGAATTGAGCACCTGGGCGGAGCGCTCCGGCGGCGCCGCGCAGGTCGTGACCGGCGTGCCGCACGACGAGGTGCCCGCGTACCTCAACGCGATGGACGTGCTGGTCGCGCCGAGCCTGACCACGCCGCGCTGGCGCGAGCAGTTCGGCCGGATGCTGACGGAGGCGATTGCGTGCGGCGTGCCCGTGGTGGGCAGCGACAGCGGCGAGATCCCGCACGTGATCGGCGACGCGGGGATCATCACCCCCGAGGGCGATGCGGGCGCGCTGGCGGTGGCGCTGAACGATCTGATCGCATCTCCCGAGCGCCGCGCTGATCTCTCCCGCCGCGGCTTGGAGCGCGTCCGCGCCGAGTTCGCGCTTCCCGTGGTCGCGCGCCGCCACCTGGACTTCTTCGACGCCGTCCTCGCCCGAAAGCGCGACGACGGCTGGGACGACGATGCGGAGAACGATGATGCGTGAAGCCCCGCGGGTCTCCGTTTCCTCCGTTTCTCCGTGTGACCCCATGCCGTTCGCCGCCGCATGAGCCAGGATGAACGGCTGCGCGAGGGCGCCTACGCGCGGCGCCAGCTCTTTGGCGGGCTGAAGCTGCTGCGCTGGAGCCACGGCTCGCGCTTTCGCGTGGCGCGCGAGCTGGTGGCGCCGCACGCCGGCCGCCGCCTGCTGGACTACGGCTGCGGCGACGGCACCTTCATCGGCATGGTCCACGACCTGTTCCCCACCGCGGTGGGCGCCGAGGTCGACGCCGCGCTCGCGTCCGAGGCCGCCGCGCGCTTCGCGGGCGAGCCGGGGCTGCGCTTCGTCCACACCGGCGCGCTGGCCGATGAGCCGGACGGCGCCTTCGGCATCGCCGTGTGCATGGAGGTGCTGGAGCACTGCACGCCCGACACGGTGGACCGCGTGCTCGCCGACCTGCGCCGGCTGGTGGCGAAGGACGGCACCGTGATCGTGAGCGTGCCGGTGGAGACGGGGCCGGCGCTGGCGGGGAAGCAGATGTATCGTGCCTTCGCCGCCCGCCGCGGGCTGGAGGGCTACAAGGAGCGCGAGACCTACACGCCGGGCGAGTTGGCGAAGATGCTCGTCGCCGGAGGCGGCGCGGCCATCGAGCGCCCGGTTTACCACTCGCAATTCCCGTCGGGCGAGGCCAACGTGTACCACGGCCACAAGGGCTTCAACTGGCGCGCGCTGCGCCGGCGGCTCACGGCCGACTTCATCCTCCGCGAAACGCGCTTTTCACCGGTCCCGCTGCTGGGGCCGCTGCTCAACAGCCAGGCATGGTTCGTACTGTCGCCGAGATAGAGGCCGAGGAGCGCTCCAGCGGCGGCCTGCGCTACGCGCCCAAGCCGAAGCGCGTGGGGATCGTGGCCGACTACCTGGAAGAGCGCTGGCCCAGCATGGACCTGGCCGCCGAGCTCACCTCGCTGGCCATCGCCCGGTACGGCGAGGGTGCCTTCCACCCCGCCATCCTGCGCCCCAAGCTGCCGCGCGTGCTCCGCGGTCGGCTGTCGATCAAGGAACACGGGGCGAAGAACTTCGACCGCTACCTGGGTCGATACGTCGCGTATCCGCGCTGGCTGAAGCCGCGGGCGCGCGGGTTCGAGCTCTTCCACGTGATCGACCAGAGCTACGCGCACCTGGTGAACACGCTGCCGGGCCAGCGCACCGTGGTCACCTGCCACGACCTGGACGCCTTCCGCTCGCTGATCGGCGACGAGCGCGAGACGCGGCCCTTCTGGTTCCGGCAGACGATGAAGCGCGTGCTGAAGGGCTTCCGCGCCGCCGCCCACGTGATCTGCGACAGCGAGGCGATCCGGCAGGACATCCTGTCGCACCGCCTCCTCTCCGCCGACCGCCTGACCGTGGTCCCGCTCCCCGTGCACCCCGACTTCGGCCCCCGCGCGGATGCGGAGGCGGATGCGAACGCCGCGAAGCTGCTGGGCGCGCACGACGCCGCGGCGACCGACCTGCTGCACGTGGGCGCCAACGTGCCGCGCAAGAACCTCCCGTTCGTGCTGGAGGTGTTCGCCGCCGTGCGCCAGCGCCACCCCGGCGCGCGCCTCCTGCGCGTGGGCGGCGCGCTGACCGACTATCAACGCGGGATCGCGGAGCGCCTCGGCGTGCGCGATGCCATCGTCGAACTGCCGCACCTGGACAGGCCCACGCTCGCCGCCGTGTACCGCCGCGCCAACGTGCTCCTGCTTCCTTCCGAGCGCGAGGGCTTCGGCTGGCCGGTGCTGGAGGCGATGGCGTGCGGCACGCCCGTGATCGCCTCGGCCGCGCTCCCCACGGTGCGCGAGATCGGCGGCGAGGCGATCGGCTACGCGCCGGCGGGCAGCGTGCAGGGGTGGATCGAGGCGGTGGACCGCCTGCTGCACGATCGCGCCGACGCCCACGAATGGGCCGGCCGCCGCGAGGCCGCCCTCGAGCGCGCCGACGCCTACTCGCTGGAGAGCTACGCCGCTGGCATCCTCCCCATCTACCGCCGCCTGCTGGGGATGAGGTAGATGGGGACGAAGCGATCCATCTCGTTGGCGCACAACCCTCTACCTGTCATCCTGAGGCGCCCGCACCGTCTTGGCGGCATGCGAAAGAGTCCGCAGGCCGACGGATCTGCCGCCGCTCGCCGCGACACACCGGCCACGGCGCTCCGTCGATGATGGATCCTTCGCGCTGCGGCCCATCTCGCGGACGCGGCACCGAGTGGTCGCGCTCGGGATGACGTTCATGGTTCTGGAGCGAGTGACGGCCATCCGCGTGAGCGCTGACCAGCAGTCCGCGAAGGCGGACTTCCCGAAGTTCCAGCGGCGGGTTTCAACCCGCCGTCGCGCGGTTGTCGCTCCACCCCGCCGCGATGCCGTCGCGGTTCCATCCCACAATCGTGCCGTCGCGATGATGCCGGCGTGGGAGCCCGCGAAGGCGGGCTTCGGGCCGTTGTTGCCGCGGTTTCAACCGCCCCTCCACGGAGCCCGCCGGTGACGCGCCGGCTGAAGGTGCTGCACGTGGGCAAGTTCTATCCGCCGCACGCCGGGGGGATGGAATCGCACCTGGAACTGCTCTGCCGCGCCACGAAGGACAAAGTGGACTTAAGCGTCCTCGTCAGCGCCGACGGGGCGCGGACGGTGCACGAGACCCTCGGCGGCGTCCCCGTCACGCGCATCGGCACGCGGCTCACGCTCGCCTCGGCCTCGTTCAACCCGGGGATGGCGCGGGCGATTCGCGGGGCGGACGCCGACGTGGTGCACTTCCATCATCCCAACCCCACCGCGGCGCTGTCGTACTTCGCGGCCCGGCCGCGGGGGCGGCTGGTGGTGACGTACCACAGCGACATCGTCCGCCAGAAGGTGCTGGGCTCCCTCGTATCGCCGCTGATCCACGCGCTGCTGCGCCGGGCGGATGCCATCATCGCCAGCTCGCCGCAGTACGCCGCGTCATCCCCCGTGCTGCGCGCCCACGCAAGCCGCGTCCGCGTTCTCCCCTTCGGCATCGACACGGCCGAGTTCCAGCAGGTGGACGATGCCGAGGTCGAGCGCATCCGGGCGGCGCACGGGCCGCGGATCGTCTTCGCGGCGGGGCGGCTGGTGTACTACAAGGGGTTCGACGTCCTCATCCGCGCCATGCGAAACGTGGACGCGCGCCTGCTGATCGCCGGCAGCGGGCCGCTTCGTGACGAGCTCCAGGTGCTGGCGGAGGAGGTGGGGATCGCGGACCGGGTGACCCTGCTGGGCGCCGTGCCCGACCTGCGGCCGTATTACCACGCCGCCCAGGTGTTCACCCTTCCCGCCGTGGCCCGCAGCGAGGCGTTCGGGATCGTGCAGATGGAGGCGATGGCGTGCGGGCTCCCCGTGGTGAACACGGCGCTGGACACCGGTGTACCGTTCGTGTCGCCGCACGGGGAGACGGGGCTGACCGTGCCGCCGGGCGATCCGGCCGCGCTGGCGGCCGCCCTGTCCACGCTGCTGGGCGACCCGGCGCTGCGCCGGCGGATGGGCGAGGCCGCCCGCCGCCGCGTGGAAACCGAGCTGAGCGCCGAGCGCATGGCCGAGCGGACGCTGGCGCTGTATCGTGAAGTGGTTGGAAATCCTTCCGCGAAATCTCTCCCGGACAATCCAGACGGATGATCGAACATGGCGGTGCCTCCGCGGCGCACGCGGAGCGCGAGCTTTCGCCCGAATACTGGCGCACGCGCCGGGTGCTGGTGACGGGCGGCAGCGGTTTCCTGGGGTCGCACGTGGTGGACCGGTTGCACCAGCTGGGCGCGGCCGAGGTGTTCGTCCCCCGCCGCAGCGACTATGACCTGACGCAGCTGGACGCGGTGCAACGGGTGATGGACGACGCGCGCCCCGACCTGGTCCTGCACCTGGCGGCCGAGGTGGGCGGCATCGGCGCGAACCGTGCGCACCCGGGGAAGTTCTTCTACAACAACATCATGATGGGGGCGCAGCTGATCGAGGAGGCGCGGCTGCGCGGGGTGGAGAAGTTCGTGCAGGTGGGCACCGTGTGCGGCTACCCCAAGTTCACGCCGGTCCCCTTCCGCGAGGAAGACTTCTGGATCGGCTACCCCGAGGAGACCAACGCCCCGTACGGCATCGCCAAGAAGGCGCTGCACGTGCAGCTCACCGCCTACCGGCAGGAGTATGGCCTGGTGGGGATCTACCTCCTCCCCACCAACCTGTACGGCCCGCGCGACAACTTCGACCCCGAGACCAGCCACGTGATCCCGGCGCTCATCCGCCGCATCGTGGAGGCGAAGCAGGCGGGCGCCGAGGAGCTGGCGGTGTGGGGCACCGGCCAGGCGAGCCGCGAGTTCCTGTACGTGGACGACTGCGCCCGCGCCCTGTTGCTGGCCACCGAGCACTACGACGGCGAGGAGCCGGTGAACGTGGGCATCGGCCTGGAGATCCGCATCGCCGAGGTGGTGCGGATGATCGCCGAGATCGTGGGGTACGAGGGACGCTTCGTCTACGACACCACCAAGCCCGACGGCCAGCCCCGCCGCTGCCTGGACACCACCAAGGCGCTGTCGCGCTTCGGCTTCCGCGCCCACGTGGACGTGCGCGAGGGGCTGCGGCGGTCGGTGGACTGGTACTTGGCGCAACGGTCATAGGGGGTGCGGGGGTACGGGGGTACGGGGGTACGGGGGTACGGGGGTACGGGGGTACGGGGGTACGGGGGTACGGGGGTACGGAGGTACGGAGGTACGGAGGTACGGAGGTACGGAGGTACGG
>DASSJS010000308.1:0-4304 GCA_035691085.1 Longimicrobium sp.
GGCGCCCACGCCGAGCAACCGGCGCACCCGGTCGTCCAGGAGCGCCATGGTGGCGGGGGTGACCGCGCGCGAGTAGTCCATCTGCGGCCGCAGCCACGGCTTGCAGAACATCACCTTGATCAGGCGCCGTGGCAGGGCGGAGCGGTTCTCGCCCGCGCAGTGCCAGATGCGCGCGTCGAACACCAGCACGTCGCCCGCCTGCCCGACCGCCTGCGTGGCGAGCACCCCCAGGTCCTCGGGCGCGGGGTCGCGCATCACCGAGCGGTGGCTTCCGGGGATCAGCCAGGTGGCGCCGTTCACCGCCGTGGTCTCGTCCACGTAGCAGAGGCAGTTGATGGAGGGCGTGCGGTCGGCCGGAAAGCCCACGCCTCCCAGCGGCGACACGTCGGTGTGGAAGTCCCACGGAAAGCGCCCGTCGCCGGGGAAGAGCACCAGCGAGTCGTACGAGTGCAGGATGTAGTCGCGCCCCAGGAGCGCGTCCAGGAGCGGGAACGCGGGGAACGAAGACAGCAGCTCGCGGAAGGGCTCGCCCGATTCGCACAGGTTGCGCAGCGCGCCGCGCTGGCCGATCGCCGCCAGCGTGTCGGCGCCCCACTCCGCGTCGTCCTCGGCCAGCAGGCGGTCGATGGTCTGGCGCAGCGCCACCACCCGTTCGGGCGCCAGCGCCCCGCGGAGGACGGTGAACCCCACGGTGCGCAGCTCGTAGAGGTGGTCGCTCATGATTCCGTCCGGGCGCGGGGGCGGAAGAAGACCTGGACCCGGGCGCCGCCCGGATCGGGGACGCGGTACCAGCAGCGGCCGTCCATCACCAGCGAGCTGCCCGGCCCCACCTCCACCGTCCTCACCGCGCGCGCCGCGCCGGGGGGCGGCGGCGGATTCCCCTGGCTCCCGGGGACCAGCTCGGCGCGGCACGGCGCCTCGGCCGCCACCACCACCAGGCTGCGGATGGCGCCGATGGGGTCGTCGGGGGCGATGGAATCCTCCACGGCCCACGTGGCGGGCGGCTCCACCGCCTCTGCCGTGGCGGCGCCCAGCACCTCGGCCACCGCCGCGGCCGGGTCGCCGGTGAGGGTCCACCCCTGGATGCGCAGTGCCGTGGTCATCGGGCCGTGGTCATCGGGTTCGGGGGGCGATGGGGGGACGGACGCGAGAACGGCCCCGCCGCGCGTGGCGGCGGAACGCGAATTTCTTGTCGCCGCCGGATGGGGCCGGTATCATGGTCGGGCGCGCCGGCCTTAGCACGCCTGGCGGCCGGGAGAGTGCGGAGCGCGCGAATGCGGGGGAGCTGGGAAGCCATCGAAGCGGCCGGCCGGATATGAAGTCTTCGCCACCAATCCCTGGATGATCAACGGATCGAATACTAGGCCTCGCCGCGGGCGCGGGCAATGATCTTCGTGTCGGATAGTGGTCGCTTCGGGCGCGGCTTCGGCCCCCTACCCTCTCCCGGGCCGCTCCCCCCATGACCATCGAGCGCCGCTTCTGCTACAGCCGCCGGTGGAACGATCATTGGGGGTATCCGCGCAGCCTGGCCGGCGCTCCGCCGCGGGGGTGGAGCTACCGCCCCGCGTCCATCTCGATGGACCCGCGGCGGGGGCGCCCCTGGTGCCGCTTCCACGCGCGCGACGGGGAGATCATCCACGCCTCCAGCCTGATCCCCACCAACCGGTCGCCCTGGGTGCTGGACACCGACCACGCCGCGTACCTGCTGCTGCAGACCGCCGGCGCCTTCAACGGCGGGCGTCGGAAGGTGCCGGCCACCGAAGCCGCGCGCGGCATCGCCCGGGCGCTGGCCTCGCCGCGTTGCGCGGGCGTGCTGGCGTGGTCGGCGGCCGCGCGCGACAGCATCGTGGCGCTCTGCGAAGCGGAGGGCGTGGCCCCGCCGCGCACCAGCGTGGTGTATCCCGCCGTTGCGCCGCCGGATCCGGCGGAGGGCGGCGCCGGCGCGCTCGCCTCCATCGCCCCCGTGCTGGGCGCGCTCTCGCCGGGGAGCGTGCGCTTCCTGATGGTGGACGGCCAGATCGGGGTCTGTGCCCGCCCGGGGCGGAAAAACCTGGCCGCCGGCGTGCGTTGCGTGCGCGAGCTCCGCCGCCGGGGGGTGGACGCGGAGCTGGTGGTGGTGGCGCCCTCGGAGCCCCTGTTCCGGGACGAGCCCTGGCTGCACGTGCTCCCCCACATCCCCCGCGCGGCGCTCTGGGCGCTGTACGGCGCCGTGGACGTGCTCCTCTTCCTCTCGCGGCAGGACAGCTTCGGGTACGTGATCCTGGAGGCGATGCACCACGGCCTCTGCTGCATCGCCGCCACGGGGCCGTCGGTGCCGGCCGTGGGAGAGATCCTGGCGCACGGCGAGACGGGGCTGCTGCTTCCCTCGCCGCCCGGGGCGCCGTACCCCGCGTTCAGCCGCGGCCCGTCGCACCACGCCCTGCTGGAGCAGGCGTACGCGGCCGCCACCGACGCGGCGCTGCGCCGGCGGATCGGCGCGGCGGCGCGGCGGGAGACGCGCGACGGCGGGCGCTTTTCGCCCGAGCACCGGAACGCCGCCCTCGAGCGGGTGCTGCGGGGGTGACGGCGCGCGGCGTCAGAGGGCGCGTTGGCGCATCAGCCGCACGATGCCCCGCGAGGCCCGCGAGGCCAGGGCCATCAGCGTGAGGGCGGGATTGGGATAGGGATTGCTGGGCCACGCCGCGCCGTCGACCACGAACAGGTTCGGCACCTCCCAGCACTGCTGGTCCGGATTGAGGACCGAGGTGCGCGGATCGCGCCCCATCCGCGCGGTCCCCGCCTCGTGCACCATCAGCCCCGGGGGGAGCACGTCGTCCGGCGGGCCGTCGAGCTCGATCCCGGCCGCCCCGGCCAGCGCCTCGAGCGTGAGGCGCTGGTGCGCTGCCATCCGCAGGTCGTCGTCCCCGTGCGCGCACTCGATGCGGACGGCGGGAACGCCCCAGGCGTCGCGCGGGCCGTCGGCCAGGGCCACGCGGTTGCGCTCGCGCGGGAGCATCTCGCCGATCGCCAGCATGAACACCGCCACGCACCCCGGCGGCACGGGCCCCGGCCGTTGCGGCAGCGACGACTGCGCCACGATCCACACGCTGTACCCGCGGGTGAAGGTGGGCGGCGCCACGTGCCCGGCCGGGGGGAAGGGGATGTAGAGCCCATGGCGCCCGATGTCGGCGCGGCCGTCGTCCGGGTGGCCGGGGGCGCGCAGGACGCCCGTCGCCCCGGTGCATGTCTTGTCGGTGAGGAACGCGCCCAGCACCCCCGAGCCATTACCCAGGCCGTGCGGATGGAGGGGACAGGCCGAGGCGAGGAGGATGCGCGTGGTCTCGATGGTGGACGCGGCGAGGACGACCACGCGCCCGCGCACCTCCTCCTCCGTTCCGCCGCGGCGGGCGAGGAGAACCCCCGCCGCGCGCCCGGTGCGGCGGTCGACGGTGACGGCGCGCGCGGCATCGCCCAGGCGAAGCTCCAGGCGGCCGGTCTGGTACGCGGCGGCCAGGGTGGAGCCGAGCGAGGTCAGCACGGGCCAGCGGCCGTACGGGCCGCACGCCGCGCCGGGGTCGCCCGAGCAGGCGCGCAGCGGCGTCGCGCGGTACGCCGGAAGCCGGGCCTGGATGGCGGAGCGGATCCGGGCCTCGGCCGGCGTCAGTGGCGACGGGGCGTGGAAGCAGCCATCGGGAACCTGGTGCAGCCCGTCGGCGCTCCCGTGGATGCCCAGGAACCGCTCGACGCGCTCGTAGTGGGGCGCCAGCTCGGCGGCGGTCAGGGGCCACTCCAGGCCGGCGCCGTCATGCCGCGGCGACTGGAGGAGCGCGTCGGACATCCGCCAGGCCTGCCCGCCCCACAGGAGCGTCCTCCCCCCCAGGCGCCCCCCGCGGATCCAGAGGAACGGCTGGCCGGGAGCCGTCGTGTAGGGCTGTTCGAGGTCATCCGCGAAGAGCGGGGCGTTGCGGGGGTTGAAGGCACCGTGCCGGCGCTGGACGGGCTGCCGCGGCTCGTCCCCGGACGGCGCGGGGGGCTCCGCGCCGTCCGGCGGCGGCGGGGGGCCTCCCTTCTCCACCAGCAGCACCGAGAGCCCGGCCCGGGTCAGCTCCATCGCCGCCCATCCCCCCGTCGCTCCGGAGCCGACGACGATCGCGTCGTAGATTTTCGAGTTCATGAATGATTTCACACGTTGGTTTCGCGCGGCGGCGTCGGGGGGAGTGCTGAGTGCTGGGTGCTGAGTGCTGAGTGCGTCTCAGGTCCCAGGTAGCGCCTCCCTGTTCTCCCTGTCGTCCGACAACTCAGGAGTGACGCGGTTCCGCAGGGGG
>DASSJS010000309.1:0-7867 GCA_035691085.1 Longimicrobium sp.
GGTTCTGCTGCGGGAAGTTCTTGATGCAGAGCCGCACGTTGAACGGGTGGCCCACCTCGGCGAAGATGCGCTCCACGTAGTGCGCCGCCACCGAGGTGAACGCGGGGCGCTCGTACAGGGCGTCGGGGAGGCTCACCGCCGCGATCCGGGTGAGGTTGCGCTCGGGGATGAAGCGGCCGCCCTCCTTCAGCAGGCGCCGCACGCCGTTCAGGATCGGCGCGGCGCCCTCGGCGCCGGCGATGGCCTCCACGATCTCGCTCACGCACACGTCGGCCGCCTCGGGAAGCTGCACCCGCATGGCGTTGCCGTGGACGAGCGTGATGCGGTCCTCCATCCCCGCCGCGGCGATGGCCCGTTTCGCGGCCTCGTACGCGTGCTCCAGGATCTCGATGGCGTACACTTTCCGAGCGCCCGCATCCACGCACATCCGCGCCAGCACCGCGTGGGCGCCGGTCCCCACGTCCACGACGACCTTTCCGCGCACCCGCCGCTCCAGCGCCACCCGGTAGCTGGCATGCCGGCGCTCGTCGCTGGTGAGCCCTTGGTAGATGAGCTCGTCGTAGACGAAGTGCTCGCCGATGGAGGGCCACAGCTCCACCCGCTCCTCCGAGGCCGCCGCATGCTCCGCCGGGACGAGGTACGCCACCAGGCGCCGCTCCCCGGCGGCGTCCTCCCGCGCCACCACCACCGCCTCGCGCAACTCCGGGTGCTCGCGCAGCCGCGCCTCGATCTCCCCCGGCTCGATGCGGAAGCCGCGCACCTTCACCTGCCGGTCCGTGCGCCCCAGGAACTCCAGCTCCCCCGAGGCCAGCCAGCGCACCCGGTCGCCGGTACGATAGAGGCGCGCGCCGGGCACGGCGGAGAACGGGTCGGGGACGAAGCGTTCCGCCGTCAGCCCCGGCCGTCCCAGGTAGTCGCGCGCCACGCTGCGTCCGCCCAGGCACAGCTCGCCCGGCGCGCCCACCGGGGCGACGTCACCGCCCGGCAGCAGCACGTACAGCGCGGCGTTCCCCAGCGGCCGCCCCACCATCTGCCGCGAGGCGGGCTCGCCGCCCAGCCGGTGCGCGGCGCAGATGATGGTGGCCTCGGTGGGCCCGTAGAGGACGTTGATCTCCGCCGCCGGAAAAGCGGCGCGCATCTCCTCCAGCAGGTCCGGCGCAACCGCGTCGCCGCCCACGAAGGCGCGCCGCAGGCCGGGAAGGACCCCCGCGGGGGTGGCGCGAACCTCCTGGACGATGCGGCGCATCAGCACCGGCACGGCGTGCAGCACGGTGCACGCGGCCAGCTCCTCCACCAGGCGCGGCACCGCCAGCACGCGCTCGCGGGGGAAGAGCCGCACGCTCCCGCCGGACAGCAGGGGGAGGAGGAACTCGAAGAGCCAGATGTCGAACGCGAAGCTGGCCAGCGACGGCGCGCGATCGTCCGCCCCGAAGCCGAACGCCCGGCCCGCCGCGGCCAGGGTGGCGGCCAGCGCGCCGTGCTCCACGCGCACGCCCTTGGGGCGGCCGGTGGAGCCGGAGGTGTAGATGACGTACGCCAGATGATCCGGCCGCAGGTCACCGCGTGCCGGGTTCGCCGTCGGCCGGCCCGCCCACTGGCGAGCGTCGGCGTCGAGGCAGAGGACGGGAACGGGGACGCCGTCGAACCGGTTCCGAAGCGAGGCGGCCGTCAGCAGCACGGCCGGAGCGCCGTCGGCCAGCATGTAGGCCAGCCGGTCCTCGGGATACGACGGGTCCAGCGGCACGTAGCCGCCGCCGGCCTTCAGCACGCCCAGCACGCCGACCATCAGCTCCACGCCGGGCTCCACGCACAGGCCGATGGGTACGTCCGGCCCCACGCCCAGGCCGGCCAGGTGGTGCGCCAGCCGGTTCGCCCGCCGGTTCAGCTCCGCGTAGGTGAGGTGCTCCCCCTCGAAGACCACCGCCACCGCCTCGGGCGTGCGCGCCACCTGGGCTTCGAAGAGCTCGTGGACGCAGGCGTCGCCCGGATGCTCCGCCTCCGTCCGGTTCCACTCCTCCACCACCAGGCGGCGCTCGCTCTCGGGCATGAGGGCCAGCCGCTCCACCGGCCGGCTCTCGTCCGCGACCATCTCCTCCAGCACCCGTCGCAGGTAGCCCGCCCAGCGCTTCACGCTCTCCCGTGCGAAGAGCGCCGTCGCATACGTCACGCTCCCCGCGATCCGGTCCCCCGTCTCCCACAACGAGAGCGACAGGTCGACCTTCGCCTGCACCTGCGAGGCCCCCCCGCCCACCCCGCCCACCTCCAGCCCCGGAAGCGACAGCCCGCCCGCCCGGGACGCGTGCTGCCACGCGAACATCACCTGGAAGAGCGGGGTGTGCGCCAGGCTCCGCACGGGATCGACCAGCTCGACGACCTGCTCGAAGGGGATATCCTGGCGGTGCTGCGCAGCGAGCGCCCGCTCCTTCACCCGCACCAGCAACTCCGCCACCGTCGGCGCCCCCGACAGGTCCAGGCGCAGCGCCAGGGTGTTCACGAAGAAGCCGATCAGCCCCTCGATCTCCCGCTGGCCCCGGTTCGCGGCAGGCGTGCCGATCACCACGTCGTCCTGGCCCGAGAGCCGGCTCAGAACCGCCGCCCATCCTGCCAGGAGCGTCATGAACAGCGTCGTCCCGTGCCGCCGCGAGAGCGCCTTCAGCCCCGCCGTCAGCGCCTCGTCCAGCTCCACGCCCAGCCGCGCCCCCGCGGGGTCCATCTGCGCCGGCCGCGGGTAGTCGCCGTGCAGCTCCAGCAGCTCCGGTGCGCCCGCGAGGGTCCGGGTCCAGTAGTCCGCCTGCTCCCGGAGGACCTCGCCCTCGACCCAGCGCCGCTGCCACACCGCGTAGTCCGCGTACTGGACCGGCAGCTCGGGAAGGGCTGCCTCCCTCCCCTCGCGCTGGGCGGCGTAGAGCGCGGAGAGCTCGCCGAAGAGCACCTCCATCGACCAGCCGTCGCTGACGATGTGGTGCATCGTCAGGAGCAGCACGTGGTCGTCCGCGGCCAGCCGGATCAGCCGGCCGCGGATGAGCGGCCCCCGCTCCAGGTCGAAGGGTGCACGCCCCTCCTCGAGCACCAGGCGGCCGAGCTCCGCCGCAGCGTCGAGCCCCTCCCCCCGGCCCCCTCCCCGCTCGTTCCTCGCGGAGAGGGGGAGAGTGCCGCTCAGGTCGTGCTCGACCAGGTGGAATCCACTCGCCTCCGCCGGCGCGATCCGCTGCTCCGGGACCCCGTCCACCTGTGCGAAGGTGGTGCGCAGCGCCTCGTGACGCGCCACGATCCCGTCCAGCGCGCGTACCAGCGCGGCCCGGTCCAGCTCTCCCCGCAGGCGGTGGCGCGAGGGGATGTGGTACGCGCTGCCCAGCCCCCCCAGCTGCTCCAGGAACCACAGCCGCTGCTGGGCGAACGACAGCGGAAGGCGGCCCTCCCGGGCGGCGCGCCCGATCGGCGGAAGCTCCGCCCGCGCCGCCGTCTCCAGCTCCCGCGCGAAGTCCCTGAGCACGGGCCGGGTGAACAGCTCCCCCACCGAGATCTCCACCCCCAGCGCCTGCCGCACCCGCGAGATCACCCGCACCGCCAGCAGCGAGTGTCCGCCGAGGTCGAAGAAGTGATCCCACCGGCCCACCCGCTCCACGCGCAGCACGTCGGCCCAGATCTCCGTCAGCGCGGCTTCCGTCTCCCCCACCGGCGCCTCGTAGCCGCGCCGAGCGAACGCATCGCCCTCGGGCGCCGGCAGCGCCTTGCGGTCCAGCTTGCCGGTCGACCCGAGCGGCAGCTGCTCCAGCCGCACGTACGCCGCCGGTACCATGTACGCCGGCAGCGTCTCGCCCAGGTGCGCCCGGAGCACCTCCGCTCCGGCTGTCTCCTCGCCGACCACGTACGCCACCAGACGCCTCTCCCCCGGTACATCTTCACGCGCCAGCACCACCGCCTCGCGCACCCCCGCGTGCTCCGCCAGCCGCGCCTCGATCTCACCCAGCTCGATCCGGTAGCCGCGCACCTTCACCTGGAAGTCGATCCGCCCCAGGAACTCCAGGTTCCCGTCCGGCAGCCACCGCGCGCGGTCGCCCGTGCGGTAGAAGCGTGCCCCCGGCCGCGCCGAGAACGGGTCCGGCACGAACTTCTCCGCCGAGAGCCCCGGCCGCCCCAGGTAACCGCGCGCCACCCCGACGCCTCCGATGTACAGCTCGCCGGGGACCCCCACGGGCACCGGCTGCATCCGCGCGTCGAGCACGTAGTGGGTGAGGTTCTGGATCGGCCTGCCGAAGGGGACGCGCCCCTCGCCGTGCCGGCCGGGGGGGATCGCGTAGAGCGAGCACCCCACCACCGTCTCCGTAGGCCCGTACTCGTTCAGCAGCCGCACGGCGGGCGCGTGCTCGCGCCAGAACAGCGTCGGCTCGGCCATCAAGTTGTCGGCGCCGATCACCAGCGTGCCCGCGGCACCCGCCGCGTCTTCCGGCGCCAGCAACTGGTTCAGCAGCGACAGGTGCGTGGGGGTGATCTTGATCATCGCGTACCCCGGCGCCCGCCGCAGCGCCTCCGCCAGCGCCTCCACGCCCGGGCCCTCGGGGAGCAGTTCCACCGGCTGGCCCGCGAACAGCGGGACGAAGTTGGCCAGCGTGAGATCCA
Source organism: Longimicrobium sp. (assembly GCA_035691085.1). Lineage (GTDB taxonomy): Bacteria > Gemmatimonadota > Gemmatimonadetes > Longimicrobiales > Longimicrobiaceae > Longimicrobium. The sequence continues at coordinate 4,621 of DASSJS010000309.1, forward strand.
CCGTCATCGACGAGAACACCGGCGCGCCCCGGCCCCCGTGCGACAGGTACGCCCCGCGCGCCCAGGCGAAGTAGTTGACGGGACCGTAGTGGTGCATGACCACGCCCTTAGGGCGCCCGGTGGAGCCGGAGGTGTAGTAGATGTACGCCAGGTTCTCCGGCCGCACCCCGCTCTCCGGACGCTCCGCCGGCTCGGCCGCGAGCTCCTCCGCCATCCGGTCGAGGCAGAGCGTCTCCGGCCGCGCCTCCGGGAGCCGGTCCAAGAGCCGCGACTGCGTGAGCAGCAGCCGCGCCCCGCTGTCCTGGAGCATGTACGCCAGCCGGTCCGCCGGGTGGGCGGGCTCCAGCGCCACGTACGCCGCTCCCGCCTTCAGGATGCCCAGGAAGGCCACCATCAGCTCCGGCGAGCGCTCCATGCACAGCGCCACCCGGTCCTCCGGGCCCACGCCGCGCCCGCGGAGGGAGTGCGCCAGCTGGTTCGCCCGCCGCTCCAGCTCCGCGTACGTGAGGTGCTCCCCCCCGAAGACCACCGCCACCGCCTCGGGCGTGCGCGCCACCTGCCGCTCGAAGAGCTCGTGGATGCACGCCTCGCCCGGATACTCCGCCTCGGTGCGGTTCCACTCCTCAACCACCAGGCGGCGCTCGCTCTCGGGCATGAGCGCCAGCCGCTCCACCGGCCGGCCGTCATCCGCCGCGAACCCCTCCAGCACGTTGCGCAGGTACGTGAGCCAGCGTTCCACCGTCTCCCGCTCGAACAGCGACGTGGCGTACGCCAGTCCGCCCACAATCCGCTCCCCAGCCTCGAAGAGCCCCAGCGACAGGTCGACCTTCGCGGTTCCCGACGCCGTGAGCCTCAACGGCACCAGCGTCAGCCCCGGCAGTTCCATCTTGCTCTCCCTCATGTTCTGCAAGGAGAACATCACCTGGACGAGCGGAGAGTGTCCCAGGCTGCGCGCCGGCTGCACCAGCTCCACCACCTGCTCGAACGGGATATCCTGGTGATGCTGCGCATCCAGCACCCGCTCCTTCACCCGCCCCAGCAGCTCCGCCACCGTCGGTGAGCCGGAGAGGCCCACCCGCAACGCGACGGTGTTCACGAAGAAACCGATCAATCCCCCGATTTCCGGCACCGCCCGGTTGGCCAGCGGAGTACCGATGATCACGTCCTCCCCCCCCGACAGCCGGCCCAGCACCACCGACCACCCCGCCAGCAGCGTCATGAACAACGTCGTCTCATGACGCTGGCCGAGCGCCTTCAAACTTGACGTCAGCTCCGTCTCCAGCACGGTCGCGACCGCGGCTCCGGCAAAATCCTGCCGCACGGGACGCGTGCGGTCCGCCGGTAGTTCCATGAGCTCCGGCGCGCCCGAGAGCGTCTGCTTCCAGTATTCCGCCTGCCCGCGCAGCACCTCGCCACTCACGCGCCGCCGCTGCCACACGGCGTAGTCCGCATACTGCACCGGAAGCGGAGGAAGCGGATCGGGCTCCCCGCGGACGAAGGCACCATACAGGGCGCTCAGCTCGCGGGTGAGCACGTCCATCGACCACCCGTCGGAGACGATGTGGTGCATGGTCAGCAGCAGCGCGTGATCCTCCATCCCCAACCGGATCAGACGTCCGCGGATGAGCGGGCCCCGCTCCAGATCGAACGGCGCGGCCGCCTCGCTGGCGGCCAGCCGGCTCAGCTCACCCTCCGGGTCGGGGTGCTCCCCCAGGTCGTGGTCGAGGAGATGGAATCCACTCCCGGCCACGGGCGCGATCTGCTGCACCGGTTCTCCGTCCACCTCCGCGAACGTGGTCCGCAGCGCCTCGTGGCGCGCCACGATCCGGTCCAGGGCACGGCGCAGCGCCTCCCGGTCGAGCTCGCCGCGCAGCCGCAGTCCCTTGGGAATGTGGTAGGCGGCGCCCACGCCCCCCAGCTGTTCCAGGAACCAGAGCCGCTGCTGCGCGAACGACAACGGCAGGGGCGCCCCGCGCTCCACGGGAACGATGGGGCTTGGTTCCGATACACTGAGCCTGAGTTTGGCCGCCTGCGCCATCCTCAGAAGCTTTTCGCGTTCAGCGATTGTCGGCATCAGTTTCGCGCCTCAAGCGGTGGCTCCGACCGTAGGTGCGTGTCGGAGGAGGGATCGCATCACGGGCTCACCCTTCGGAGTATTCGGACATGGCTCGCGCGAGCTGCGCGAGCTCCTCCGGATCGAACCGCGCGAGCTGCGCGTCGAGGAGGTGATCGGCCATGGAAGACAGGACCGGGAGCTCGAACACCTCCCGCAGCGCGAGATCCACCTGCATCTCCTCCTTGACACGGAGGACCAGCCGGATCGCCCGGAGCGAGTGCCCGCCCAGGTCGAAGAAGTTGTCGTGGCGTCCGACGCGCTCCACGCCGAGCAGTTCCGACCAGATCGCAGCGAGCGCCTCTTCGGTCTGGCCCGCGGGCGCCTCGTAGCCCGCGGACGCGTACGCGCCCCCCTCCGGGGCGGGGAGCGCCTTGCGGTCCAGCTTCCCCGTGGGCGTGAGCGGCCACTGCTCCAGCCGCACGAACGCCGACGGCACCATGTACGCGGGCAGCATCTCGCCCAGGTGCGCCCGCAGCGCCTCCGCCTCCACCGGACCGCCCAGCCAGTACGCCACCAGGCGCATCTCCCCCGGTGTGTCTTCACGGGCCAGCACCGCCGCGTCGCGCACCCCCGCGTGCTCCTTGAGCCGCTCCTCGACCTCGCCCGGCTCCACGCGGAAGCCGCGCACCTTCACCTGGAAGTCCATCCGGCCCAGGAACTCGATCCGTCCGTCGGCCCGCCAGCGCGCGCGGTCGCCCGTCCGGTACAGCCGCGCCCCCGGCCGGCCGCCGAACGGGTCGGGGACGAACCGCTCCGCCGTCAGCCCCGGACGGTCCAGGTAGCCGCGCGCCAGCTGCGCGCCCCCCACGTACATCTCCCCCGCCACCCGCACCGGCGCCGGCTCGCCCCACTCGTCCAGGAGGTAGATCCGTACGTTCGGCGACGGCCGGCCGATGGGAACGGTGCCCAGGGCATCGTCCTCGACGGTGACCGGCCCCGTCGCCGACACCGCCGATTCGGTGGGACCATAGAGGTTGTGGAGCCTCGCCCAGGGGAGGCGCTCCCGGACGCGCTGCACGAGCGAGGGGGAGAGCGGCTCGCCCCCGCAGAGCAGGCGGGCCAGCGTGGTGCAGCGGCCGGCGCCCGGGTACTCCAGGAACAGCTGCAGCATGGAGCAGACGAAGTAGGCCG
>DASSJS010000310.1:0-9404 GCA_035691085.1 Longimicrobium sp.
TCTGCGTAGCCGTATATGTTTTCTTCTTCACGGAGTCCTCTCCCTCGATAGGGTGGTGGACTCCCATTCTACTGGATCAAGATACGGGGAGCACTCCACCGTACCTCCGTACCCCCGCACCTCCGTACCCCCGCACCACAAGGGCTAGCGGTGGATCTCCACCAGCACGGGGTCGGACAGGTACACCGAGCTGGTGCTGGTGACCCGGTTCAGCACGCGGCGGAACCAGCTGGGGTCGCGGGGGCTGCCGCCGTTGGCCATCACCTGCCGCGCCAGCGCGATCACCGTGCTGTTCGCCATCCGGATGCACCCGTGGCTCTCGGCCTCGCCCAGCGAATCGGTCTCGCGCGTCCCGTGGATGTACAGGTCCGGGTCGTGGAAGAAGAGCTTCACGCGGCCCATCGGGTTGCGCGGGTCGCCCGGGTCACGAGGCCGCTTGTTGCGCGCCCAGCCCGCATCGGGCGGAACCCACCGCGGGTTCCATACGATGCGCCGGATGCGGAAGCTCCCCGTGGGCGTGGGGTGCCGCGGCTGGCCGATGGCGACGGCGTGGCTCTCGATCTGCTCGCCGTCTTTCATCACGTACAGCATCCGCTCCGACAGGTCCACGGAGATGTAGAACTTCTCGCCGCTCACCCGCGCCGGCCCGTCGGCCGCGTGCGCCGGGGCCGCCCCCATCGCCAGCGACACTGCCACCACCGCTCCCGTCGCGAACCGATTCAATATCTTCATATCTCGCCCTCCTTCAATGTGTTACGCGATCCCGAGAGCCGCCTCCCATAGAAAGGATCGTGCCAAACGTTTGAGTGGGCGACTGTCGCATAAATCGCTGCGGTTTCGTTGGATAACGGGCGGATGTCGTGTTGAACGACAACAGCCATGAACACGGAGGGCACGGAGGACCACGGAGAGCACGGAGGAACCGCGATGAAGTTCCTCCGTGGCTCCCGTGGTACTCCGTGGCCTCCGTGTTCATGTCGCCTTTGCGGCGGAGAGCGCGAAAGCGTTGCCAGGGTAGAGAGCTACAGCGGAATATCAGCCGGGCCGGGCCATCTAATCCTCCGCACGCCCGGGTGCATGCGCCGGGCATCCCCCAACGCCGAGGCCAGCCATGTCCGACCACGAATATCCGCGCGAGGTGATCCCCGACTCGGAAGACGTTGCCGAGGGTGAAGAGGCGCCCGAGCCCGAGAACATCGCCGCGAACGAAGAAGCCGTGCGCGACCGGTTCCGCCCCGGCCGCGCAGGTGCGAGCCACGGCCTGGGGCTCGGCGCCGCGAAGGCCGCGCCGGCGAACTTCGGCCACCTGGACCCGGGCAAGGTGGTGCCGGCAGGCCTGCTCCAGAAGGCGATCGAGTTCTTCACCGCGCACGCGAACGAGTTCGACAACCAGTCGCACATCTCGGTGCTGGACTACTCGATGAACTCGAGCAAGCGGCGGCTGCACGTGATCGACATGGCGTCGGGCCAGGTGCAGTCGCTGTTCGTGGCCAACGGGATCGGGTCGGAGCCGGTGCACAACGGGAAGGCGACGCGGTTCGGCAACGAGCCGGGCTCCAACATGAGCTCGCTCGGCTTCGTGCGGACGGCCGAGACGTACCAGGGGAAGCACGGCCTTTCGCTGCGGCTGGACGGGCTGTCGGGCGCCAGCAACTCGAACATGCGCAAGCGTGCCGTGGTGGTGCACGGGGCCGATTACGTGCACGACAGCGCCGTGGTGCAGGGGCGCAGCAACGGGTGCCCCGCCGTGTCCATGAGCCAGATCAACGCGCTGATCGGGAAGATCAAGGGCGGCAGCCTGATGTTCTTCGGCCAGAGCGCGGGCTGATCGGTCCGCATCAAATCGCTGTAGGACAACGGCGATCACCGCGCGGAGGAGGACGGGTCGCGTCTCCGTGGCTGGCGTTGATCTGACCCAGAGCACCAGGGGACCAGAGCACCAGGGGAAAAACGGGGACCAGGGAACCCGGGTGCGGTTCTCTGGTCCTCTGGTTTCCCTGGCCCTCCGGGTGATTCAGTTGCCCTTCCCCTCGTCGGGGTCGTGGGCCATCTCGTCGAGGGCCACGGCAACGGCAAGGATCAGCGCGTCGTCCTGGCCGGGGGCGATGTCGATGCCGTAGGTGTCGCGCAGGGTGAACCAGTGCTTCGACACCGTGGCCACCGTGTCGCCGTCGCGGCGGATGGTGTACTCGTGGTCCAGCAGATTGCCCTTCACCTTCAGGTCCTCGCCGCCCTCCACGTCCACGTCGAAGCGGTCGGTGAAGGGCGAGATCAGCGCCTTCTTCACCGTGGCGATGGTGTTTCCGTCACGCAGGATCTTCATGCTGTCGCGGATGGCGAGCTTCTTTTCGCGGATGGTGGCCACCTCGCGCCCGCTCATGTCCACGATCACGAAGGTCTCGCGGATGGTCAGCACCTTGCCATCCACCTTGTAGACCGCGCGCCCGCTCTCGTCCTCGATCGTGTAGTCCTCGCCGATGGAGAGGAGCTTCTGGCGCATCTTGTATTTGGGCATCGTGCCACCTCGCTTCAGGTCGATGGACATCCCCCGCGGCTGAGTGCCGCGGAGAGGGTGGCGGGGGGGCAACGTTCGCGCCAACGAAGGGAGAGGCCGCCGAATGGAGAGGCCCACCGCAGGAGAGGCATCTCCGCGCCACCGCGGCGCCGCGCCCCCTCCGCTCGCTTAGGCTCGCACCTCCCCCGTACCGGGAGAGGTTGGCGGGTCGGCTTCTCTGCGTCTGGGCGGAACTTGCGTGGACGCGATTCGGGGAGCTGGCCGATCAGCGGATTCCTCCCGGCGTGACCCAGCGCTCGCACAAGGCCAGCGCGGCGTCCACCAGCAGCGCCAGGAGCGCGGCGGGGATGGCGCCGGAAAGGATCATCCGGCTGTCGGTGAGCGCCAGGCCGGCCACGATGGGGTCGCCCAGCCCGCCCGCGCCGATGAACGCGGCCAGCGTGGCGGTGCCCACGGTGATCACCGCGGCGGTGCGGATGCCGGCCATGATCAGCGGCGCGGCCAGCGGCAGGCGCACGTGGCGCAGCACCTGGCCCGGGCTCATCCCCAGCGCCCGCGCGGCCTGGGTCGCCTCGGGGCCGGCGTCGCGCACGCCGCTGTAGGTGTTGCGGATGATGGGGTAGAGCGAGTACAGCCACAGCGCCACCAGCGCCGGCACCACGCCAATCCCGAGCAGCGGGATCATGAACGCCAGCAGCGCGATGCTGGGGATGGTCTGCAGCACCCCCGCGCCGCGGATGGCGCCCTCCGCCACGCCCGGCCGCGCGCGCTCCAGCGCCACCCCCGCGGGGACGGCGACCGCCACGGCGGCGGCCAGCGACACCAGCACCAGCAGGATGTGCCGCAGCGTGTTGCGCCACAGGTCGCCCCGCCGCGCCCACAGGTATGCCGGGAACGATCCCTCCCCCGCTCCGGAGCGGCCAGCGGTGGCACGCGGCGCATCGTCCCGCCGCAGCACCCCCATCCCCCGCAGCGCGCTGGCGGCGACGTTCGCGACCGGCTCGCCATCCACCTCCACCCGCCGGTTCAGCACGCGCATCTGCTCCACCGACAGGCGGCCGCTCAGCCGCTCCAGCTCGGCCACGGCCCGCGGCTGCTCGCGCCAGAGGCGGGCGCCCACCAGCGCCGCGGCCTGGTAGGGCGGGAAGAAGCGCTTGTCGTCTTCCAGCACCGCAAGATTGTACTTTGCCAGCATTCCGTCGGTGCTGTATCCATCCACCACGTCCACGGCGCCCTCGGCCAGCGCCTGGTACTTCACGGCCTGCACCAGCGAGCGGACGGCGCGGGGGCGCAGGCCGTACGCCTTCGTCAGCCCCGGCAGCCCGTCGGGCCGGCCGATGAAGTCGGGCGTCAGCCCGGCGGTCAGGTTGGGCGACGCGCGCGCCAGGTCGCTGAGCGTGCGCAGGTTGTAGCGCCGCGCCGTCTCCTTGCGCACGGCGATGGCGTAGGTGTTCTCGAAGCCCAGCGGCGGCAGCCAGTGCACCCCCCAGCGCGCCTCGAACTCGCGCGACACGCGCCCGAACACCGCGCCCGCGTCGCCCTTCGGCTCCTCGTGGAGGATGGCCGTGAGCCCCGTTCCCGTGTACTCCGGGTAGACGTCGATCGCCCCCGTCCGCAGCGCGCCGAACGCGATCTCGGTGGCCCCCAGCCCCATCCGCCGATCGACGCGGATCCCGCGCGCCTCCAGCACCTGCGCGAACATCTCCGCCAGCAGGTAGCTCTCGCCGAACGGCTTGGAGGCGATCACAACGGGGCGGGTCGAAGGCTGCTGCTGGGCAACGAGCCCGGCCGCGCCGAGGAATAGGAACCAGGCGATTGAAATCGCGGCAACAACGGCCCGAAGTCCGCCTTCGCGGACTGCACGCACGCACCGCTCCGCGGCGCGGGCCATCGCCCACGCCGGCAGCATTCCAGGCGCTGGTCCCGTGCTGTCGAGCCTCGCGCCGTTTGCGAGGCTTTTCGTAGTTGTTGCTGCGACTTCAGTCGCCGGTGCGGGGGCCGGTCGAAGCGTGGCCTCGGGGCGGAGGGATGAGGGCCGGTTCATGCCGCCACCATCCTCGCCCGGGCCAGCAGATCGCGCACGTAGTCCGTCGCGGGCGCCGTCATCAGCTCGTTGGCCGAGGCGACCTGCTCGATGCGGCCGTGGCGGAGCACGGCGATGCGGTCGGCCAGGAGCGCGGCCTCGTGCAGGTCGTGCGTGACGAACAGGGCGGTGATACCGAGCCGGCGGCGCAGCGCCTCGAACGATGTCTGCAGCTCGGCGCGGGTGATGGCATCGAGCGCGCCGAACGGCTCGTCGAGCAGCACGATCTTCGGGCTTGCCGCCAGCGCCCGCGCGATGGCCACGCGCTGCCGCTGCCCGCCGCTCAGCTCGCGCGGCCAGCGCCCGCCGAACCGATCGGGCGGCAGGCCCACCCACTCCAGCGCCTCGGCCGCGCGCCTGGGCGCCTCCGCGTCGTCGCGCAGCCAGGGGACGAGGGAGACGTTGCGCAGCACGGACCAGTGCGGCATCAGCCCGCCATCCTGCGGCACGTAGCCCACGCGGCGGCGCAGTTGCACGGGGTCGCCGGCCATCACGTCGGCGCCTTCCACCCGCACGGTGCCGGCATCGATCTCGGTCATCCGGTTGAAGCAGCGCAGCAGCGTGGTCTTCCCCGACCCGCTCTCGCCCACCAGCGCCACGCACTCGCCGGGGCGGACGTCGATCGACACGCCGTCGAGCGCCACGGCCTGCCCGTAGCGCTTGGCCACGCCGCGCGCGGAAAGGACGGCCTGCGTTGAGTCGTCAGCCACCGATGAGGTCACGTGAGAAGAAATCCGGTGTGGGCGCGAGAGGCGTATCCGCACTACAACGCTGTAACCTGCACGGGCTGCGGTCAATCGAACAGGTAAACAGGAGAGCGTCGGGGGCCGGGAGGATCGGTGGAGGCGCGTTACCTCGGCATCGCGCCCCCTCCGCTCGCTTGGGCTCGCACCTCCCCCGGACCGGGAGAGGTTGGCTTGAGAGATGCCGGTGCGAGCGAGATCTCTCGATCTCCCCTGCCCTTGCAGTGCTCCCCTCCCCCCGCGCAGCGCGGGGGAGGTGGACGGCCTCGGCCGGCCGGAGGGGGCGCGGCGCGGAGGATTTGCCGCCAAAATCCTCCGCGCCCGGGCAATCCAGACACCGTGCCACGCCACGTACAACCTTTGACAAACCTTCTGTAGCAGGCCGGGTTTTTGCGTCATCGTGTGCAGTTGCGATCACACGCATCCGCACACCAAAACCGTGGCGCCGCCCGTAGCCCGTCCGTAGCTTTGTCCGGCCGTTCGAGCCGGCCCAAACCCTTCGGCCCCTGTCTCCATGCCCGCCAGCAACGGCAACGCGCCGTCCGCGCGCGACCTCGCGGACCTGCTTCTCGACGCGCGCACGCGCACGCTCCTGCTGGTGAGCCCCGTGCCCGAAGAGGAGCTGATGGCGCAGCACAACAAGCTGATGAGCCCCATCGTGTGGGACATGGGGCACATCGCGCATTTCGAGGAGCTGTGGCTGGTCCGCAACCTGACCGGGCCGGTGGAGTTCGGCGAGATGCCGGGGATGTTCAACCCGTTCGAGAACCCCCGCTCGGTGCGCGGCAAGCTCCCGCTGCCGCAGCTCTCCGACACGCTCGAGGTGATGGCCAACACCCGCCTGCGCGTCCTCCAGAACGTGGTGGACGGCGGCGCGCCGCGCGACGACGACCCGCTGCTGCGCGCCGGCTACGTGTACAACATGGTGCTGCAGCACGAGTACCAGCACAACGAGACCATCCTGCAGGCGCTGCAGCTGAAGGACGATCCGCCGTACCGCGCCCCGCGCGCCATCGCCACGCCCCCCGGCCGCCCCGTGCCCGCCGACACCGGCGGGATGGTGCGCTTCCCCGGCGGCCGCGTGGAGATCGGCACCGACGACCGCGCCGCCGCGTACGACAACGAGCGCCCGCGCCACGCCGTGGAGCTTGCCCCCTTCCGCATCGGCGCGTGGGCGGTCACCAACGGCGAGTACGCGCGCTTCATCGACGACGGCGGCTACCAGCGGCGCGAGCTGTGGAGCGACGCCGGTTGGGCGCACAGGGAGGAGGCCGGCCTGTTTGCCCCCCAGTTCTGGCATCGCCACGAGGGGCGCTGGATGACCCGGTCGATGGACCGCGAGATGATCGTGGATCCCGAGCGCCCCGTCTGCCACGTCTGCTGGCACGAGGCCGAGGCGTACGCGCGCTGGGCCGGCGCGCGCCTCCCCACCGAGCACGAGTGGGAGGCCGCCGCCAGCTGGGATCCGGCCACCGGCCAGAAGCGGACGTATCCGTGGGGCGAGGACGCGCCGTCGCCGCTGGAGGCAAACCTCGACCAGCTCTCGTTCGAGGCCGCGCAGACCGGCGCCTATCCCCGCAACGTGAGCCCCATCGGCTGCTATGGGATGATCGGCGACGTGTGGGAGTGGACGTCGTCCGACTTCACCCCGTACCCGGGATACGAGACGTTTCCGTACAAGGAGTACAGCGAGGTCTTCTTCGGGCCCGACTACAAGGTGCTGCGCGGGGGGAGCTGGGCCACGCGCCCGGGCGCCATCCGCAACACCTTCCGCAACTGGGACTACCCCATCCGCCGGCAGATCTTCAGCGGCTTCCGGATCGCGCGCGATGACTGACACGCTCTCGCCCGCCGCCGCGGGGATGCTGGCCGAAATCCGGGACGGGATGGCCCGCGCGCAGAAGGAGCTGCCGCCCAAGTACTTCTACGACGAGCGCGGCTCCGAGCTGTTCGAACGGATCACCCGCCTCCCCGAGTACTACCTCACCCGCACCGAGGCCGCACTGCTGAAGGCGTGGATGCCCGACTGGATCTGGCAGATCCAGCCCAGGACGGTGGTGGAACTGGGCGCGGGGAGCGGGGAGAAAACGCGGACGATCCTGAGCGCCGTGCGCGACGCGGTCGGCTTTGCCGCGTACGTGCCGGTGGACGTGAGCGCCGAATTCCTGGAAGCCACCGCCATCCGCCTGAGCGGCGACTATCCCACCCTCGACGTCGTCCCCGTCGTCGCCGACATGACGGCCGACTTCGAGCTGCCGCCCGAGCTGCCGCACCCGGTGCTGCACGCCTTCCTGGGCAGCACCATCGGCAACTTCACGCCGGAGCAGGCCGTGCCGCTGCTCGGCCGCGTGCGCCGGCGGATGCACGGCGGCGACGCGTTCCTGATGGGCGTGGACCTGCGCAAGGACCCGGCGGTGATCGAGGCGGCGTATAACGACGCGGCCGGCGTGACCGCCGAGTTCAACCGCAACATGCTGCGCGTGGTCAACACGCTGGCCGGCGCCGACTTCAACGTGGATGCGTACCAGCACCGCGCGTTCTACAACCGCGAGCTGCACCGCATCGAGATGCACCTGGTGCCGTCCACGCCGCAGACGGTCACCATCCCCGGCGTGGGCGAGATCCGCATCGAGGCGGGGGAGAGCATCCGCACCGAGATCTCGTGCAAGCACGACCGCGCCAGCATCGACGCCATCCTGGGCGCCGCGGGGATGGCGGTGACGCGCTGGGAGACCGACGAAGCGGGCCTCTTCGCCATCCTTACCGCCGCGCCCGAGTGATGCTGGACCCTGCCGCCCTGGCCGCGGACCTCCGCGACAACGCGTTCGGCGGGCGCCGGCGCTCGTCGCGGCCGCCGTCCATCGGCGCCGAGGTGGAGCTGCTGCCGGTGGATGCCGAAACGCGCCGGCAGGTGCCGATCGTGGCGGAGCACGGCCTTTCCACGCTGCCGCTGCTGCGCGAGTTCGCCCCGCGCTGGGGGTGGCGCGAAACGGCCTCGATGTACGGGATGCCCAACTGGGTCGTCCCCGACGGCGGCACCATCACCTTCGAGCCCGGCGGGCAGATCGAGCTGAGCGCGCCGCCGTTCCCGTCGGCCAGCGCGCTGCTGAACAGCCTGCGCTCCACCGTCCGCCCGCTGCTGGCCGCCGCGCGCGACCACGGCATCGAGATGCTGAGCCTGGGCGTCGATCCGTGCAACGGGGTGAATGAGCTGCCGCTGCAGCTTCCCGGCGAGCGCTACGTCCGTCTCACCCGCTTCCTGGAAGACTGCGGCAGCGGCGGCACCCGGATGATGCGCCAGACCGCGTCGTTCCAGTGCAACCTGGACTGGTGCGGCGAGGCGGATGCCCGCTGGCGCTTTCTGAACGCGCTGTCGCCCTGGCTCACCGCCATCTTCGCCAACTCGCCCGTCTACCGCGGGCGTGACACGGGCGCGCGCAGCTTCCGCGCGTGCATCTGGCGCGAGCTGGGCGGCGCGCGGACGGGGATCTTTCCCTGCGGCGATGATCCGGTGGCGGAATACCTGGAGTTCGCGCTCGACGCGCCCGCCATCCTGATGCCGGATGCGCCGCGGGAGGGGTGGCTCCCCTTCCGGGAGTGGAACGCCCGCGGCGTGGCGACGGCGGACCACTGGAAGACGCATCTCACCACGCTCTTCCCCGACGTGCGCCCCAAGGGCTTCGTGGAGGTGCGCGGCGCCGACGCGGTGGCGCCCGAGTGGTACGCGGCCCCCGTGGTGTTCCTGGGCGGATTGACCTACCACGTGCCGTCGTTCGCCGCCGCGCGCGAGCTGGTGGGCGCGCCCGACGCCGCGCTGCTGGACCGCGCCGGCCGCCTGGGCCTGCGCGACGAGCGCATCGCGTCGGTCGCGCGCGACCTGTTCGCGCTGGCGCTGGAAGCCGCCGCCGCGCTCGGCCCCGCCTTCATCTGCCCCGCCGACGTGGAAGAGGCCCACGCCTTCCATGACACCTACACCGCCCGCGGCCTTTCCCCGGCGGACGACACGCTGGCCGAGCTCGCGACCGACGCCTCGGCCGCCAGCGACCGGATCGGCGCGCCCGCA
>DASSJS010000311.1:0-13753 GCA_035691085.1 Longimicrobium sp.
CGTCGCCGCGCGTGGGGAGCGGGTAGACCTCGCCATCGTCCACATCGTCGTCACCCTGGGCGGGCTCGGTGAAGAGGAGGTCGACGTGCTCGCGCACCTCCTGCTCCACGGGCTCCAGGCACCGCCTGCACGCCTGGCGCACCGTGGTGGCCAGCGTGCCGCGAACCAGGACTCCCTCGCCGACGTCGGTGGCCGTGAGGTCCACCACCAGCGGCGTCGCCAACTCCACGCCCGTGTCGTTCCACATCGCGTGGTCCGGCGGAATCTGCTCGCGCAGGTGTGCGTCTCCGCGGTCCACCGCCGTAAGGCTCAGATGCAGCATAAACCGTAAAAGTATCCCAAACCGCCCCGCCTGTCAAGCAACGGCGGGGCTTTTCGGGTTCGATGGCAGATCGCGCCCCGCCGCCGTCCATGCGGACGTGCCACGGAGTGAACGGGGCTCAGAAACTCAGGTGCCGGGCCGGGCGCCGCAAGGGGCGCTCCAGCCCGGCACAGTGTGGGGTGATACACCGGTTCGGCGAAACGGATCGGGGGGTGGTGTGCCGAGGAGCCGGGAACCGCTGAAAAGGTGCGTGAGTGCGTGAGTGCGTGAGTGCGTGAGTGCCTGAGTGCGTGAGTGCGTGAGTGCGTTGGATCGTGGCTGTCTCGTTACGGTGATCCGGGCCGGATGCGGCGCGCCCCTGCCGGAGCCCCGCCGCCGGGGATGGCGCCGAGGGCGGCCTCTGCGATCCAGGTGTGATACGCGTAGCGGCCCATCGAGCAGTTGAGCCAGATGAGGCCGGCAAGCACCGCGATAACGCCGAGCCGCACCCACGCCGAACCCTCGGTCAGCACCACCGCGCCAACCGCCACCGCGGGGAAGAAGAAGGTCAGCCAGCGCGAATAACGCAGTTCCACGCGCGCGCGCGCCGGCGCCGCGCTCATATCAAGGGTGACTACGCCGCCGCTCACCGTGGCCGCGGCACGGTCCATCGGCATTCCGCCGCTTCCGCTCACCCGGCGAAATTCCAGCGTCCCGCCCGCGGATGGCTCCACGCGGTTCCCCTTCCGCTTCAGCTGCGCGGCGATCGCATTCAGCACGTCCTCGGCCGGGGTACCGGGCGGAACGGTGAGGTCCATCTCCCGGACGGAGCGCAAGGGCGCCAGCAGGCGCGAGCCCCGTCCAACCGTCATCGAGTTGCCGTCGCGGGTCATGCCGCGTGCGAGGCCGCGGGGAGCGCCGGAAGGGGCTGGGCCCTGGCAGCCGCCCCGCCGATCCACGACACGTACGTGCCGGCCGCCCGCGTGTAGTTGATCCACGCGCCGACGGCGCCGGCCACCAGCACCAGCAGCCGCGCCGCTGCGTCCACCGGCTGCACCAGCACCGCGGCCACGCACAGGCAGGGCAGCGCGTAGGCAAGCCACGCATTGAACCGCAGATCCACCCGCAGCCCATGCTCTGGCGCCGCGGGATCGAACGTCACCCTGCCCCCTCTCACCAGCCCCGCCACCCTGGCCCGCCCCATGAACGAAAAATCGAAGACACCGGGCACGCCGGAGTTCTCGAATTCCACCACGTGGGGCGACAGGCGGTGGACCTGGTTTCCCCGGCTCCGCAGTTCCGCTTCGACGGCGTCCAGCGCGGCGGCGGCTGGCGAGGCGAAGGTAACGTGGCGGACGGCGTGGATGGGCGGCAGCAGACCGCCGCCTCCCGTGTGCGGGCCGACTTTCATCGCGTGGCGGGGATGGCGGTGGTGGTCGCGCGGCGGGCCGTGGCACGGCGGCGGCGGGCGCGGGGCGAGTAGCGCACGCCGAGCCAGACGAGGATGGCGGCGGCGGACGGTGCCAGGACGGCGGCGCCGGGCACGGTCAGCTCCCATCCCGCCAAGCCGGGAAGATTGGACGCGTTCGCCGCCACGTGCAGCACGATGGGAAGCCAGAGCGAGCCGCTCAGCCGTCTCGCCGCGCCGAAGACCAACGCCGTCGCGAGGAGCACGGGGAGCGCGCGCGGCCGGCCATGGGTGGCCGCGAAGACCAGTGCGGTGATCACGAGCGCGGGCCACACGCCCAGCAGCCGCGTGAATCGGCCCTGTATCCACCCGCGATAGCCGACCTCCTCCACCAGCGGGCCGAGAAGCAGGGTGGCGATCCCGGCCGCGAGCCACACGCCGGGCTGGCGCAGCGCGTCGGCGTACGGGGGCGAGCCGGACGCGGCGGAGGGGAGAAGGTGTTGCCACACGCGCCAGCTGGCCGCGGCCCACGCCGCCGTCGCCAGCGCCGCCAGCACCACCGCCCACGCGGGGAGCGGGATGCGCCGCAGCCTCAGCCGCGCGCGCTGCCGCGGGGTGCGCAGGTGCACGGCTGTGAACAGCGCCGCCGACGCCGCCACCGCCGGGAGCGCGGGGATGGAGGGCCACACCAGGAACAGGGCCGTGGTGGCGGTCCAAACCATCGTCAGCAGCAGCAGGCCCAGCCCCTCGGCCGTCGCCTGGCCGACGCGGTCGGACAGGGTGGCGCGGGGGCGGCGGCTCGCGGCCGGAGGCGGGGTCGTGCCGGGGAGCGAGGAGCTCAGGGCGGGGGCGGCGTCGCTCATCGGTCGTGGTCGATCCGCGGCGTCCGCCGGGTGGAGGTGTGGCTCACGGCTGTCTCGCCGCCCGGGCCACCCAGTTGGTGACGGGAGGC
This sequence comes from Longimicrobium sp., assembly GCA_035691085.1. Lineage (GTDB taxonomy): Bacteria > Gemmatimonadota > Gemmatimonadetes > Longimicrobiales > Longimicrobiaceae > Longimicrobium. The sequence continues at coordinate 2,662 of DASSJS010000311.1, forward strand.
ACGCCACGCCGCGCGCCGAGGATGGCCCACACGGCGTACCCCAGCGCGGCCGCGCGCACCAGCATCGGAACCGGCGCGATCACCAGCACCACGCACACCAGCGTGGCCAGGAAAACGTGGTCACGATTGCACTCCAGCTCCACGTCGGCATGGCGCCCCGACGGGTGCAGGTCGATGCGCCCGCCCGCGATCACCTGCGCATGGCGCTCCTCCATGCTCCGCGCGGGCCGGGCCGAGGACATCCCGTGGAATCGCACCCGCGTGCCGAACCGCTCCACGTCCACGAAGCCGCGGCGGCTCAGTTCCGTCAGCACGTTCTCGGCGCGCATCTCCATCGGCCCGGCCAGGGGCGGGTCGAAAACCAGGCGGCGTCGGGTCCGCATCATCGGCTCTCGTGAAGGCGTCAGCGGTCTTCGCCGCCGTCCACCAGGAACATCGACAGTACCCAGCTCACCAGGCTGATCACCACCGAACCGATGAGCGCGGGAACGAAGCCGTCCACCTGGAAATCATAGCCGAAGTGGCGGGTGATGTAGCCGGTGAGCAGCAGCATCAGCGCGTTGATGATGAACAGCGCCAGCCCCAGCGTGAGCACGATCACGCCGCACGCCAGCTTCTTGACGATGGGGCGGACCAGTGCGTTCACCAGCCCCATCACCAGCGCCACCACCAGCAGCGTCTTGATGCCGCCCGTGTAGTGGATGCCGGGAACGAAGTGCGCCGCGGCCCACACGGCGGCGGCGGTGATCAGCCAGCGGAGGATCAGGTTCACGGTAGGGATGCCGGGTCGGGTGGAACTGGGTGTGTTGAACGTCTTGAGGTGACGTACGAAAGGGAAGCGCTTCGAGTTGCACAAGTGGGGAGGTGCGCGGTTTCCAGTGCCCGGTGCCCAGGAATCACATACTGGGGACTGGAGGCTCGGAACTGGGGACTTCTTCTTCAGCCGTGGAACTGCAGGCCAAGATACGCCACCGTCTCGCCCGGCGCGCTGCCGCGAAAGATGTTGTGGTCGATGCTGAAGAGGAGGATGCGGTGCGCGTCCAGCCCGCGACGGAGGCCGGCGTTCAGGAATCGCGCGGTGCCTTCATCGGTGCCGCTCTCCACGTGGAGCTCGGCGAGCCCCTGCATCCGTTGCGTGCGGGCGTACTGGAACGCCGCGCCGTAGAAGCAGACCCCGACGCGTGCCGCTGGACCACGCGGCCCCATCCACGTTCACCGAGAAGGCGCCGAACGCGCGCGCGGCCTCCAGCGGCAGCAGCACCTCCGTTGCCTCCCCCGCCCCGGCGACAGGCGGGTGGAATACCACCTTGGGGAAGGTCGATACGTCCGCCGGCCACGCGCCGCCCTGGTCGATGAAGCGCCACTTGGCGCCCATCTCCACCTCGCCCCGGTCGCCGTGCGTGCCGGCGTGCGAGGCATGGCTCACGGCCAGCGGCACGGAGCCGGTGAGCTGCACGTGCCCTCCCGCGCCTTAGTTCACGTCGAACACCGGGAGCTCGTACCCGCGGCCGGCCGAGGTCAGGTCGCCGGTGACGGCCACGTTCACCTCCCACGTTCCCGGATCGGGCGTGCCGGGGTCGTCCGTCATCAGCGGCGGGCCACCCTGCGCCCAGGCGAGCGACGGCGCGCCGGCGAGCGCGAGAAGCGCCGCCGTCATAGACGCCGCCCGGAACCGCATCATACCCCGCATCCTCGTCACCCTTTCGTATCGAGACCGGGAATCCCTGCCGGCGAGGGACACTGTTAACCGAAAAGGCCACACGGAGCAACGGAGGGAACGGAGAACCATGTGCGCGGAGAGGGTCCGGAACGGACGGCTTGACATCCCAGCACATTCAACCTTAAGGTTGAACATGCAGACGCAATCGCATCCGGGGCTGGACGACACGCTGCTGGCGCTGGCCGATCCCACGCGCCGGGCCATCCTGCAGCGCCTGTCGCGCGGCGAGGCGCGGGTGACGGAGCTGGCGCGGCCGTTCGCCATCTCGCTGAACGCCGTCTCCAAGCACATCCGCATGCTGGAGCGCGCGCGGCTGGTGCGGCGCCGCAAGGTCGGCCGCGAGCACCTCCTTTCGCTCGACCCGCGGCCAATTCGCGACGCGGCTGCGTGGATGGCGGAGCAGACCGCCGCGTGGTCCGCCCGCCTCCAGGCGCTGGACGATCTTCTGGACCAGGAAGATCTCGACCGATCCCCATCAACCGACGCGGAGGAGGGACGATGACGACCTCGCAAGCGCCCGTGGTGGTGCGCGTGCAGCACCGCTACCGCCATCCAGCCGAGCGCGTGTTCGATGCCTGGCTCGATCCCCGCCTGGCGAGCCGCTTCCTGTACGCCACGCCGGACGGCGCCATCGTGCGCTGCGACCTCGACGCGCGGGTGGGCGGCCGTTGGTCGATCGTGGACCGCCGCGACGGCGAGGATGTGGACCACACCGGCGAATACCTGGAGATCGGCCGCCCGCGCCGGCTCGTCTTCACCTTCGGCGTGCCGAAATACGCCTCGTGGTTCGATCGCGTGGAGATCGACATCACGCCGGTGGAAGGCGGCGGGTGCGAGCTGGTGCTCACCCACACCCTGGCCCCCGAGGGCGCCGAGTGGGCCGAGGGCACGCGGGACGGGTGGGCCGGCATCCTCCGCGGGCTGGAGACGGTGCTTGAGGGCGAAGCCTCGTAAACAACGGAGTTCACAATTCCCATACGGCCCCGCGCCAGCATAGGGTGCGGGGCCGGTCCTGTTTCGCCGGACAAAGGAGTGGTTTCGCGAACCGCCGCGACATAGGTTGGATCGCCGGTGCTTCCCCGCCGCTTCACCTCCATTGTGCCCGGTCATGTCCGAACGCCCCCTCTGCTTCGTCCTGATGCCGTTCGACAAGAAGAAGGATCCCCTGGCGGGTCCCGACATCGATTTCGACCGGATCTACGAATCGGCGATCCGCCCCGCGATCGAGGACGCGGGGATGGACGCGATCCGCGCCGACGAGGAGCGGGCCGGTGGAATCATCCACAAGGCGATGTTCGAGCGGCTGCTGCTGTGCGACTACGCGGTGGCCGACCTGACCACCGCCAACGCCAACGTGCTCTACGAACTGGGCGTCCGGCACGCGGCGCGGCCGTCCACCACCGTCTCCATCTTCGCGAAGAACCACAAGCCGCCCTTCGACGTGGGCCCGCTTCGCGCGCTCCCGTACGACCTGGGCGAGGGGAACCGGTTCGGAGACGACCAGGCCGCCGCGCTCCACACGGCATTGTCCACGAGCCTGAAGGGCCTCCGCGAGCTCGCGCGCACCAAGGCCCCCACCGACAGCCCGCTTTTCGAGCTGCTGACGGACTACGGCGCACCCGACATCGCGCGGCTGAAGACGGACCTGTTCCGCGAGCGGGTGGCGTACTCCACGCAGGCGAAGAAGAACCTGGCCCGCGCCCGCGTCACGGGCTCGCCCGACGCGGTCGCGAAGGTGCAGGAGGAGCTGGGAAACCTGGCCGAGGCGGAAGCCGGCGTGGTGGTGGACCTCTATCTGTCGTACCGGGCCGTAAAGGCGTGGGAGCGGATGATCGAGCTGTACGAGCGGATGCCGGTGCCGCTGCAGCGCACCGTGCTGATCCGCGAACAGCTCGGGTTCGCGCTGAACCGGGCCGGGCGCAAGCAGGAGGCGATCGACGTGCTGGAGGAGGTGGCCGAGGAACACGGCCCCAGCTCCGAAACGCTCGGCCTGCTGGGCCGCGTGTACAAGGACCTGTGGCAGGATGCCGGCGGCCGGGGCGATCCGCGCGCCGACGGGTTCCTGAACCGCGCGATCGACACCTACGTCCGCGGCTTCGAGGCCGACTGGCGCGATGCCTTCCCGGGGATCAACGCCGTCACGCTGCTGGAGGTGCGCGGCGACGCCGCGTCGCTGGCAAAGAAGGACGAGCTTCTCCCCGTGGTGCGCTTTGCCGTGATGCAGCGGCTGAAGGGCGGCAAGCCCGATTACTGGGACCATGCCACCCTGCTGGAGCTGGCGGTGCTGGCGAGCGACGAGGCCGAGGCGCGGCGGCACCTGGGCAACGCCCTCGCCGCCGTGCGCGAGCCGTGGGAGCCCGAGAGCACCGCGAACAACCTCAGGATGATCCGGTCCGCGCGCCTGAAGCGTGGTGTGGACGAGCCGTGGCTGGCGGAGGTGATCGGCCATCTGCATCCCGAGAAACCGGAGTAGACCCGCCGGCCGCCTGGCGACGAAAGCGACGAAGCCCCCGCGGACCTCCGCGGGGGCTTCGTTTCTTCATCGTAATCGCTGATCCGGCGTCCGGCATACTTCAAGGCGGGACGAGACCAGCGGGACCGGCGTCAGTTCGCGAAACCGTCCTGCAATTCCTGCTGGCACATGGAGTCGAAGGTCATGCAGATGCTGCAGGTGTAGCAGCTGGCGCCCGCACAGGAGTACTGGCCGCACGTCATCTGGTCGTTCATGCTCGTGGTGGGCTTCTCCGCCACATGACCGTTCACGGTGCCCGTGCCGTCGACGTCATCGCCGGTCTGGAACGAATCCACGGCGAGCGCCTCGAGGTCCAGCTTCAGCTTGTTCATTGGGGGGTTTTCCTGAGAGATGGTGAGCCGCTTCGTCCGAATGGCGAGGCGGCGGTAGAGCGGGGGACGGAAATATATGTTTACTGGCGGAAAACAAAAAGAGCGTACAGGGCGCCAGTACATCATCCAGATTCCAGGAGAGCCGCTTTCAGGTGTCCGGTTCGGACGCCCCACCCATCGCTTCTTCGGTCCGGCAAGATGTTATGGTGCAGTAGGTTAAGGTATGGCTCAACCCCGGGGATGATGGCGTCGGCTTTCGTACCGGAGCTGCACGCATCCAGCGGATTGGGGATCACTACATTCGGGCTGAAGAGTTGATGTGAGCCCAAGCTCACGTTCAGACGCGGCTATAGATCCTTCGGCCTGCAAAACATTGTGCGAAAACAAGTTGCGGTGCGGTCGGCCTCAGGATGACATCGAAGGGGCGGGGTGAGAAAAGACGAGCGGATCACCGGATTGGAAATCAGCGATCCATGCCGCGAACGACATCGTGTGCGGATTGAAAGCCGATCGGCCCCGCGCCTCTGCCGAGGCGCGGGGCCGATCCCGATCATCAACCGAAACCGCTGGGCGACTTCAGCCCACCAGTTCCAGGCCGCTGAAGAAGAAGGCAATCTCGATGGCGGCGTTCTCGTCGCTGTCGGAGCCGTGGACGGCGTTGCGGCCCTTGTTCTCCGCGTAGAGCTTGCGGATGGTGCCGTCGGCGGCGTCGGCCGGGTCGGTGCTGCCGATGGTGTCGCGCCACTTCTGCACGGCGCCCTCGGCCTCCAGCGCCAGGACGATGGACGGGCCGCTGCTCATGAACTCCACCAGCTCGCCGTAGAAGCCGCGCTCCTTGTGGACCTCGTAGAACTTCTGCGCCTGCGGCAGGCTGATCTGCGTCAGCTTCATCCCCAGGATCTTGAAGCCCGCATCCTGGATGTGGGCGATGATCTTCCCCGCGTAGCCGTTCTGCACGGCGTCGGGCTTGATGATGGCAAATGTACGGGACATAGGTTGGCTCTATCCTTCAATTTGGGGTGAAACTTCAATGTGCTGAGTGCTGGGTGCTGGGTGCGGAACGGCCTTGCTCAGCACTCAGCACTCAGCACTCAGCACTCAGCACTCAGCACTCAGCACTCAGCACTCAGCACTCAGCACTCAGCACTCAGCACTCAGCACTCAGCACTCAGCACTCAGCACTCAGCACTCCGTACTCAGCACCGTGGTTCACGGAAACGCGAACAGCTTGCGCAGGATGTCGCCACGCGTAAGAAACCCGGTGAGCTTTCCCTCGCTCACCACGGGGAGGCGCTCCACGTCCTTGGCCACCATGATCGACATCACCTCGGTGAGCGCCTGGTCTTCGCTCACGCAGATCACGGCGCGGCTCATCACCTCGCGCACCGGGGTGTCCTTGAGGCCCACCGGGCTTTCCCCCGTGGTCTTCTGCACCACGGGGAGGAAGAAGCGCATCAGGTCGCGGTCGGTGACCATCCCCAGCACCACGCGGTCCTCGTCCACCACCGGCACCGCGCGGAAGCCGTGGCCGGCGATCAGGTCCAGCACCTCGCGCACCGGGGCATCGGGGCCCACGCGGTACACGCGCGGCGCCATCACGTCGCGCACCGTCAGCCGCGGCTGGATGCTGATGGCGGCCACCTCGGGGATGGCCAGGATCTCCTCGGCGCTGGCGGCGGCGATCATCGCGTCCACCACCGAGTCGTTGCGCAGCACCCGGGCGAGCGCGGCCAGCGTCTGCAGGTACAGCCCCGTGGCGTTGGGCGGGGCCAGGACCAGCACCACCACCCGCGCGCCGCCCTCTTCCCCGCCGGTGCCGTCGTTCAGCGGCGTGGAGGCCACGCCCAGCGCCACCACCAGCCGCGTGACCGCCTCCGTCCTCAGGTGAGGAAGGATCACGCGGCCGCCCACGTGCACCGCGTCGCGGATGCGGCCCTCGGCAAAGAGCCGCGCCAGGCGCTCGGGGTCGGCCACCTGGCCGTCGTCCAGCAGCCGCTGGGCCAGCGCCGACACCGCGGCCTGCACACTGTCGGCGGGGAGCGGAGCCACCACGTGCGCAGGGCGGAGGATCTCCGCCAGGCGCACCTCGCGCTCCCGCGCGGAACTGCCACCCTCGTTCAAAGCTGTTCCTGGATCAGCCCCACCACGTCCAGCGGGCGGCGCGCCACGCCGATCCCGTTGTCGCGGAACGCCTGCATCTTCTCCTCGGCCGTCCCCGCCGAGCCCGAGATGATGGCACCGGCGTGGCCCATCCGGCGCCCCGGAGGCGCCGTCTGCCCGGCGATGAAGCCGACGACCGGCTTGCTCATGTTCTCCTTCACGTACTTCGCGGCGTCCTGCTCGTCGGTGCCGCCGATCTCGCCGAGCATCACCACGGCCCTGGTGTCGGGGTCGGCCTCGAAGGCGGCCAGGCAGTCGATGAAGGAGGTGCCGTTGATGGGGTCGCCGCCGATGCCCACGCACGTCGTCGTCCCGATCCCGGCCACCTTCAGCTTGTAGACCACCTCGTAGGTCAGCGTCCCGCTCTTGGAGACCAGCCCCACGTTCCCCGGCATGGTGATGTGGCCGGGGATGATGCCGACCTTGCTCTTCCCCGGGCTGAGCAGCCCCGGGCAGTTGGGGCCCAGGAGACGGGCGCCCTTCTCCATCACGTAGGGGCGCACGCGCGTCATGTCGAGCACGGGCACGCCCTCGGTGATGCAGACGATGAAGCCCACGCCCGCGTCGGCCGCCTCGAACATGGCGTCGGCCGCGCCGGCGGGGGGGACGTAGATGACGGAGGCGTTGGCATCCGTCGCCTTCACCGCCTCCTCCACGGTGTTGAAGATCGGCACCTTCCCCTCGAACGTCTGGCCGCCCTTCCCCGGGGTGACGCCGGCCACCACGTTGGTTCCGTACTCCATCATCTGCTTCGCGTGGAAGCTGCCGTCACGCCCGGTGATCCCCTGCACGATCAGGCGGGTGGAGTTGTCGATGAAGATGCTCACGAGTTCGCCGCTCCCTTCGCCAGCTCGACGGCCTTCTGCACGGCCTCGTCCATGTCGGTGAGCGCCGTGAAGCCGGCGTCGGCCAGGATCTTCACCGCGATCTCCTCGTTGGTGCCGGTGAGCCGGATCACGATCGGCACGTTGATGGGGCTCTGCTTTATCGCCGTCACGATCCCGTTGGCCACGTCGTCGGTGCGGGTGATGCCGCCGAAGATGTTGAACAGGATGACCTTGACGTTCTCGTCCTGGGTGATGATGCGCAGCGCGTTCACCACCTTCTCGGGGTTGGAACTGCCGCCGATGTCCAGGAAGTTGGCGGGCTCGCCGCCGTAGTACTTCACCAGGTCCATGGTGGCCATCGCCAGCCCCGCCCCGTTCACCACGCACCCCACGTCGCCGTCGAGCTTGATGAAGGTGAGGTTCGACTCGCGCGCGTCCACCTCGCTGGGCGCCTCGGACGATTCGTCGCGCAGCGCCTCGATGGCGGGCCTGCGGAAGAGCTCGTTGTCGTCGATGTTGAACTTGGCGTCGATCGCCTTGACCTCACCCGCGGGGGTGGTGATCAGCGGATTGATCTCGGCGAGCGAGCCGCCCGCCTCCACGAACGCCTTGTAGAGCTTGAGCAGGATCTGCGCGGCCGCGCGCTGCTGCTTCACGTCGGTGTACAGCTTGGTCGCCAGGCTGTACGCCTGGTGCGGGAGGAAGCCGTAGCGCGGATCGACGGCGAGCTTGGTGATCTTCTCCGGGTCCGTCGCGGCCACCTCCTCGATGTCCACGCCGCCGGCGGCGCTCACCATCCACACCGGCGCCTTGCTGGCGCGGTCGAGGATGATCCCCACGTAGGCCTCGCTGGCGATGTCCTCGGCGGGGGCGATCAGCACCTTATGGACGGTGAGCCCCTTGATCTGCATCCCCAGGATGGCCGCCGCCTTCTCCTTCGCCTCCTGCGGGTTCTTGGCCAGCTTCACGCCGCCGGCCTTGCCGCGCCCGCCGGCGTGCACCTGCGCCTTGATCACGACGGCGCCGCCCAGCCGCTGGGCGATGGCCTCGGCCTCTTCGGGCGTGGTGGCCACCTCGCCCATGGGGACCGGGATCCCCTGGGCGACGAGCAGCTCCTTCGCCTGGTATTCGTGGATGTTCACGCGATTCCTTCGGTCCGCGATGAAAGATGAAAAGCCAACAGGTGCGTGAGTGCGTGAGTGCGCGAGTGCGTTCCTGACCGCGGGGCGAACCGGAGCATTGCATCGCTCCGGAGGCCACGCGGCCGCGCACTCACGCACTGGCACACCTGTTTCCCCGCACTAGCGCACCTGTTCGCCGTTGACGATCTCCGTCCCCGCCCGCCGGGCCACCGCCTCGCGCCCCTGGTCGAGCCGCGCGATGATGGCCCGCTCCCCGCCGCCGCGCACGAAGCTGGCGGCGGCCTCCACCTTGGGCGCCATGCTCCCCTCGCCCAGCGCCCCGCTCCGCAGCAGCGCCTCCGCCTCGCCGACGGTGAGCCGGTGCAGGGCGCGCTGCGTCTCCTTCCCGTAGTCGGCGTACACGGCATCCACGTCGGTGAGGATCACCAGCACGCTGGCGCCGATGTCGTGCCCCAGGATGGCGGCGGCGCGGTCCTTGTCGATCACCGCGTCCAACCCTTCCCATCCCCCGCCCCATCGCTGGTCGGGGTAGACGGGGCAGCCGCCGCCGCCCGCCGCGATCACGAGGTGCCCCTCGGCCACCAGCGAGCGGATCATCGGCGATTCGACGATCTCCAGCGGGCGCGGGCTGGGGACCACGCGGCGCCAGCCACCCTTCGTCTCCGCCACGTCGCCGCCCATCTCGGCGGCCAGCTCGCGGGCGGTGCCCTCGTCCATCGTCCGGCCGATCGGCTTGGTCGGCCGCTTCAGCTCGGGGTCGGCCGGGTCGACGCGGACCTGGGTGACGAGGGTGACCACCTGGCGCTGCACGCCGGCGCGGTAGAGCGCGTTCTGCAGCGACTGCTGGATCATGTAGCCGATCCACCCCTCGGTCGCGGCGACCAGCACGCCCAGCGGGAGCGGCGGGACCAGGTGGCGCGACTGCTCGTTGCGGATCAGCTCGTTCCCCACCTGCGGGCCGTTGCCGTGCACGATGGCGATGCGCCACCCCTCGCGCGCCAGCTCCACCACCGCGCCCAAGCTTTCGCGCGTATGCTTGAACTGCTGGGTGATGGTGCCTTCTTCGCCCGGCTGCGCCAGCGCGTTGCCGCCCAGCGCGATCACGATGGTCTTGTCCGCGGCCACGAGACCCCCGAAAAAGCGCAACATGATACGCCTGCCGCACATCCACGGCAAGCGACGGCAACGGCTTGCGGCGCGGTTGCAAGGGTGAGGCCCCTCTCCCCCAGCCACGTCCCGTGGGGCCCATGCCGGCATCCGCGCGGCGACAGGCTGTGACTTCATGAACGCAGAGCAGCGAAGATAGGCAGAGATAGACGGAGAACCGCGATGAAGTTCTCTGCCTGTCTCTGCTTATCTCCGCTGCTCTGCGTTCACCGCCGTTGCCGTTCGCGGACCTCGGCGATGCGCCGATCTCTGTCGGGGCTACTTGGAGGCGAGCTGGTAGACGCCGTCCCAGTCCACGGGCGGCGGGAGGATGGCGTGCTTGCGGCAGCGGTCCAGGTAGACGGCGGTGGGGCCGTCGTCGGGGTAGCGCATGGCCAGCTCCTCGAACGCGTCGAGCGCGGTGCCGAAGCGGCGCTCGCGGAACAGCGCCAGCGCCTCGGCGAAGCCCGCCAGGAGCGCGGCGGTTTTCTCGTCCGCGGCATCGCCGGCCAGGCTGATCAGCTCGTAGATGGCCACCGGCTCCTTGCGCCCCACCACGCGCACCCGGTCGATCTCGCGCCCCACGAAGTGCGGCTCCACGGCGCGCCAGGTGAACTCCGACACCAGGATCAGGGTGCCGTATTCCTTGTTGGCCCCCTCCAGCCGCGAGGCCAGGTTCACGTGGTCGCCCATGCAGGTGTAGTCCATCATCCGGAAGCTGCCCAGGTTCCCCACCAGCACCCGCCCGGTGTTGATCCCGATGCGCGCGTGCAGCGCCGGCATCCCGCGCTCCCTCCACCCCTCGCGCAGGCGGCCCAGCTCATCGCGCATCCGGATCGCCACGCGGCAGGCGCGCACGGCGTGGTCGTCCAGCGGCACCGGCACGCCGAACTCGGCCATCAGCGCGTCACCCAGGTACTTGTCGATGATCCCGCCGTGCTCCACCACCAGGTCGGTCATCGCCGTGAGGTACTCGTTGAGCAGCGCCACCAGCTGGGTGGGCGCCAGCCCCTCGGCCAGGCGGCTGAAGTCCTTCACGTCGCTGAAGAGCATGGTGGCCACGCGCTCCTCGCCGCCCAGCGCCAGCAGCTCGGGGCGATGGATCAGCTCCTGCACCACCGCGGGGGGGAGATAGTGCTGGAACATCCGGCGGATGCGCGTCTTCTCGAGCGCCTCGTCGGTCACCAGCACCGCGGTGGAGCCCGCCCAGGCCAGCCCCACCGACAGCACCGGCGCGGCCGCCCACAGCCACA
>DASSJS010000312.1:0-14005 GCA_035691085.1 Longimicrobium sp.
GCTGGCGCCGCGCCAGCTGGCCGTGATGCGCAGCCGCGGCAGCTCGGTCTCGGGGAGCAGTTCCACCGGCATCTTCAGCCAGCTGGCCACCCCCAACAGCGCCAGCGCCAGGTACACCATCGCCACGGCCACCGGCTGGCGGATGGAGAAACGGATCATGGCCCCGCCTCCCGCGCGCGGACGCGGCGAGCGGGGCCGCGCCGGGGGCACGGCCCCGCGGATCGGGGGCGGCGGCCGGCGCGCGGGGGCCGGCGGGTGATCTCGTTCAGGGTTGAAGCGGGCTCAGGTTACACCACCAGCGTCCGCTGCCGCTGGCGCACCGCGGCGGCGGCCCCGCGGTCGAAGTAGCGCGCCACCACCACGCCGCTGCAGTGCCGCGCAACGGAGCGCCCGGCCGTGCGATACTCCCACCGGCTCCGCACACTCACCCCAAACGGCGAAAGTGATCTGGCCGGCAGGCCGATGGTAGCCACGCGCACGGGTGAGCCGTCGGCGCCAAAGACCAGCGGGCCTGTCTCGGCGCCACACTTGTAGACCACGCATCCGGATCCGCCGGTGGTGCAGCTGCTGCCCGAGCCGTTGGAGTTGCAGCCGCAGGCGGTGCCCTGGCACATGCAACCCCACGTGCACTGCGCCAGCGCGGGTTTCGCGAACGCCGCGTGGGCCAGGAACAGCGCGGCGGCCACGGCGGCGATCAGGGAGATTCGTCTCATCTTGCCTCTCATGGGTCACGGGTGAGCCGGTCCCCGCACGTTCCGTCCGCCCTACCGCCCGATCCGCCGCTCGTACACCACCACTTCGGGATACTCCAGGTTCCGCACGCCCACCATCCGCCTCCCCACGTTCGCCCGCATGTTCATCGGCGGATCGGTGGTGGTGCGCCGCAGCAGGCGGCAATCGCCCGTCACCAGGTCCAGTGTGGCGCGGTCGTTCCCCGGGTCCAGCACCTCGTTCAGCACCAGCCCCTCGCTGAGCGCCACCACGTTGGCGGAGTGGACGAAGCGCGGCCATTCCAGCGCCGTGGCCTCACCATTCGCGCGCAGCACCGCCCGTGGGTCGGTGGTCCACTCGCGCGGCCCGGCGCACCGGCCGCGCACGCGCCCGTCCAGATCGAAGAACCACACCTCGTACGGGCTTTTCACCGAGTAGACGATCGTCCGCCCGGCCACGTCCACGTTTCCGCCCAGCAGGCTGGCCTCGAAGCCGGCCAGGTTCCCCTGTGCGGGGCGTGGCCCGAAGGTGCGCTGGCGCTGCCCCGTGCGGGTGAGCACGTGCAGGGTGCCGGGCTCGTTGCGGCCGTAGGCGGCCACCAGCAGGCGCCCGTCGGGGAGGAAGCGCACCGTGTTGACCAGCCACTGGGGCGGGACGGGAAAGCTGCGGGCGAACCGCAGGCCCGGCGTGAACACGCTGATCCGCGCCAGCGCGTTGTCGTACACGAAGATGCTGTCGTGCGCGTCGGCCACCACCAGCCAGGGCGCCTGCATCTCGCCGGGGCCGTTCCCCTGCCGCCCCAGCGTCCCCACGAACCGCCCATCGCGGCCGAACACCACCACGTGGTGGTTCTGGTCGTCGGCCACCAGGAGCCGCCCGGCGTTGTCGAGCGTTGCGTCCATCACCCGGCCGAACGCATCGCGCCCGCCCAGGCTCCCCACGCGGAACACCTCGGTGAGCTGCAGGCGCGGCGCCGCGCCGCGTTCCACCTGGATCGGGCGGGCCGCCAGCTGGGCGCCGAGCGGTGCCGCGGACAGAAGCAAGAGGGCGAGCGCGGGTCTGAACGGTCGCATGCCGAACCTCCTGGTGACGGATCGCGGTGCGGGCACAGCAGCACCCATGTGACAATTTGACGATCATGCCCTTGTGAGTTCCCGCACCTTTCCCGACCCGTACCGGGTGGCGATCCGACAGCTCACACCGATTCCGCCAAAATCACCGCAAATGATCAATCGGCTGCCACGAGCCCACGTGACACCGGCTCGCCGGGCTCGTCCACGCCCTCCGCCAGCAGTTCCCCGGAGATGCTCGACGGCACCGGCATCCGCGCGCCGGGCTCCGCGCCGGCACTCTCATCGTCGTCCCCCGCCGCGTCCGCCCGCGTGCCCACCGGCGCCCGAAGCCGTGCCATCATCCGCTCCTTCAGCTCCTCCAGCAGGTCGTAGCTCACGGGGATCACGACGAGCGTGAGCGCGGTGGCGCTCAGCAAGCCGCCGAACACGGCGATGGCCAGCGGCGCCTGCAGCTCGCCGCCGGGGCCAAGGGCCAGCGCCATCGGCAGCAGGCCCAGCATGGCGGTGACGGTGTTCATCACGATGGGGCGCAGGCGGGCGTGGCCGGCGGCGCGGATCGCGTCGTGGCGGCTCATCCCCTGGCGGCGCATCTGGTTGATGAAGTCGACCTTCACCACCGCGTCGTTGTCCACGATCCCCACCAGGATCACCATCCCGATCAGGCTCATGGTGTTGATCCCCGCCCCCGCGATCCACAGCGCCCCGGCGGCGCCGACGGCCGCGAGAGGGACGGCCAGCAGGATGATGAACGGATGCAGCAGGCTCTCGAACTCGGCCGCCAGCAGCATGTAGCACAGCGCCAGCGCCAGGATGAACGCCAGCGCCAGGTCGCGGAACCCCTGCCGCATCTCCTCGTTCTCGCCGCCGATCTCCACGCGCAGCCCGTGCGGCGCGGGGAGCCCCGCCATCGCGGCGCGGACGTCTTCCACCGCGCGGCCGACGCCACGCCCTGCCACGTCGGCCAGCACCGTCACCACGCGCCCCTGGTCCACGCGGCGGATCTCGGCGGGGCCGCTGGCCGTTCGCACGTGGACGAGCTCGCGCAGCGGCACCCCATCCACCCGCAGCGTCTCCAGCGTCCCGGCCGAGCGGCGCGCGTCCTCGGGCAGGCGGACGATCACGGGCACCTTGCGGTCGAAGTCCACCAGCTGCGTGGCCTCTGCCCCCTTCATGTAGCCCTCCACCGTCTCCGCGATCCGCCGCGGGTCCACCCCGTACGCCGCGGCGCGCTCGCGGTCGATCTCCACGCGCACCTCGGGCTGGCCCAGCTCGGTGCCCACGCGCACGTTCGCGACGGAGGGCACCGCCGCCAGCCGCCGGCGCACCCGGGCCGCGTACGCCAGCGCCCCGTCCAGGTCCTGCCCGCGGATGCGCACGGACAGGTCGCTCTCCCCCGCGCCCAGGAGGCGGCCCAGCGCGGTGGCCTGCCCCGCCTCCAGCGTCACCGCGCCCGCGGGGAAGGCGGAGAGCCTCGGCCGCAGGCGGCGGAGCGCGGCGGCGGTGCCCTCTCCGTCCTTCAGCCGCACCTGGAGCGTGGCGGTGTTCAGCCCGCTCTCGCGGTCGTCCATCCCCGCCACGGCCACCTGGCGTCCCACGCGCGTGAACACCGCCACCACCGCCGGGTCCGCGCGGACGGCGGCCTCGAGCCGCGCGGCCTCGGCCGCCGTGGCCTCCAGCGGTGTGCCGCGCGGCAGCTCGATCCGCGCGCGGAACTCCCCCTGGTCCACATCGGGGAGCACGCCGCGAGGGAGACGGACGGCGATCGCCACGCCCAGCGCAAGGAGCCCGAACGCCACCCCCATCGTTCGCCCGCGGTGCCGCATCGCCGCTTCCAGCAGCCGCTCGTACCACGCGGTGAACCGCCCGAAGCCGCGGTCGAACGCGTCCAGCGGCCGCCGCAGCGCGCGGACGATCGCGCCTGGCCGGGTCGACCCATCCTCGTCCCCATCCCCCCAGCGCGCCGCCATCGCGGGGAGGAGGGTGATGGCCACAACGATCGAGGCCAGGAGCGAGAAGGCCACCGAGAGCGCAAGCGCCCCGAGGAGCTGGCCCGCCACCCCCTCGATGTAGACGATGGGGCCGAACACCGCGATCGTGGTGAGCGTGGATGCGATGATGGCGCGCTGCACCTCTTCCGCGCCGAGCGCCGCCGCGGCGGAAGCGCGCGCGCCCAGCTCGCGGTGCCGGAAGATGTTCTCCAGCACCACGATGCTGTTGTCCATCAGCATCCCCACGCCCAGCGCCAGCCCCCCCAGGCTCATGATGTTGAGCGTCACGTTCGTCGCTTCGAGCAGCGCGAAGGTGGCGATCAGCGAGATGGGGATCACCAGCGCCACCGCGACCGGGTAGCGGAACTCGCGGAGGAAGAGGAAGAGGACCAGGAACGCCAGGATGCCGCCCAGGATCACCTCCTGGACCACGTTGGCCAGCGCGCTGGAGATGAACCCGGCCTGGCTGGTGGCCACCTCCAGCTTCACCTCGGGATACTCGCGCCGCAGCTGCGCCAGCGTGCGATCCACCTCCTTCGCCACGCGGACGGTGTTGGCGCCGGCGTTCTTGAACACCAGGAGCCCCACCGCGTCGGCCCCGTTGTAGCGGGCGATGGATTCGCGCTCGCGGAAGCCATCCTCCACCCGCGCCACGTCGCGGATCAGCACCTCGCCGGGGAGCGGCTGCCGCCCCAGCGCGCCATCGTCGGGCGCGGCGCCGTTGTCCGTGGATACGCGGCGGACCGGCACGCCGCCGATCTCGGCGGCGGACTGCAGCTCGCCCAGCGTGCGCAGCGAATAGCGGTAGCGCCCGCGGCGGATGCTCCCGGCGGGCGCGCTCGCGTTGGCGTTCGCCAGCGCCTGGGACACGTCGTCCAGCGTGAGGCCGTGGCTCTCCAGCAGGCGCGGGTCCACCTCCACGTGGATCTCGCGCTCCACCCCGCCCGTCACCGCCGCCTGCGCCACCCCGTCGATCTGCTCCAGGCGGCGCTTGAACACCGCCTCGGAGAGCTCCTTCAGCTGCGGCAGGTCGCGCTCCCCGGCCACGCTCACGGCCAGGATCGGCTCGCTGCGCGGATCGGTGCGAAGGACGACGGGGCGCGCGGCCAGCTCGGGGAGCGCGTCGCGGATGTTGTCCAGCTTCTCGCGCGTGTTCAGCGCGGCGAAATCCATGTCCGTGCCCCACGCGAAGCGCGCGGTCACGAGAGAGGCTCCCTCGCGCGTGACGCTCTCCACCTTCCGCACGCCGGGCACGGTGCTCACCGCCTGCTCCACCGGCTCGGTGATGAAGCGCTCCACCTCGGCCGGCGCGGCGCTGGGGTCGGTGGTGTAGACGACGAGGCGCGGGTAGGCCACGTCCGGCAGCAGGTCGATCGGCAGGCGCGCGAACGACAGCCCGCCCAGGAACACCACTCCCAGGAAGAACATCGCGACCGCCACCGGCCGCTGGATGGAGAGACGGGGAAGGGACAACGTCCGGGCTCGCCTCGGCTGGACGGTTCGGGGTTTCGGTGTTCGGGAACCGCGGAAACGGCGCGATCCTCCGCTCCGAACCAGGCGGTTGAAACCGCGTCTACAACGGCCCGAAGTCCGCCTTCGCGGACTCCCACACTACCATCGCCGCGTTCCGGCGCCTCTTCCTGGAGAGAAGTGCTCCCCCTCCCCCGCGGAGCGCGGGGAGGGGGCCGGGGGGAGGGGGCCGCCGCGGCATGCGTCAGGGCCTGTCCCGCGCACCGCCATCACCCCGGATAGCCGGCAACGCGGGGGCCTCCTACGGCGCCGCCGCGCCCGCGCTGTCGCCCGCCACCTCGTCGCTCAGCCGCACGCGGGCGTCGTGGATCAGGGTGTAGTGGCCCTCGGTCAGCACCACCTCGCCGGCCTTCACGCTGTCTGTGTCGGCGTTGGGGACGATCTCCACCAGCGAATCGTTCTGGCGGCCGGTGGTCACGTAGCGCCACTTGGCCAGCCCCTGGCTCCCGTGGCCGTCGTACACGAAGAGCATGGTCCGCCGGTCGCGCTCGAGCACGGCGCTGCGCGGCACCAGCACGCGGTCGGCAAAGCGCTGCGCCTCCAGCTGCACCCGCGCGTACATCCCGGGCAGGATGCGCCCTTCGGGATTGGCGACCACCACGGTCACCCGGGCCGTGCGCGTGCCGCCGTCCACCACCGGGTTGATGGTCTCCACCGTGCCCGTGAACGGCTGCGGGAACGCGGCGAAGCTCACCCGCGCCCTGCGGCCCGGCTGCAGCAGCCCCACCTCGCTCTCCAGCACCTGCACCTCCACGCGGATCGGGTCGAGCGACACGATGGTCATCAGCTCGTCACCCGCGCGCACCCACTGGCCGGGCACCACCTTCAGGCTCGCCACCCGCCCCCCGAACGGCGCGCTCAGCCGCGTGCGCGACAGGTCCAGCTGTGCCTTGCGCAGCCGCACCTCGGCCGCGTCCACCCCGGTCCTGGAGCGCGCGAAGGCGGCCCGGTCGGCTCGCACGCGCGCGTCGCGGATCTCGTCGTCCAGCAGCGTGGCCTCGCGGTAAGCGGCCTGCGTCTGGCGAAGGCTGGCCTGGGCCTCCTCCACCGCCAGCCCGTACTCCGCCGCGTCGAGCCCCGCCAGCAGCCGCCCGGCCGAAACCGCGTCGTTCTCGCGCACCGGCAGCGTGGCGATGCGCCCGGCCACCTGCGCCACGATCACCGTCTTCTTCCACGCCTCGGCCTGCCCCGCGGCCGTCACCGACACCACCAGCGTGTCGCGCACCGCCGCCACCCCCTTCACCGGGATCGCCACGTCGGTGCTGAATGACGCCGACGCCGAGGTGCGCGGCCGGGGCGCGCGCCCGCCCGCCTCCTCGCCCTCGCCCTCGCCCGGGTCGCCGCTGGCGTGGATGCGCCCGTACACGCCGGCCGACGCGGCAGCCGTCAGCACCAGCGCACCGGAAAGGATCAGAATGCTGCGGAGAGACATGGTCATGCGGGCGGCCGGGGGAAAAGCGCGTCGGGCGCCAATTGGTGAGCCGTCTGGGTAAACAAGTTAATCGACGTTCCGTTCGGCGTACAGGATCGTCGTCAAAGGTGTAAGAACAACGCTGTTCACCTTTCGCCCATCTTCTCCCGGGGCCACCCCCGCCTGGCGCTTGCCTCACGCTCCGGTCGCGCGAATACCGACCCAGCGGTCAGCTTCCGCCGTGCAGTGATCGGTTCCGTTCCCGATCACCCTGCCCATTCGGGCCGGCGCTGGACGGAGCAGCACCTCGATTTTCCGTACGACAAAATGTCCTTCCCGGCGCTGTTCGCGCGCACGGTTTCGTTCGTAGGCGGCGCGGAAGGCAGACGCGGACAAGGACCCTCCGTCAATCCACCATCGCGGTCGCCGCCGCGTGCACCTCGTCCGCGGCACGGATGCCGGAAGCCAGGGCGCCCTGCATCCACCCCGGCCACGCGGAGGTGTGGTCGCCGGCGAAATGGATGCGCCCCTCCGGCGTGGCCAGATGCGGAAGGAACGCCCGCATCTCGCCCGGGGCGAACCAGGCGTAGTCGCCCAGCGCCCACGGGTCCGCATCCCAGCAGACCGACGAGCCGTGCTCGAACGCCCGCCGCGCCCCGGGGTGCACCCGCGCCGCCTGCTCCAGCGCGAACCGCACGCGCGCGTCGGCCTCCATCGCCCCCACGCGCCGCGCGTTGGCCCCGGTGATGAACGCCTCCAGGATCCCCCGCTCCCCCGGCTGGCCGGCGGTGGCGTCCACCGCGTGCATGATGGGCAGGTCGGTGGGCACCGCCGCGCCCGCCGCGTCCCAGCAGCGATCGCGCACCTGAAGGTACACGCGCGTCACCGACGTGGTGCGCAGCCCCAGGACCGCCCGCCGCTTTCCCGGCGACAGCTCCGGCGACACCCGCACCATCCGCAGCGTGGGAAACGGCAGCGCGCAGACCAGGAAATCACCCGCCGCGGCCTCGCGCGCGCCTCCGCGATCGTACGCCACGCGCACGCCGCCCGCGTCGTGCGCCACCTCGCGCACCGCCGCGCCGTAGCGGATTCGCGCACCCAGCCGCGCCGCGAGCGCGTGCGGCAGCCGGTCGGTGCCGCCCTCCACGCGGTAGACGGCGCCGGGTCCGTGCAGCGCCCGGTCGCGCAGCAGGAACAGGGCGGAGCAGGCGTCCACGCCATCGCCCCACTCGTCCAGATAGCCCAGGCGAACCAGCCGCACCGCCGCCGCCGAGGCGCCCTGCCGGCGCAGCAGCTCGCCCAGGCTCACCCCGTCCAGCGCCAGCGCCGCATCGCCGGGCCAGCTGGGGTGCGTGGGGTCGCCCACCCGGTCCAGCACGGGGTCCAGGTAGCGGGCCAGCAGCGCGGCGGGTGGCAGCCCCGCCTCGTCGGGCCGCAGCTCCAGCGGCCATTCGGCACGCCGCCCCGGCCCCAGCGCCACGTTCCGTCCACCCACGAAGTAGCGCTCCCCCACGCCGCGCCGCCCCCCGGCGGGCACCAGCGCCACGCCCAGCTCGCGCGCGTAGCCCACGGTGTGGTAATGGGCCTCGGGTACGAACACGGCGCCGGCCTCGGCGTAGAGCCCGTCGTCCCACCCATCGCGCAGCGTGAGCACCCGGCCACCGGGGCGGTCGCGCGCCTCCAGCACCGTCACCTGGTGCCCGCGCTTCACCAGCTCCCACGCCGCCGCCAGCCCGGCCAGCCCCGCGCCCGCCACCACCACCCGCGCGGGCCCCGGCGCCCGCCCACCGGCGCTCCGCGAGCCGCCGCATCCGCCGCCGGCCAGCGCGGCGACGGCCCCCGCGGCGCTCCGCACCACGAACTCGCGCCGCGTGATCGGCTGCTCCATGCGCATTCCGATGAAGGAGATTGACCGCGCATCCCAACGTGCACCCCGGGTTGAAACCCGAGGCTACAACGGCCCGAAGTCCGCCTTCGCGGACTCCCACACCACCATCGTCGTGTCCCCGACGCCTCGTCTACCTTGAGTCTTCCACCGCGCTACGCGCGACCACGTAGGACGAAAGGGTCGCACGAGGTCCATGCTGTTAGAGCCTCGCGCAGTTTGCGAGGCTTTTCGTAGTTGTTGCCGCGGCTTCAGCCGCCGGTCAGGATCAATGCCGCGCACCGGACCGTCGTCCACACCACCGCCGGTAGTCCGCGAAGGCGGCCTTCGTGTCGCTGTTACCGCGGTTTCAACCGCCCCGCCCAACTCGCCACATCCCCACAGTCGGACGGACACGCCCCGGCCGAATCCTCTCACCGCCGCCGCATCGCGAGCGCCTGCGCGGGCTTCAGGTCGTACGTCAGCACGCTGGGAACGTCGTTCTCGTCGAGCGCGGCCACGTAGGCGGTGGTCCCGCGCATCACGCGCAGCAGCATGTTCGCGGGCAGGTCCACCTGCGCCACGCGCGCGCCACGCTGGTCGAACGCCGTCCAGTGCACCGGCTCGCCACGCCCGCCGTTGATCCCCACCCAGATGCGGTCGTGGTCGTCGACCACCATCTGGCGCAGCAGCGGCCAGGTGACGCCGCCGTACGCGTTCAGCACGCGGCGGATCTCGGCCGGCGGGTGCCCCGGGCTGGATAGCGCCTGCACCACGCTGTCGCGCTCCGCCGCGGTGATGAGACGGCGCGGCGGCTGGTACGCCGCGCGGATGGTCTTCAGGTGCCGGCCCTCCACCGAGTACACGTCGAACTTCAGCGAGTCGGACCACGCGGCCACGATCCGGTCGCCCCGCGTCCAAGCCAGAAAAGTCTCGCGCCCGAACGGGTTGGCCCCCACCGCCCGGCGGTAGACCAGGTTCTCGCGCTCGCGGACCGTCAGCACCGAGTCCCTGCGCAGCGACCCGTCGGGGTTCAGGAGGCGCACCACCACCAGTTCACGGCGGGTGCCCTCGCGCTGCGGGTTGTCTAGCATGAAGGCCGGCCGGAACACCGCCGACAGCGCGCGCCCCCCGTGCACGCGCACCACTTTCTCGGGCGGAAAGGTCTGGTCTCGCCCGGCCCGGATGGTATAGGCCGCGCGCCCGGTGCCGGGCTCCAGCACCGTCACGCGGTTCATCTCCATGTCGAACACGAACAGGCTGTCGCCCGGCATCACCGCCACGGACGCGATCCCGACGAACTCGCCCGGGCCCGCGCCCTGCCGGCCGATCGAGCGCCGCAGCGTTCCGTCTGGAGCAAAGACCCGCACGGCCGACTGGTCGCCCACGTACACGTTGCCGCGCGCGTCCACGTCCACGGCGAACGCCCACGTCAGGTTGGCGGACGGATCGGTGCGGGCGCGCTGGACGGCGGTGTAGACCACCGGCGTTCCGCCATCGGCCGGGAGCGGGCGGCTGCACGCCGCCACCGCCATGGCAAGGAGGGCCAAGGGCGCGACGGCCGCCGATCGTTGCTGTCGTTTCATCGCGCGATCGAGAGAGGGGCCGCGCGCCCGACCGGCGGCCGCGCGGCAGTGCGCTACTGCCCGGCAGCCTCCGCAACCAGCCGCTCCAGCTCGGCCTCGCTCACCGCGCCGGGGCGCAGCGTGCCGTTGATCACCAGCGTGGGCGTTACCTCCACCCGGTTGTCGCGCCCCGCGCGCGCGTCGCGATCGACGTTCGCCAGCGCCTTCGCGTCGGTGAAGCACCGGCTGAACGCCGTGGAATCACCCACCCCGGCGTCGGCGGCGAAGCGCGACCACGTCTTCACGCCGATCGAGTCCTGCTGGCCGAAGAGCGCCGTGGTGTACTCGGCGAAGCGGCCCTGCGCCGCCGCGCACTCCGAGGCAAGCGCGGCCTGCCGCGCGTACGGGTGGATCGGGTCCAGCGGGAAGTGGCGGTACAGCACGGCCACGCGGTCGGGATGCCGCCGCCGCACCGCCTCGACCGCCGGGTGCGTCTTCGCGCAGAATGGGCACTGGAAGTCCGAGAACTCCACGATGCGCACGGGCGCCCCGGGGTTCCCCAGCCACTGCCCGGCCGAGGTCAGCGCGGCCCAGTTCTCCACCTTGCGCGGGCGCATGTCGGGCCCGCCGCCGCGCGGGGGGAAGAACTCGCGCCGCACCACCGCCGCGGTCACCACCAGCGCGCACAACACCAGCACGCCCGTGGTCAGGTTGGAAAGGAGGTTCCGGTTCATCGGCGGTTCATGGCCAGGGTTGAGGAGGAACGCAGTTCGTACACGACCACCCGCGGCACGTCGTCGCCGTCCTTGGCGACCGTGTACGCCGTATTTCCGCGCACCAGCCGCAGCGCGGCGTTGGCGGGAAGATCCACCCGGGCCACGCGCCGGCCCTCCAGGTCGAACGCGGTCCAGTGCGTCGGCTCGCCGCGCAGCCCCGTGATCCCCAGCCACACACGGTCCTGGTCGTCCACGACCATTCCCTGAGCCAGCGGCCACGTGGTGGCGCCGTGCTCGTCAATGGCCCGCCGCACCGAGGCGGCGGGTACCAATGCGTCGCCAAGCTCCGCCACCACGCTGTCCCGCTCGCCGGGTGTGATGCTCCGCCGGGGCGGCGAGAACTCCGGGCGCACCGTCTTCAGGTGCCGCCCATCCACCGAGTAGATGTCGAACTTCAGCGAGTCGGACCACTGTGTGATCATCCGGTCATCTCCCACGAACGCCAGATTCGTGGTCCGGCCGAATGGGTTCGGTGCCACACCCTCGGGATTGTGCAGGATCAGCATCTCGCGCTCGGCAAACGCCAGCACCGAGTCGCGCCGCACCGACCCGTCCGCGTTCAGCAGCCGCATCACCGCGAGCCGCCGACGGTTGGGCGTGCGGCCATCGTAGTCACCGTAGGCCGCCTCGATGCGTGCGCTGATCGCGCGGCCGCCGAGCACGGGCCGAACCATGCGTGGGGCGAACAGCTGGTCGCGCCCAACCTGCAGTGTGTACGCCGTCCGCCAGGTACCCGGCTCGAAGACGGTCACACGGCTGTTCCCCGCATCGAACGCGTACACGCTGTCACCGGGGAGCAGGTTGACGGTGCGGAGATAATCGAACTCGCCGGGCCCCGCTCCCGGCCTGCCCACGTGCCGGAGGAAGCGCCCATCCGGCGAAAAGATCGAGAATGCCGTGGGGTCGGCCACGAAGATGTTCCCCCGGCTGTCCACATCGAGCGAGTACCCCCATTCGAGCTGGGCCGCGGAGTCGCTGCGGGCGCGTTCCACCGCGGTATAGCTCACCACGGGGCGCTCGCTCGCGCGCTCGCCACCCGCGCAAGCGCTCGCCCAGACCACCTGTGCCGCCACGACGAAGCGGAATCCGGCCGCACCGAGTATCCGTTTCATGAACGCGCTCCTCCTCTCTCATTCCTGAGCGGGCGGCGCGCACGCGCGCCGCCCGCGACGATCTCAGGTGGCGGGAACCACCTTGACACACCGGCCTGGCGAAGTGGCACACCCGGTGTTGTAGCAGCAGAAGGTGTCGTCGGTCTTGCAGCAGAACGTGACGCCGCCGTTGTCGCCGCCACCCGTCCACGGGTTGATGTACGTGGCCGAGGCGGACCCCGGCCGGGCCAGCAGGCCGGCGCCGCCCACGATCACGGCCAGCGCGATCGCATTCACTCGTTTCTTCATCATTCCTCCACCGTGGAGATGCTCAGCCCGTCCAGGGATCGCACCGGTTGAAGGTGATCAGGCACCCGCCGACGGAGCAGCACTGGCTGATGATGTCGCCGAGCGCGTTCTTGGCGTAGCAGCACGACTGGGTCATCGTCCACGGGTTGTAGTAGGTGGCGCTGGCCTTCTGGGGACGGGCCACCACCGCCCCTCCGCCCACGATCACCAGCAGGGCCAGCAGGTTGATCCGATTGCGCATGAAGTTCCTCCGCGTGTCTGGGGTGAATGAGAAACGCTCCCCCCTCAGGGAGCACCCGGGGCGCTGGCTGGCGCCGCCGTCGATCCCCATCAGCCGTCCCCGCCCTGCCGGACCGGCGTTTTCGTCTGTCTGGAGTTGGACCCGTCAGGACGGAGGCCGAAGCGCGGCAAGGGAACGGAGTTGCTGGTCCCGGCGCGGCACGCAACGCATGTTTTCCGTCTGATTATCCCCACGATTCAACGGTGCAAATATGGACAGCCAACGTCAAGGGGAACGTTCGTTCCGGCGCATCGGGCTGGTTTCCCGTGTGCGAGCGGACACCCTGTAAGTTATACGGAGGTGACAGCGGGGCCGATACTTAGCTGGAAATATACGGAGAAGTGCGGGGACCAGATGTTTGTCGGGGTGCTACGGAGCGTGGCGGGTGCGGGGTGGGAGGCGGGTGTGGGGTGGCACGAGGGAGGGGCAAAGGACAGATGAACGGAGCCGAGCCGATCTCTATGTGACACTGCTGATGAAGACGAGCTGCAGGTGGCGTGGGATGAGCGTTCGGGCGCCGTCGAGTGGGGCGGCGGCGCCCCGGCAGGCGGGCTACCGGTGCTCGAAGCGCAGCGTCAGCAGCTCGATCCACTCCTGTGCGCCGGCGGGGCGGGCCACGGCCAGGGCGTCGCGGTAGTGCGTCCCGGCGCGGATCGGGTCCTCGCCGATGTATGCGACCTCGCCCAGCAGGAAGTGGCACTGGACCTGGCGCAGCGCGTCGCCATACCGCGAGAAGGTGCGCGCCGCGTCGCCCAGATTGCCGCGGGCCTCGTTGCGGCGCCCGCGCGCCAGGTGGGTGAGCGCCGAGCCCAGCAGCGCCAGCGCCGTCCCGTACTCGTGCTTCTCGCGGCGGGCCATGCGCAACGCGTCGGCCGAGGCCGCCACGGCGGCGCGGAGATCGCCGCCGTCGAGCAGGGCCTGGGCGCGGTTCAGCAGCACCAGCAGCCGCCCGAACATGTCGTCCGCATCCAGCGCGGCCTCGGCCGCGTCGATCTCGGCCAGCGCCGCGGCCGCGTCACCGCCGAGCGCGACGCCGATCGCCGCGTTCAGCCGCTCCCGGCCGCGCGCGCGGTCAGACTTCGCATCGGGGGCGGCTTCCGGGAGCGCTCCGGCCATCGCGTCGGGATCGATGCCGGGCGGCGAGAGGAGGCCGATCGCCCGGGACTCGTCCGCGAAGCGCAGGGCCCAGCCCTCCGCGCCGGCGTCGCGGGCCGCCGCGGCGCCAGACGCGCAGAGCTCGGCGGCCTGGGGGTACGCCATCCGCGCACGGGCGGCGGTCGCGCTCGCCATCAGCCGCCGCAGCCGCTCGTCCGGCGTCTCGTCGGCGCGCGCGACGGCATCGAGGTCGATGATCGCGGCGTCCCTGCGGGGGATCTCGAGCGGCTCGGCGGCGGGAACGTAGCCGCG
>DASSJS010000313.1:0-12152 GCA_035691085.1 Longimicrobium sp.
TGAGACAGCCGGCCTTCCGTGAGTGGCCGCCGGGGCGAGGGGGGCTCTCCAAAACCTTTCGATACTCAGCGCGAGCGCCACCTGCAGCCACTCGTCGATCGGATCGGCGCGAGCAGGAGACCTGCTGCAACGAAATCCGCGGTGAACCTCAACTTCCTGTCAGCCGTCCACCGGTCCCCGCAACCCCGGGCGATGTAATGGGCTCGCGCGACGTCCCCGCTGTTGGAGCCTCGCGCAGTTTGCGAGGCTTTTCGTAGTTGTTGCTGCGGCTTCAGCCGCCGGTCAGCGGCCGAGCCACTCAACCTCCTGTCAGCCGTCCCGCAACCCCGGACGATGTAATGGGCTCGCGCGACCCCGGGCGATCTAATGGGCTCCCGCGACGTCCCCGCTGTTGGAGCCTCGCGCAGTTTGCGAGGCTTCTCGTCGTTGTTGCTGCGGCTTCAGCCGCCGGTCAGCGGCCACGCCACTCAACTTCCTATCCGCCGTCCGGATCTCGTCGCCGCCGGGGTTTCCCTACACCCGGCCGGGCAGATGCAGCCGGTTTCCCGCGCGACCCCCCGACACGCGGAACCGGACCGCGCCCCACGCCGCTCCGGCATCCCCCCGACGCCTCCGTTTCCCCCGCGAGCGCACCTTAGACGGCGAACGTCCGGCACTCCGGACACGGCACTCCTGGTGGAGGAACACGATCATGCGGGCACGTACACCACGCTTCCACGCCGTTCTCCCGGCGCTCGCCGCCCTGGCGCTGGCGGTCTTCGCCACGGCCGCGGGCGCGCAGGGCGCCTCGCCCCCTGCGGGCTCGGGGTCCGCCATGGCCGCGAGCGCGCCGGCGGGGCTGATCCCCGGCGACGTGGTGCGCGTGCGGGTGTGGCGCGAGCCCGACCTGTCGGGTGACTTCACGGTGGACGAGAACGGCACCGTGGTGCTCCCGCGGCTGGGGCGCATCTCCGCGGCCGCCGAGGCGCCCGCCGCGCTCCGCGACCGCGTCACGCGCGGGTACACGGCGTTCCTGAGCCACAGCTCGGTGGAGGTCACGCTCCTGCGCCGCGTGCAGATCCTGGGCGCCGTGCGCAACCCGGGGCTGTATCCCGTGGACGCCACCATGACGCTGGGCGACGCGCTGGCGCTGGCCGGCGGCACCACGCCCCAGGGGCACCCCGACCGCGTGGTGCTGGTGCACCGCGACGGCGGCGGCGCCACCGTTTCGCGGCGCACCCTGGTGGGCGACAGCCCGCTCCGCTCGGGCGACCATCTGTACGTTCCCGAACGCGGGTGGGCGAGCCGCAACCCCGGCGTGGTGGTGGGGATGGTCACGGCCGCCCTGGGGCTGATCGCCACGCTCACGCGCTGAGGACACCATGAGCCAGGCACTGATCCCCGCGCCCGGCGCGGCCCCCTCCGCGGCCGTGGCCGCGCCAGCCGACCCGCCGCCCGCGTGGCCCCGCTGGGCCGGCCCCCCGGCCGCGGCCGACGAGATCCACCTGCGCGACGCGTGGACCCTGCTGGTGCGGCGCCGCTGGCTGGTGGCCGGCGTCACCCTGCTGTCGCTGGCCGCCGGCGCGGCCGTGGTCTACCGCACCACGCCGGTCTACCAGTCCGCCGCCGCGCTGCGGGTGGACGACCCGCAGCCGCTGCAGATCTCCGGCCTCGCCGCGGCGGCGCTGGGCGGCGGCAACAACACCCTGCTCACCGAGATCGAAACGCTGCGCAGCCGCACCCTGGCCGCCGCGATCGCCGACTCGTTCGCCCTGCGCGCGTGGGTCACCCGCCCGGCGGGCGCGGACCCGGGCCAGGTGGTGAGCGCGTTCGCCGCGCCGGCCGGCGCCGCCGGGCGCTACCGCCTGGCCGGCCGCCCGGGCGGGCGCTTCGCCGTGTTCGACGCCGCGACGGGGCGGCGGCTGGGCACCGCGCGGGCCGGCGCGCCCGCGCGGCTCGGCGCCGCCACGGTGGGGCTCTCTCCCCTCGCGGCCCGGTACCGCTCGCTGGAGATCGAGGTGCTCCCGGCCGACGAGGCCGCCGACCGCGTGCTGGAGCGCCTGCGGGTGAGCCGCCGCAACGGCGACGTCAACGTGGTGGACGTGCGCTTCCGCGCCGCCCACCCGAGGCTGGCGCGCGACGTGGCCAACGCGCTCGTCGCCGCGTTCATGGCGGGCCGGCGCGACGCCGTGCGCGCCCAGTCGCACGCCACCGCCGCCTTCCTGCGCGGCCAGGTGGCGCGGGTGTCCGCCCAGCTCGACTCGGCCGAAGGCGCGCTGCGGCGCTTCCAGGAGGGCGCGCGCATCGTGAGCCTGGAGCAGCAGGCGGGCGCCGCCGTGCAGGGCGCCGCGCAGATGCAGGCCCAGCGCGACGCGCTCGAGGCCGAGAGCGGCGCGCTGGCCGCGCTCCTGGCGCGCGCCGACGCGGCGCCCGCGGCGAGCGGGCGCTACCGCGACCTCGCCGGGTTCCCCTCGCTCCTGCGCAACCCCGCCGTGTCGGGGCTGCTCACCTCGCTGGCGGGCGTGGAGGACCGGCGCACCGAGCTCCTCGCGCGGCGCAACGCGGCGGACCCCGAGGTGCAGCTCCTCGACGGCCGCGCGCGCCAGATCGAGGCACAGCTGGGCGCCACCGCCCGCGCCTACCAGCAGGGGCTGGCCGGGCAGGCGGCCGCGCTGGGCTCCGCGCTGGCGCGGGCCAACGGGGAGATGGCCGCCATCCCCGGGCGCGAGGTCCGGCTGGCCCGCCTGCGGCGCGACGCGCGCGTGCTCGAGGAGATCCACTCGCAGATGCAGGCGCGGCTCAAGGAGGCCGAGATCGGCGAGGCGGCCGAGGACCCCAGCGTGCGCCTGCTCGACGCGGCGGTCCTCCCGCGCGAGCCGGTGGCGCCCCGCCCGGCCGCCTACCTCTCGGTGGCGCTGGCCGCCGGGCTGGTGCTGGGCATCTCCGCCGCCGCGCTGCGCGAGTACGCCGACCGCGCCGTGCACAGCCGCGCCGACGTGCTGCGGGCCACCGGCCTTCCCGTGCTGGCCATGATCCCGCGCACCGGCGGGCGGCGGAAGGGAGTCTCCACGCGCGGCCGCGGCGCCGCCGCCACGGCCGGCCTCACCCCGGGCCGCGGCACCCCCAGGCTGCTGCTGAAGGAGCCGCGCACCCCGCTGGCCGAGGCATACGACCGCTTCCAGGTGAACCTCGCCTTCAGCCGGGTGCGCGGGCCCGTGCGCGCGGTCACCATCAGCAGCGCCACCCCCGGCGAGGGGAAGACCACCACCGCCGTGAACCTGGCCGTCACCCTGGCCCGCCGGGGGCGGCAGGTGCTGCTGGTGGATGGTGACCTGCGCTGCGGGGTGGTGTCGGGCACGCTGGGCGTGCCGCAGTCGCCGGGGCTGGCCGAGCTGCTGGCCGGCACCGCGCTCCTTCCCGAGGCCGTGCGCCGCGTGCGCGTGGACGCCCAGACCGAGCTCAGCGTGGTGGCGGGCGGGCGCAGCCCCGACGACCCGGCGCGGCTCCTGGCCCTCCCCGAGCTGCGCGCGCTCCTGGAGCGGCTGCGCGGCGAGTTCGACGCCGTGGTGGTCGACGCGCCCCCCGTGAACCTGGTGACCGACGCGGCGCTGCTGGGCGACGCCACCGACGGCGTGGTGCTGGTGGTCCGCTCGGGCACCACCACCCGCGACGAGCTGGGCGACGCGGTCGACCACCTGCGCGCGGTGGGCGTGCAGCCGCTGGGGGTGGTGCTGAACGGCGTCGACTTCCGCCGCGAGCGCGGGTACGACCGGGCGTACGCCGGCTATAGCCGCGGCTACGGCTACTACGACTGAGGCCGCCATGCACGCCCGCCCCGCCCCCGCCCCCCTCGCCGCCGCCGGGCCGCGCGCGGCCCGGCGCGACTTGCCGCTGCTGTACCTTGCCGCGGGGCTGCCGCTGGTGACCGCGGGGCTCGCCAACCTCCCGGCCGGGTGGCGGGCCGGCCCGGTGAGCGTCATGGGAGCCCAGACCATCGCGCAGTCGGCGCTGGCGCTGGCGGGGGCGGTGGCGGTGGCGCGGTGGCCGCGCAGGGTGGCGGCGCGCGCGGTGCCGTTCGCGCTCTTCCTGGCCTGGGCGGTGGTCCGCTCGCTGCTGGCGCCGCCCACCTTCGAGGGGGCGCAGAACGCGCTGGTCTACCTCTTCTTCTTCGCCGGCCTGGTGCTGGCGGGCTCGCTGGCCGCGCACGACCCGCCGCGCGCCGCGCGCTGGCTGGCGCGCGGGGTGGAGTGGATGCTGGGGATGGGGCTGGCCGTGGCGGTGGTGAACCTGGCCGCGTTCGGCGTTCCGCGGCACGGCAGCTGGCTGGTGGGGCCGCGCTCGCTCTCGCTGGTGATCCTGATCGGCGTCAACTGGCAGCTGGCGCGGTGGGCCGCGGGGCACGCGGCGGCGCTCCCGCTGGCCCTGCTGGGGCTGGCGGCCGTCCTCGGCAGCGCGTCGCGCGCGGCGTCGGCCATCGGGCTCCTCGCCGTGGCGGCGGTGGTGGCGCTGCTGGCGCCCAGCCGCCCGCGGCGCGCCGCCGCGGGGCTGCTGGCGCTGGCGCTGGGGCTGGGGGCGGGGGCGGCGCTGGTGGCGTTCGCGCCGCCCTTCCACGCGCGCTTCTTCGGCGGCGACACGCGGCTGCACGTGGCCGGCTACGCGGTGAACGTCAGCGGCCGCGCCGCGTTCTGGCGGGTGATGGCGCGCTCGGCGGGGGAGGCGCCGCTGGTGGGGCACGGGCTGGGCTCCAGCCAGGCGGTGATGGCGGCCGAGTTCCTCGAATCCGACAACATCCGCCACCCCCACAACGACTACCTGCGCCTCTGGCACGACCTGGGGGCCGTGGGGCTGTCGCTGCTGCTGGTGTCGCTCCTGGGGTGGGCGCGCGCCTGCTGGCGCGGGTGGCGGCTGGGGGTGTGGGCGGGGCATCCGCCGCGGGCCGTGCAGCTGGCCGCGCTCCTCACGCTGGGCGAGATCCTGCTGGCCATGGTCACCGACAACGTGCTGATCTATCCCTTCTTCATGGGGGCGGCGGGGGTGCTGGTGGGCGCCGCGCTGGGGTTCGACGCCTCGCTCCGCACCGCCCTGGCCGCGGGCCGGCATGACCGCCGCGACCGCTGAGCCCGCCGCCCGCCCGCCCGGCGCCGCCCGCGCGCGGGCGCTGCGGGTGGTGGTGGTGCACGAGCACTACCTCCACCCCGGCGGCGAGGACCGGGTGTTCGAGGCCGAGGTGGCGCTGCTGCGCGGCCGCGGCCACCGCGTGTCCACCTTCACCGCCCACAACCGCGACGTCGGGCGCATCGGCGCGGCGGCGGCGGGGCTCCGCGCGTTGTGGAACGCCGGCGCCGGCCGCGAGCTGGAGCGCCTGCTGCGCCGCGAGCGGCCGCACGTGGTGCACGCCCACAACACCTTCCCCCTCCTTTCCGCCGCCGTGTACCACGCGGCGCGGCGCGCCGGCGCGGCGGTGGTGCAGACGCTGCACAACTTCCGCTTCATCTGCCCCAACGCGCTCCTCTTCAGCGGCGGCGGGCCGTGCGAGGCGTGCGTGGGCCGCGCGGTGCCGTGGCCGGGGATCGCGCGCGGGTGCTACCACGACAGCCGGGCGGCCACCTGCGCCGTGGCGGCGAGCTCCGCCATCCACCGGCGCGCGGGCGAACACAGCGTGGACGTGTACCTGGCGCTGAGCGCTTTCGCGCGCCGGCGCTTCGTGGCCGGCGGGCTCCCGGCCGGCCGCGTGGTGGTGCGCCCCAACTTCCTGGGCGACGACCCCGGCGCGGGGGCGCACCAGGGCGGGTTCGCGCTCTACGCCGGGCGGCTCTCGGCCGAGAAGGGGGTGGGGACGATGGTGGACGGCTGGGCGCGGCTGGGCGGCGCGGTGCCGCTGGTGGTGGCGGGGGAGGGGCCGCTCGAGGCGCTGGCCCGCCGGAAGACGCCGGGGGTGGCGTGGGCCGGCGCCATCGACCGCGCGGGGGTGCTGCGGCTGATGGGCGACGCGCGCCTCCTCGTCTTCCCCTCGGAGTGCCCCGAGAACTTTCCGCTCGCCCTGGTGGAGGCGTTCGCCACCGGCCTTCCCGTGGTGGCGGCCGACGGCGGCGCGGCGGCCGCGCTGGTCCGCCGCCACGGCGCGGGGTGGGTGTACCCCCGCGGCGACGCCGCCGCGCTGGCCGCCGCCGTTCGTGCGGCGCTCGACGATCCCCGCTCGCTGGCCGCGATGGGCGCCCACGCCCGCGCCGCGTTCCAGGCCCACTACACCGCGGAGTGCGGCTACCGGTCGCTGGTCGGCGCCTACCAGCGCGCCCTGCGCCACGCCGGCCTCCCGGTGCCGGCGGAGGCGCCGTGAGCCCGCCCGCCGACGCGCCGCCCTCTCCGCTCCTCGCCCGGACGGCGGGGGGCGACCGCACCGCGCTCTGGCTGCCGCTGCTGCGGCGGCTCACGCGCGAGGTGCCCGGGTGGGTGCTGTGGAAGAACGCCGAATCGGCCTTTCACGGCACCGGCGACATCGACGCCGCGGCGCCCGAGGAGGACTGGCCGTTGGTGGAGCGGATCTTTTGCCGGTGGGCCGCCGAGGCGGGCGCGGGGCCGGTGGTGGTCTGCCGGCACATCCCCGGGGGCCTGAACCTGGTGGCCGTGCCGCCCGGGGGCACGCACCTGCTGGAGATGGGGGTGAAGTGCACGCGCCTGTGGCGGGGCGCGCCGCTGTTCGGCCACGCCGACCTGATGGCCCACGCCCGGATGGACCCGCGCGGGTTCCGCCGCGTGCGCCCGGGGGCCGAGGGGGTGTACAAGCTGCTGCTGAACGGGATGCGCCGCGGGGGAGCGCCGGACTGGCCGGCGCTGCGCGACAAGGACGTGCCCGCCCTCCTGCGCGCGGACCCGGTGGGTGCCCGCGCGGCCGCGCGGCGCTTCGGCCCCTTCGCCCCCGCGGCGGCGCGGCTGGCGCGCGCCGTGGCCGGCGACGGGTGGGACCGGCCCTCCGCCGCCGCGCTGGAGCTGTGGGCCGCCCTGCGGGCGCTGCGCAGCCCCGGCGTCGCCCTGGCGCGGCTGCGCTTCCGGCGCGCCGGCGGCAAGCGGTGCCCGGTGCTCGCCGCGCTCCTGGCCGCCCACCGCCGCATCCCCGCCGACCGCGACGCGTGGCTGCGCGACGTGGCGCGGACGCACCGCGTGCACGGCGCCGGGGGCGGGTGACGGCCTGGCGCGGAGGATCGTCCGGTCCTTGGGACGCGCGGAGGCACGGAGGCGACGGGCCACGCCGGCCGTGCGGTCGCTCCGCGCCGCGGCGGGTCAGGGGGTGAAGGTGCCGTCCACGTCCATCCCATACCCCTTCCACCCGCCCTCGCCCACGGCGCGGTCGTTCCACAGGAACGGGGCGGAAACCGATCCCAGGCGGTAGGTGCCGTGGGCGAAGCGCACGTTCATCGAGGTGAACACGGCGCTGCTGCCGTTGTTCTGCACCACGCCCTGCCGCCCCGCGCCCAACTCCACCACGTTGTCGTGCACGTACAGGTTGGCCAGCTCGTGCGCGCCGTACGCGCCCGAGCCCCGGTCGCCCTGCAGCGCGGTGATCCCGTTGCGGTTGCCGGTGACGGTGTTGCCGTACACCTCCACGTCGCGCGACGAGCTCACCAGGATCCCGGCGCCGTCCACCCACTGGGCGCCGCCGAAGCCGTTGCGCGCCGCCCGGTTGCCGCGGATCACCGCCGCGTAGCTGATCTCGTGGAAGATGCCGCTGTAGTCGTTGTCTTCCACGATGTTGGCCTCGTACAGCGTGGCGATGTTGTCGATGTCGGCCCACAGCCCGTGGCCGTGGTTGTGGTGCACCCGGTTGCCGCGCACCACCAGGTCGCGGGTGCGCACGAACTTGGTGCCGCCGGCCTCCCACGCGGGGTCGAACCCGGCGTAGTTGTTCCACGCGATCTCGTTCCCCTCCACCAGCACCCCCGCGCCCCCGCCGCCTATCCCCAGCTCGCCGTTGTGGTGCACGCGGTTGCGCAGCACGCGCATCCCTTCACCCGTGCGCACCCCGATCCCGTGGTTCAGGCGGACCTCGCAATCCTGCACCGTCCACCCGTCGGTGGCGGTTCCCTGGACCGCGCCCTGCTGCGCCGGCGCCGCGTACTTCTCGATCACCAGCCCGCTGAGCGTGACGCCCCGGGCCGCTCCGCCGAACGCCCACGGCAGCGCGCTCACCTCCACCCGGTGCCCGGCGGGGTTGTCGGCCAGGTACACGCGGTCGGCCGCGTAGTCGAAGTACCAGCTCCCCGCGCGGACGGCCGAAAGGCGGGCCACCCGCTTCAGCGGCACGTCGTCCACGAACAGGTCCTCGGGAAGGCGGCAGGCGGTGCCCCCATCCTCGCACTCCCCCGCGGCCGCCCCCTCCTGCGTCTGCCCGCCGGCCGACCACAGGGCGCCCGAGCGGTCCCACGACACGATCAGCCGCGCGCCCGAGACCACCGCGCCGGGCTCGCCCGCGAAGGTCATCCCGTCCCTGGGCCGTACCTGCTGCATCCGGTGCACGCCGGCCTTGAGGACGAAGCGGGTCCCCGCCGGGCTGGCGTCCACGCGCGCCTGGATGTCTTCGCCGGGCGCGATCTCGTTTCCGGTGGGATGAACCGCCGAGGCCACCGTCACCTGCGCCGACGCGGTGGAGCCGCCCGCGCTCGCGATCACCGGCGCGCTTCCGGCCGACACGGCGGTCACCATCCCCGTGGCGTCCACCGTGGAGACCGCCGCGTCGGCGCTGCTCCACGACGCGCTCACCACGTGGCCGCCCGCGTCCACCGCCTGCAGCTGCACGGTGGCGCCCGGCACCAGCGTGACCCCCGCGGGCGACACCGACACGCCGGCGCCCGGCGCCCCCCTCACCTCCACCCGCGAGAGCAGCGGCTCTCCACCCGTGACGGGCGCGGTGGCGTCCGCTCCGCCGCACGACGCGGCCACGCAGGGGACGACAACGGACAGCAGCCAGGGCGCGCGGCGCGGCATGCCAGCAGTCATGTGGTGTTCCTTTCCACGGAAAATCTCCTGTGGGGATTTTTACGTCAGTAAAATTCCCCACAAGCCAACAGCTGCAGGGAATATACCTGACATGTGCGTAGGGAATCTGTCCAAGATATTGCAGCATTTGCACCACACGCAAGCTTGAACTTCCAAGCCGTTGCTTAAAAACAAGTTATGAAGGATGCTGCTTCACTCCGCCGCCGGGGAGGGAATTGCAATCCGCCGAGTGTTACGCATCCCGCAAGAAATTCCGCGGGCGCACACGAGCCGCGCCCAGACCGGCCCGCGGTCCGTGAGGCTTCAACTGACGGGTTTGACGCGGACCACAGGGGCACGCTCAGCCGCGGCTATCGATCCTGCCTGAGGAAGAGTCTGGCGCGGGGGGCCCTGACCGGCGGCTGAAGCGGCGGCAACAACTACGAGAAGCCTCGCAAACTGCGCGAGGCTCCAACAATCTGGACCTCATTCGACCACTTTCATTCCCGATGGTCGCACGCACGCGACCGTGCGGCCCCTTGCACGCCGTGCAGACGATTGCGCGTTGGCAGGGACCGGGCGCACGCGTCATCGGATCGTGTAAAATAAACCGTATCAATCACTTACATAGATTTTAACGCCCGGCGCGGCGGTTGCCTTGTAGGGACGGCGGACAAGCCTTGTCGAGCCTCCACTCAGAGGGACACGAATGGTCTGCCTGACCGCATGCAGCATGGTCCTGGCGCTGCTCGCCGCCGACACCGGCGCGGTGCCGCGAACCGGTCCGGAACCGCCGGCCGCCGTTGCCGGGCCGGCCGCCGCCACCCGCTGGTGGGACGACGTCCGCTTCGCCACGCCGCCGCTGGTGGCGGACGGGCCTTCCAGCGCCGCGATCGATCCCTCGCCCGCGGTTGTCCCCGTGGCGCCCGTGGCGCGGGCCGACACGGGGCAGCCGCGCGCCTTCGAATACTCCGACGCGTACGGCACGCGGCTGGCCATCCACCGCATCGCCAGCTACGCCATGATCCCGCTGTTCGCGGCGCAGTACGCGGCCGGCGACCAGCTGATGCGCAAGGGGAGCTCCGCGCCGGGGTGGGCCCGCAGCTCCCACGGGGCGCTGGCCGCGGGCGTGGCCGCGCTCTTCACCGTCAACACCGTGACCGGGGGATGGAACCTGATCGAGGCGCGGCACGACCCCGAGGGGCGCACCCGCCGCACCCTGCACGGCGTGCTGATGCTGGCCGCCGACGCGGGCTTCACCGCCACCGGGCTGCTGGCCAACCGCGCCGAGAACGACGCGGGCGCGCGCGACCTGCACCGCACGGTGGCGATCGGCTCGATGGGGGTGTCGCTGCTGAGCTACGCCATCATGCTCCCCATCTTCGGGCGCAACTGAGGGAACGGGCGATGATGACGCTGCTGCAGGCCGCCGTGTGGGCGGCCCGGCCCTGGGCCGACCTGTACGCCGACAGCACGGTGGTGAAGGCGTCGGTGGCGTTCCTGCACGTGGGCGGGCTGATGGCCGCCGGCGGCTTCGCGCTGGCCGCCGACCGCGCCACCCTGCGCATGTGCGGCCGGCCCGACGCCGAGCGCCGCGCCTGGGTTCGCGAGCTGGCTTCCATCCACCGCCCGGTGGTGGCCGGCCTGGCCGTGGTGGTGTTCAGCGGGCTGCTGATGCTGGCCGCCGACATCGAGGCGCTGTTTCCCTCCCCGCTGTTCTGGGTGAAGATGGCCGGGTTCATCCTGCTGCTGCTGAACGGCCGCGCCCTGCAGCGCGCGGGCGGGCGCCTGGCCACCGCCATGGGCGCCGCGGCCGAGTCGGACGAGGCGGGCGAAATAGTCGAGGCGGGCGACGGCGCCGCGGATCACGCGGAGAGCTGGAAGATGCTGCGGGCCGCCTCGCTGCGCAGCGGCGGGCTGTGGTTCGTGGTGCTGTTCCTGGGCACGCTGCTGACCGCGGCGGCGTGACACCCATCCACCGGACTGGAGAATGATGACGATGCGGGACGAAGATGCGATCGACGGGCTGGACGCCCTTTGCGCCGGGTGCGGCGGCCGGCGCGAGTTCCTGCGCGACGCGGCGGCGATCGCCGCGGCGCTGATGGTGTCGCTGGGCGCGCGGGGCGCGGGCGCGCAGCCGATGGCGCCGCGGCCGGTGCGGGCGCTGGCGGCGCGCGCCGGCGAGGCCACCTACCCGATCCCCGCCGCCGACGGCGCCACCATCGACCGCGAGCGCGAGGTGATCATCGCGCGGTGGGCGGGGCGCGTGTACGCGTTCGCGCTCAGCTGCCCGCACCAGCGGACGATGCTGCGCTGGCAGGAGGGCGAGCACCGCTTCCAGTGCCCCAAGCACCACTCGCGCTACACCCCCGAGGGCGCCTTCATCTCGGGCCGGGCCACGCGCGGGATGGACCGCCACCCCGTGCGCCGCGAGGGCGCCACCGTGGTGGTGAGCCTCGACACGCTGCACCGGCAGGACCGCGACCCCGCCGGATGGAACGCCGCGTCGGTCGCCGTGTGAACGCGCACGATCATCCGCGAAGAGCCAGGGAGGGAAGAGCGATGGGCGAGACGATTCCGGGCGCGTGCCAGGCGTGCCTCAGCCGCCGCGCGTTCGTGGGGCAGAGCACGCTGCTGGCGGTTTCCGCACTGCTGGCCGGCTGCGGCGACGGGCAGATCGGGCCGGTGGGGCCGGCCGCGGGCGGAACGCAGGGCGGTTCGACCACCGTCCGCCTGGCCGACTACCCGGCGCTGCAGACGGTGGGCGGGATGGTGCGGGTGAACACGGGGAGCGGGCCGGTCGCCGTGGTCCGCGCGACGCAGGCCACGTTCGCCGCCTTCTCGATGGTCTGCCCCCACCAAGGCGCCACCCTCAACCTGCGCGCCGCGGGGTTCAGCTGCCCCTCGCACGGCGCCACCTTCAACGCCGGGGGGGTCTGGACCGGCGGCCAGCGCACCGGCAACCTGGCCTCGGTAACCGTGACGTATGACGCCGCCGCGGGCCTCCTGACGCTCGGCGCCGCCCCGGGAACGGGCGGCGGGGGCGGTGGGGATGACGACGACGACTGAGGGAGCCAGGGAACAGGGAACAGGGAACAGGGAACAGGGAACAGGGAACAGGGAACAGGGAACAGGGAACAGGGAACAGGGAACAGGGAACAGGGAACAGGGAACAGGGAACAGGGAACAGCGGACAAAAGGGA
>DASSJS010000314.1:0-2941 GCA_035691085.1 Longimicrobium sp.
TTCCGGGCCCGCCGCCTGTGTGTGCCGCGCTGCCGGCGCGTCGGAGGTCGGCTCAGTAGCAGATCGCCCGCTGCACGGCGTCGCCCGCCAGCTGCACGTCGTACGTGACGCAGTAGTCCGTCACGCAGATGTCGCACGAGCGGCCCGCGCAGGTGGGATCCACGCAGGTGCCCCAGCAGCTGTCGGGGCACGTCTGGCAGCTGGCGGCGCACGTGGCCTGGCAGGTGTCGCAACACGTGCAGATGCACGGGTTGCAGCAGCAGCAGGCGCACAGGTGGCCGCGCACCGTCCCGCGCGCTCCGCCGCCGGTGTTCGCCACGAAGCTTTCCACCTGGATGGTGTCGAGGTCCAGCTTCACCTTTTGCATGCCATCCTCCTTCTCCTTGCGCGGAGCGGTGGGGGTGAGGCGCGCGACCCGCCGGATGAGCCCTTGCCCGGCGGCAGTGCCGGGGGGGACGGCGATGCGCCAAGAGCCCGTGTTTCCTGTCGGAATCCGGCACTCGTGGACTGCAAGGTAAAGCGGCTCCGGGTGGGATCAACGTGAATTCCGGCCATTTCCGGGTGTTCCGCCGCAAGTAACCAGCGGCTCCGGACGGGCGGGTACACCCTTTCCGGGCGAACGGGTGTTTTCGTGGGGAGATGTCCCCCTGGGTGGCCGGCGGGGGTGACGCGACCTGAGCGCGGGCGCTCCAGCCGATTCCGCGTCATCGGGCCATGTCGTGGCCGACGTCTTCTTGATGTGAACACGGAGGGCACGGAGGTACACGGAGGCCACGGAGGAACTGCGGTTGAACCGTGCCTCCGTGGTTCTCCGTGCCCTCCGTGTTCATACATACGGTGCCGGCCCTGGTACGGGCCCCGCGGACCGGCACCCCAGCGCACTGAATCAGGAGTTCGCGTGCGGCGGGTCCGTCTGCGTGTGGGCCGGGCTCGGGCGCTCGGCGGGAACCTGCGTGCGGGAAGGCGGTGCGGCGTGGAGCAGGCCGTGGGCGCGCAGCAGGTCGCGGGTGCGGCGGTCCACGGGAAGGGAGAGGAGGAACATCGCGCCCATCCCCAGCAGAAAGGCGGCGAGAATGATCACCACGAGCGAGGCGGCATGGAAGTGCAGCGGCCCGATGCCGAGCGCGGCCCGCTCCAGCCGGTTCTGATACGCGAACGCCGCCACCAGGACGGCGGCGGCGATCAGCGCAATCCAGCCGCGGCGGGTCACGCAGCGGCCCCGGCCAGCTCCGGCTCGGGCGCGCCCACCAGCTCACCGGCGAAGGTGGCGCCGGTGGTGGAGGCCAGCCGCACCTCGGCAAAGGAGCCGACCAGCGACGCGGGGGCGCTGAAGTTCACCACCTTGTTGCCCTCGGTGCGCCCCTGCACGCCGCCGCGCCGGCCTTCCTTCTCCACCAGCACCTCGACGACGTTCCCCACCTCGGCCTGGTAGATCTGGGCCTGGATCTGCCGGTGCACGTCGATCAGCTGCTGCAGCCGCGCCTGGCCGACCGTGTCGGGGACGAACTGGTCGCGCGGGAGGCGAGTCGCCGGCGTCCCGTCGCGCTCGCTGTAGCGGTACAGGAACGCGTCGTCGTAGCGAACGGTGCGCATCAGCTCCAGCGTGGCCTGGTACTCCTCCTCGGTCTCGCCGGGGAAGGCCACGATCACGTCGGTCGAGAGCGCGATGCCGGGCATGGCCTGGCGCACCCACTCGATCTTTTCCAGGTACTCGGCCACGGTGTAGCGGCGCAGCATGCGCTTGAGCGTGCGGTCGTGCCCGGCCTGCACGGGAAGGTGCAGCTGCTTGCAGACGGCGGGCTCCGTCGCCATCACCTCCACCAGTTCGCGGGTGAAGCCGTTGGGGTGCGGGCTGGTGAAGCGCACGCGGCGGATGCCGTCCACCCGCGCCACCTCGCGCAGCAGGCGGGGGAAGTTCCAGTCGCCGTGCTCGTAGCTGTTCACCGTTTGCCCCAGCAGCGTCACCTCGGGCACGCCCTCGTCCGCCAGCTGCCGGACTTCCGCGAGGATCGCCTGCGGGTCGCGGTTCTTCTCGTCGCCGCGCACGTAGGGGACGATGCAGTAGGTGCAGCGGTAGTTGCACCCGCGCTGGATGGGCACCCACGCCGAGACGGACGAGATGCGGCGCGCGGTGACACCCTCGTAGTTCTCGAACGGATCGAAGCCCAGCACGGTCAGCCCGCGCGGCCCGCTGCCGGCCAGCGGCAGAGAGCGCTTCGGGGCTGCGGCGGGGCGCAGCTCGGCCAGCTTCTGCGGGAGCTGGCGGTAGGCGTCGGGGCCCATCACCAGGTCCACGCCGCCGTCCTTGCGGAAGAGCGATTCGCCCAGCCGCTGCGCCATGCACCCGGTCACGCCGATCACCACCTCGGGGCGGGTCTCGCGCACCTGCTGAAGCTGGCCCACGCGGCCGATCACCCGCTGCTCCGCGTGGTCGCGGATGGCGCAGGTGTTCACCAGGATCACGTCGGCGTCGTCGGGCGTGTCGGTCGATACGTACCCCTGCTCCGCCAGGATGCCGGCCATCAGCTCGCTGTCGCTGATGTTCATCTGGCAGCCGTACGTCTCGATGTAGGCTTTCTTCATGGGCCTGGAAACCGGGTGCTTCTCTGCAAAGAACGGGTGGCAAGCCCGATGTCTACCCCGCAGGGGCGCTTCGGTTCGGCGGGGCGTTCGTAATCCGTGGAGACATGCCGGACCGCCGGTCAGGCCGCGGGCCGATCCGATTCCTTCTCATCCGGAAGAAGTTCGAGCAGGTTGCCGAACTTCGGTTCTTCGTCGATTTAGTTGCAACGTGATCGCACCGGAGCTCACCGACGAGTGGCTGCAGGCTCGGAATGCGCTGAGTATCGAAATTTTTAATTTTTTCAGGAACACCCGCTTTCGTCGTTCGCCCCATCGTCTGCGCTTGCAGGCTTCGCTCACTGCGTCATCAGGGGAAATC
>DASSJS010000315.1:0-17400 GCA_035691085.1 Longimicrobium sp.
GAGGCGAACATCGACAACATGCGCCGCCAGCTGCGGGCGCTCGGGCTGGGCCACGACCCCCGGCGCGGCGTCGCGACCACCGACCCGTCGTACTACCGGTGGACGCAGTGGATCTTCCTGCAGCTGTACAAGAACGGTCTGGCCGAGAAGAAGGAGGCGCCGGTCAACTGGTGCCCCAGCTGCCAGACCGTGCTGGCCAACGAGCAGGTGGTGGGCGGCCTGTGCGAGCGCTGCGACACGCCGGTGGAGATGCGCTACCTGTCGCAGTGGTTCTTCAAGATCACGAACTACGCCGGTCGGCTGCTGGAGAACCTGAAGCACATCGACTGGAGCGACACCACGCGCAAGGCACAGGAGAACTGGATCGGCAAGAGCGAAGGCGCCGAGCTCGAGTTCCCCATCGCCCGCCCGAAGGTGGCGGACGATCGCCACGCCCCGGCCGAGATCCAGCCCGAGAAGCCGGTGATCCGCGTGTTCACCACGCGGCCGGACACCGTGTTTGGCGCCACGTACATGGTGCTGGCGCCCGAGCATCCGCTGGTGGAGCGCATCACCACGGATGAGCGGCGTGAGGCCGTGGACGCGTACCGCCGGCAGGCCAGCGCGCAGGACCTGGTCAGCCGCAAGAAGACGGACAAGACCAAGACCGGCGTCGACACCGGCGCCCGCGCCGTCAACCCGGCCACGGGCCAGGAGATCCCCGTCTGGATCGCCGACTACGTGCTGATGGAGTACGGCACCGGCGCCATCATGGCCGTGCCCGGGCACGACGAGCGCGACTTCGAGTTCGCCACCCAGTTCGGCCTGCCCATCGTCCGCGTGGTCGCCGGTGAGGGGGACGATGCGTCCACGCCGCTGAGCGAGGCGTACACCGGGCCGGGGAAGCTGGTGAACAGCGGGCCGTTCGATGGGATGGACGTCGAGGAGTCGAAGCGCGCCGTCACCGCGTGGCTGGCGGAGAAGGGGCTGGCCGAGGCGCGCGTGAACTATCGCCTGCACGACTGGACCATCAGCCGCCAGCGCTACTGGGGCCCGCCGATCCCCATCCTGTACTGCGACGAGTGCGGCACCGTCCCCGTGCCCGAGGACCAGCTGCCGGTGCTGCTGCCGCAGATCGCGGACTACAAGCCCGACGCCAGCGGCATCAGCCCGCTGGCGCGGCACGAGGAGTGGTACATCACCACGTGCCCCACGTGCGGCGGCAAGGCGCGCCGCGAGACCGACGTGAGCGACACGTTCCTCGACAGCGCCTGGTACTTCCTGCGCTATCCGTCGGCGAAGAGGGACGACGTGCCGTTCGACCCGGCGATCACGAAGCACTGGCTGCCGGTGAACAGCTACATCGGCGGGAACGAGCACGCGGTGCTGCACCTGCTGTACGCGCGATTCATCACCATGGCGCTGAAGGACTTCGGGCTGATCGACTTCGAGGAGCCGTTCACCCGCTTCCGCGCGCACGGGCTGATCGTGAAGGATGGCGGGAAGATGTCCAAGTCCAAGGGGAACGTGATCGTCCCCGACGACTACATCTCGCACTGGGGCGCCGACACCTTCCGCACCTACCTGATGTTCCTGGGGCCATACCAGGAAGGCGGCGACTTCCGCGAGGCGGGGATCAGCGGGCCGTACAACTTCATCAACCGCCTGTGGGACACCGTCCTCTCGGCCGAGGACCGGGCGATGGACGCGGAGGTGGAGCAGAAGCTGCACGCCACCATCAAGAAGGTGACGGAAGACTGCGAGGCGCTCTCCTTCAACACGGCCATCGCGGCGATGATGGAGTACCTGAACGCCGTCCGCGCCGGCGGGCGCGCCCCCGAGCGCGCGGCGGTGGAGCCGCTGGTGCGGCTGATCGCCCCGTTCGCGCCTCACGTGGCCGAGGAGCTGTGGGCGCGGCTGGGCAACGCCGACTCCATCTTCCGCACCGCGCGCTGGCCCGAGTACGACGCGGCCAAGACGGTGGCCGACACGGTGGAGTTCGTGGTGCAGGTGAACGGGAAGGTGCGCGCCCGCATGCCCATGTCCCGCGGCATCACCGAAGAGGCGGCCCGCGACGCCGCGCTGGCCGACGAGCACGTGCAGCGGTTCATCGACGGCAAGCAGGTGCGCAAGACGATCTTCGTCCCCGACCGCCTGATCAACCTCGTCGTCGGGTGAGCACGAGCGTGGATCGCGACGAGCCCGCCGCCGCTTCGGTCGAGGCGCTGGTCCGACGCGTGGCCGCGATCCCGGCGGGGACCACGGAGTTCGAGCTGTTCGTGCCCGGCGAGCTCACGTGGCAGGGCTGGTCCGTCCATCACGATCGGGCGATGACGATGGTGCTGCACGCGCTGCTGGCGAAGGGGCTGTTCCCGGACGGATTCGAGGAGCGCCCCACCGGGCGGATCTACAGGTACAAGGCCGGCTGAGCTCGTCCCGGCCGGAAGAATCCGAAGCGCCCCGGTCCGATTTGTCGGGCCGGGGCATTCGCATTCGTCGGAACGGCAACGGCGGTGAACACGGAGCAGCGGAGAGAGCGGAGTCAAACGGAGCTGGGTGCAGTTCTCCGTCCGACTCCGCTTCCCTCCGCTGCTCCGTGTTCACAAAAAGAACGTCAGCCCTGCCGCTGTTCCGCCGGGGGGGCGCGCCTGACATCCGTACCGCGCCGCGGCGTTGTCCCACGCGAGCGACACCCGATCAACCCATGCGGGGGACGAGGATGCGTGGGCGGTGGATCAGGCCGATCATAATCATCTCATTGGATGGCAGTGACTTAGATCGTGCCGAAGGCATCCGCGCGAGCCGGGAACAGCCGTTGCCTTTCCATCTGCCAGACACACGCGGATCTCCGCACCTCTTTCGGCAGATGGCCCCCATGCGAACCACCCGACTCCTTTCCCTGTTCGCCGCCGTGGCGCTGCTGGCGGCGTGCAACGACAACCACGTGTTCGTGGGCGGCAACCGCCCCGACCCGCCCGAGAACCTGACGGCCACCGCGCGCTGGGTGCTGGACGGCTTCACTAGCGCCGGGCAGCCCAGCGGCTACGCCGCCGTGGACCTGAGCTGGGACCCGCCGGTGAGCTGGAGCCAGGAGCCCTTCCGCGTGTACGGGCGCCGGGCGGGCGGCTCCTTCTTCCTGATTGCCACCGTCACCAGCTGCACGGTGAACGGGTGCGTGTACCGCGACCGCAACGTAACGGCCGGCAACACGTACGAGTACTACGTGGCCACCACCAACGAAGGCACCAACGAGGAAGCGCCCACCGACTTCCGCGAGACGGTGCTGGTGCCGGCGGCCGGCGTTCCCGCCACGCCGGTAGCCGACAGCGCCGTGGCGCTCGACAACGCCGCGTTCGTGCGCTGGCACAGCGGCGGCAACGCGCAGAGCCTGTGGAAGTACCAGGTGTACCTCACGCGCATCGACAACCAGAGCTACCTGTACGCCATGGGCGAGACCGACAGCCCCGGCTACGTGGATCTGCGCGCCACCAACGGCCACGTGTACGGCTACCGCATCGCCGCGGTGGACACGCTGGAGCACGTGAGCGCGCTCTCGGCCGAGATCACCGTGGCGCCGCGCCCCGACGTGAGCGGCGAGCTGGTGTACACCTTCCAGACCAACGCGGCGCAGAGCGGCTTCCGCTTCCAGGCCGACGAGGACGCCAACCCGATCGTGGCGGGCACGGCCACCAACGCGCAGTGGCGGCTGGAGCGTGACGGGGGCGGGTGGAAGATCGTGCCGCTGAACGGGACGGGCGTGGTGGAGTTCAGCGGGCGCACCACCGCGCTGGCCTGCGGCCCCGGCGCCGACGCGGGCTGCCGCGCCGCCACCCGCGCGCCCGCCGCGGGCTACAGCACGGCGGCGGTGCCCGTGAACCCCGAGTTCAGCTACATCTTCCGCGTGACGGGGAGCGACGGCCAGCCGCACTACGGCGTGCTGCGCGCCAGCATCCTGGGCAGCGACGGCGCCGGGCACGACCTGATGATCTTCGACTGGGCGTACCAGACGCTGGCGAACGACGTGCGCCTGAGCCGGTCC
Source organism: Longimicrobium sp. (assembly GCA_035691085.1). Taxonomy (GTDB): domain Bacteria; phylum Gemmatimonadota; class Gemmatimonadetes; order Longimicrobiales; family Longimicrobiaceae; genus Longimicrobium. The sequence goes on from DASSJS010000315.1 coordinate 4,019, forward strand.
GCACCGTAAGGAGGTACGGAGGTACGGAGGTACGGAGGTACGGGCCGGTTGGCGAACGGACCCGTAGGGTAGGGCGCAGGTGAGGTGTTGGTGCAAATATTCGCCCGGGCGGGCGGAGGCGCGGGTCAAACCGCAGGAAGCAAGCTAGCCTCCGTCCGTCCGGGCGACTCTTTTCGAGCTGTTGGAGCCTCGCGCGGTTTGCGAGGCTTTTCGTTGTTGTTGCTGCGGCTTCAGCCGCCGGTGCTGAGCCGGTGCCGAGCCGGCGGCATGGACGGGGCGGCTAGTCCTTGAGCCCGCGGAAGGCGCGGTGCTCGTTGTGGATGCGCATCAGGATGAAGCCGGCCCAGGCGATCAGTGCCAGGCCCACGAAGAAGGCCAGCGGCCCGGTGCCGAACAGCCGCTTCACCATGCTCCCCCAGAAGAAGAAGAGGAGCGGCGGCGCGGCGCCGGCCAGCAGCAGGCCAATCACGCGAAACACGCTGCCGATCGGCGGCCTGGCCTCTTCCAGCACGTCGTAGACAAGTGTCTGCCGCGCGTTGTGCCCCTCGCGCCGCACCGGGCGCAGGCGCACGCCCTTGAGCGGCACCAGGGGGATGTAGGCGAGGGTGAACCACCGCGTGGCGTTCCAGGTGCCGTCGCCGCGCGGCTGGTAGTCGAGCAGCGTGGTGCCCCAGCCGTTCACGGTGGTCCCGCCGTGGCGGGGACGGCGGTTCCACTGCTCGGCGGTCTGGCGGATGGCGTCGGCGTGCGCCTGGATCAGCTGCGCGGCCACGTTGGTGCCGCACTCGGGGCATGACGGCCCCTCGGTGCGCACGCTTCGCGCGCACCCGGGGCAGGTGATGGTGATGGAGCTCATCTCAGCGGAGTTCAGGTGGGTGGACGAGTGAGATGCGCGTGTCGCGTCAAACGGGAAGAAGCCCGCGCGGGGGCTGCCCAGCCGTGAAGTTGCGCGGGCGGATGCGCCCGATGGAGGTGAGGAGCACCAGCAGCAGCACCCCCGCCGCGGCGGCATACCCCCATCGCCCGATGGACGCGGCGAAGTAGATGAGGCCGAGGATGAAGGGAAGGAGCACCAGCAGACCGATGAAGCTGATCCACGCCCCCGACGTGAGCCGGACGTTGGGATTGCCCTCCAGCTGCTGGAGCAGCTGCAGCACGAACGGCGTGTAGGTGGCGCGGCGGTCCTCGAAGTTCAGCGGCCCGGCAAAGTGCACGTGCCGGAGCTTGACCTGCCTTCCCCCCGCGGTGATGCGGCAGTGGTAGTACTCGCGCTGCTTGCTGCGGTCGTAGGTCAGGTGCACGCGCTCAACGCTGGCCAGGTCGTACGCCGCCGGGGGGCGCCCTTCGGCTTCCACCACCAGCCGGCCGGGGAAGAGCGTGAACGTCTGCTCGGGCTCCAGGATCGATTGGCGGACCGTGTGGCGGGCGAGCGCGGGCGTGGTGGGTGAATCGACGAGCATAGGCATTTCCTCGAAACAGGTGGGTGTGACGGGAAATTGGGGAAGGGAACCGCTGAAGCGACTGCACCGAAACCAGCGAAAATAATCGCCCGCTCCATTTCGCGCCCGCATTTTTTTTCGCGCAGATCTCGCTTCCGGCCGGGATGGGGGCCGGAGGGTAAAGCGGGCCGTCCGTCCGTCAGCCCGTCACGGGTTGGTGGCGGGAGTGCCGTTGGCAGACGCGGGGCAGGGGGTCACGTCGTGCGCCGAGGCGGGCGAATCGGTAAGCCGCCACGTCCAGCAGCCGCCCGCGCTCACCTGCAGCTGCGTGGCGTACGACAGGGGTCCGTTCAAGTTGCCCGCCGTGGTGACGGCGCTCAGCGCGATCATGGGGCCCAGCCCCGGCACCCGCTTGCACACCTGCTCGCCCGGCATCACGTCGAAGCGCACGCCGCCGGCGCGCGCCACGATGTTGCCGTACGCCACCGTCTCGTTCTGCACGCACAGCGTGACCTGCTCGGGTGCGGGTCCGCCGTTGCCGTTGCCGTGGCGCGGGCCGCAGGCGGTGAGCCACACCAGCAACCCTGCCGCGATCCGTTTCATCCGTGTGTCCCTGGCCGAAGGAAGAATCGAGGACTCCGCTATAGAGTATCGCCGTCTACCTGCCGCGCCAACAGCGCCGCGTGCGGATGGGTCGCTTCAGCAGCCGTGCTCGCCGCGCGGCGGGAGCCACTCGCGCAGCAGGCGCGGCGCTTCGGCGCGGTAGATGGTGGCGTGCGTCAGGTAGGGGCGCGGGCGGTACTCCCAGCGCAGGCCGGCCGGTGCGTGCGCGCGCAATCCGTCCGCCAGCCGCTCCGCCGCGGCCACGATGTCGGGCTCGTCCGCCGAGGAGAGGTAGAGGGACGCATCGAGTTCCGGGCGCACGCGGAGGCGATCGGTCGCGCTCCGCACCAGCGCCTCCGCGTTCCACCACAGGCTGGGGTCCAGCGCGATGTACGTGTGGAAGAGCTCCGGCCGCAGCAGGAAGGTCTCCACGATGAACAGCCCCGCCAGCGACTCACCGATGATCGCCCTCTCATCCGTCACGCGGTAGCGCTGGCGCACCTCGGGCATCAGCTCATCGGCGATGAAGCGGCGGAACGCGGCGGAGCCGCCCACGCGCGGGGCGATCGCGCGGTCCGAATCGACCTCCGTGGGACCGGTCATGTCGCGGCGGCGCTCGGTGTTTTCGATCCCCACCACCAGCACCGGCCGCATCTCCCCCGCGCGGATCGCCTCGTCGGCCGCGGCGATGATGTGCGGGAAATCTTCCTCCACGCCGCCATCGGGCATGTACAGCACGCCAAGGCGCGCGTCGCCCGCCGGATCGTACATCGGCGGGGTAAACACGTTGATCCGCCGCGTCTCGGCGAGCGCGGCGGATGGGATCGTGAACGTCTCGTGCGGCGGCATCGGGTGGGCGGGTCAGCGGCGAGTGAGCGAGCGGATCAGCTCCACCTCACCCGGCCGGTACGGCGTGCCGTCGGCGCGGAAGATGTCGTGGAACCAGACGGGGGGCTCGCCCGCGTACTTCTTCTCCCAGCTGTCCCACGGGTAGATGGTCTGCGACTTCCCGGCCACGAAGCCCCAGTTGATGGCGCCCACGTTCTGCTGCCTGAAGAAGGGGAGAACGCTTTCGAAGGTGCTGCCGCGCGGGCGGGCCATGTACTCGGTGCAGATCACCGGGCGCCCCAGCGCCTTGAGCGGGGGAATCTGGCGCTGCAGCGTGGCCAGCGGCTCGTAGCTGTGGAAGGTGATGATGTCGGATTCGTCCAGCATCAACCGGGTGATGGGGTCCATCTTCGCCGGCTCCACCCAGTCGCCGTGCCAGGGCGCGGCGGTCAGCGGCTGCACCGGGCCCATCTCGCGCGCCCAGCCGAAGGTGCGCCGCAGCAGCGCCGTGGCCATCTCCACCTTGTTGGCGGGCTCGAACTGGCCGTAGCTCCCCCCGTTGGTGTTGTCGGGCTCGTTGAACAGGTCCCACGCCAGCACGCGCGGGTCGCGGCCGAAGCGGCCGATCACCCCCTGCACGTACGGCTTGAGCTGTGCGTTCCAGGTGGCGCTGTCGCGCAGGATCTCCACGCCGGGCGCCTGCACCCAGCCGGAGTTGTGCAGCCCCGGCACCGGCGCGCGCTGCCGCCCGGTGTGCGGGAACGGGTCCCACACGGCGTCGAACAGCACCAGCATGGGCTTGATGCCGTGCCGGCTGGCGATGGCGAGGAACTGGTCCACGCGGTCGAGGAAGCCCGCCGGGTCCTGCCGGTACGCCAGGTCGTGCAGGAACACGCGCATGGTGTTGAAGCCCAGCCCCTGCGCCCACCCCAGCTCGCGGGCGATGGTCTGCGGGTCCCACGTCTCGGCCTGCCACATCTCCAGCTGGTTGATGGCCGACGCGGGCGCGTAGTTGCTCCCCGCCAGCCACCCGGCCTCCCGCTCCCACGCCGCCGCCCGCTCCACCGTCCACCGCCCGCGCCCCTGCTGCTGCGCGTGCGCGGACGAGATTACACCGAAAATCGCCAGCACCGTCAGGGCGCTGGAGATGAGCCGTCGCAGCTTCACGTGCATCGTCTGGTTGATCCGGGAGGGGTCACTGGAGGTGAGCGGCAACCTACGCCGAACGCGGCGCGCGCGACAAGGCGATCGTGCGCCCCAGTTCCTCTCTGGTCCCCCTGGTCCTCTGGTCCCTCTGTGTTGAAAAGACAGTCCCCGCCTTGCTCCGATGCATCCCGAGAAACCGTCACCGGGTGCGCCGCTCACGGTCCAGGCGGAAGCGACCGGCCGGTTGCCAGGTCCACGCGGAACGGGCGCCAGCCGCCGGGCGGATCCCATTCCGCGTCACCGGTGATCACGCCGTCGCGCACGTCCTCGATGGTCACGCCATCGACGGCGACGCCGGCGTTCTCCCAATCCACCTCGCCGCGCCGGTTCAGCCGCGTGATTCCGGCGCCGGAGACGGCCAGGAGCCAGTCATCCCCTTCCACGAAGCGGTCGAAGTACAGCGGGAGGCGGATGGTGCGGACGTCGCGCGATCCGGGATCCAGCAGATAGACGGCGTAACCGAGCCCGATCACCACCCATCCGGCCCACGCCACCGCCTCGGTGCGGTGGTACAACTCGGCCGATCGATCCGTCCACAGATCCACGCGGATGCGCTCGCCGTCATCGCGCTCGACCAGCAGGTACAGCTCCGGTGTGCCGCCGCCCGCCGGAGCGCGGCCGATGGAGACCGTCTGCACCGCGGCCCACCCGGGATCGGCCATGTGCAGGGTGAGGACGCGCATCCGGTCAGGTGATGGTGAGCGTTTCGCCTTCACCCACGCCCAGCGGACCTTTCAGCCCGCTCTTCAGCGCGGCCGCGATGCCGTTCCAGGTGAGGTAGGCGCTGTCGCTTTCGCCGCCATTCACGAAGGTGGCCCGGGGCAGCTTCTCCGCTCCCTGGAGATACGTCCGCGTTCCGGGGACGGAGCCGCCGAACAGGCTGATCGTGAACCCCTGGCCGTCGCTGATCGCGGGGACCAGGTGCCGGATGCCGGTGATCAGGTCGGTCTTCCCGATGCCCCCGGCCCCCGTACTGTCGCTGTGGATCATGAAAGCGGTGTTCCCGCTATACCCGCAAACGGCCACGCATCCCACCAGGCCGTCGGTCTTCAGTACCGTGTTCGCGACGGCGGTATTCAGCGTGCGGCCGTTGGCGTTGCCCTGGCTGACGTAGGTTCCGGCCAGTGTGATGGATGCCATGGTGACTCCGATGGTAGGGCAGGGCGGAGGAAAGAAGAGGCCGGTGCGGCACCGGCCCCGCGCGCCGGCGGTGGGAGCGTGGCTCCGGTCAGCCGTAGCTCACGTTCAGGCTGGCGAAGATGTTGGTGTTGCCGCCGCCAGCCAGCGGCACGTTCACCGTGCTGCCGCTGAACGCGACGATCGACTGCCCCTGGGGCGCCGTGTAGGTGAACGGCGTCCTGGAGGATGCGTAGGCCATCGTTCCGAACGGCCCGAAGACGGCGCCGTTGCGCGTGGTGAGGGTGATCTGCAGCACGCAGTTCCATCCGAACCACACGCCGGTGTACCCCGAGGCCTCCACGATCGCGTCGCCCTCGGCCACGTTCACCGTGTTGACGCCGCCCCCGTTGCCGCCGTGCTGCAGCAGCGTGTACGTCACGGCGTTCGTCTGGAACGACCCCGTGTTGGTGGCCTGGATCGAGTCCAGCACGTCGCCCGCGCACACCACCAGCTGGCTGATCGGCGGGTTGCCGGCCGCGCCCACGATGTTCGTGTCGTCGAACGTGGTTCCCGGGATCCCGTGCACCAGCTGGTACAGGATCATCTGCTGCGCCTGCTCGTACTGGAAGTTGCCCGAGTTCAGGCGCCAGTTGGTGAAGATGCCGTAGCTCTGGCTGTCGTTGCAATTCGGGGCGTAGAACGCCACCGCCTGCTGCGCGGTCTGGTAGGGCGGGCCGTCGGCGCTGACTGCCTCGAACTTGGCGCCGTACGCGAGCTTGCCGGCGTGCACGCCCTTGTCGAGGAAGCCCTGCGCGCAGGTGTAGCCGGAGTAGAGCTGCAGGTTCACGAAGTCGAACGCGTCGTTCACCGTCTGCCCGTCCAGGTTGCCAACGTCGGCGGGCGAGAGGGTGAGATAGTACTGCTTCCCGCTCTTCGTAAAGGCGGCGCGGATCGCGGTGAACAGGAGTCTGAACTGGTCAGCCGTCGTTTCGTATGCGAACTCCCCTTCCCAGTCCACGTCGAACCCGTCCAGCCCATAGTGCTCCAGGTACGCCACCAGGTTGTTGGCGAAGGCGGTGGCCTGCTGCGGCCACTGGCTCTTGTCGCCCTTGAAGATCTGGGTGATCTCGTCGTGGGCGTAGCCCAGCGTTACCACCAGCTTGATGTTGGGGTTGGCTTTGCGCGCGTCCTCCATCAGCCAGCCCATGTACTGCTGGTTGCTGAAGCCGCCGGGGTGAGGGTGGGAGCCGGACTCGAGCTGCACCGTGTACGTTTTGCCGTCACCCTTGGGGACGGTGGTGTCACTGGTGAGAATGGGGTTCACCCAGCAGATGCCCAGCATGTCGGTGTACGCGTAGACGCCGTGCTCGACCGCGTTCTGGTAGCTGCTTCCGGGCGTCTTGTAGCTGGTGTTCGCCGGATCGTCTTCCAGTAGGTAGATCCATGCGTTGACCCTGGGTACCGATGTGCTCATGATCGCTTTCCTGGGTGAAAAAGAGGAGAATGAAAGGGAGCGCGCCTTCCGGCGCCGTGACGCGCCGTTTCGTCAGATGCGGTCGCGATACAGGCAATCTGATGTGAGGCGGAACAGAAAACAATAGTTCTGCTACGGAATAACGTATCAGTTATTACGGTCCAAGGCGGGAGCCCTGAGAGAACGCTGGCCGAATGCACGAACGGGGGCGGAACGACTCGCCCCCGTCGCGGCCCCGGCACCAGGCTCGTGTAGCCTTCGCGCGCAACGCCGAAGCCGTCGATCCCGTGCCCCTCAGCGGCTCAGCGCCCTCGCTCCATCCCGGCCTGGACGCGCGCCAGCACGCGGCCCAGCGGCAGCTGCGGCTTGCCGGGAAGGATGTTCCACTGGTTGATCACCACGATCAGGTCGTCCTCGGGGATGGCGACGGGGAACTGGCCGCCGAAGCCGGAGCCGGCCCACATCACCCGCGTGGTGTCGGCGGGGTTGGCGTAAAGCCACCACTTGAGCCCGTAGCGCGCGCCGCCCGGCCGGTTGGCCACCACCACCGCGGGCGCCACCGACTGCCGCACCCACTCGCGGCTCACCACCTGCCGGCCGTTCCACTGCCCCTCGCGCAGGAACAGGTACCAGAGCCGGGCGAGATCCTCGGACGCCAGGTACAGCCCGCCCTCGGTGTCGGGGATGCCGGCGGGGGTGCGCTTCCAGTGCCAGTCGCGGATCCCCACCGGCCCGAACAGGTGGCGCGCCGCGTACTCCTCCACGTCCACGCCGGTGGCGCGGCGGAACACGTGCGCCAGCAGCTCGCTGGCGCCGCTGTTGTAGTTGAAGCGCGTCCCCGGCTCCTCCATCATCGGCCGGTCGATGGTGTACTTCACCCAGTCGTAGCTGGCCTCCAGGCCGATGGCGGTGTTGGCGGTGTCGCCGTAGGGGCGGTTCTCGTCCCAGTCGATCCCCGCGGTCATGGTGAGCAGGTGGCGGATGGTCATCCGCCGCTTGCGGCCGTCCACGTTGGCCACGGTGCCGCTGTCGAACAACGAGAGCACCGGCGTGTCGAGCGAGGGGAACTCGCCCCGCGTGACCGCGGTGCCGATCACCATGGAGGTGACCGTCTTGGTCACCGACTGCAGCGTGTGCAGGTCGCCGCGCCGGTAGTACGGGTGCCACCACGCGTTGAAGTAGTTGTACGGCCCGCTGCGGTCGTGCGTGCGCAGCGTGGTGGCCAGCCGCGCCGAGTCGCCATAGATGCTGTCGTAGTTGTTGGCGTAGCGCCGGTCGTACGCCAGCTTTCCGCGGCGGATCACCAGGAAGCGGTCCACGAACCCGTAGCGCCCCGAGCGGATCTCGGCGTCGATGCTGTCGAGCACGGCGGGGTTCAGCCCCACCTGCCGCGGCGTGGCGGTGGGCCAGCGCTCGCCCGGAAACGCCGTCTGCCCGCGCGCGTCGCCGGTGGTGACGAGGACGGAGAAGATCGCCGCCAGCGCCCCCGTCGCGGGGATGCGGCGGACGCGGAATCGGTTCATGCCGGGCTCCTGGGTGGGATGGAGACGGTGCCCGCGGCCGGGCAAGCCACGGTCGAGGGCCGCGCGGGCGTGTACGTTCACGGCGCGCGGCGCTGATCGCAACGGCGCGGGGGTGGAACGGTGCTCCGGCGGTGCGGTAGGATGATCTGCCGCGCGGCGGCCGATGTCAGGATCTTGCCCCGTCTTGCGTTCCATACCGCCGGAGCACGATCTGGCGGGCGGAAGCCGGGGCGGGCTGGACGACCAACGATTCGGGAGAGGACCCTCATGCGCACCCACCCCATGCGGCATGGCACCCTGTTCTCGCGGCTCGCGATCTTCGCGATGCTGCTCGCCTCGGTCTCCGGATGCTCCGACGTGCTGGCGGTGGCGGGGCTGAGCAATCTGGACGGCTACTGGTCGGGCCGGTACGACAACGGGATCGAGTTCTATCTCGACCTCGACGACGACCTGTACGGCCGCGCGGGGTTTGCCGGGGGCGGCGGCCGGTCGGACATGTACGTGGACGGCCGGCGCGACGGCAGCCACGTGGTGTTCTACTCCGACGACGGCGACCAATACGACGGCATGGTCATCTTCGAGGGAAACGTCACCGGCGCCGACCGCATCGACGGCATCTTCTACCTGGACGTGATCCCGCGAACGATGGTGCTGCACCGGCGCTGATCACGCGATCGTCCCGTTGTCCATTGGCGGGGCCGGCCCGGGGCGCCGAGGGGTTGAAGCCTCGCGCGGTTTGCGAGGCTTTTCGTCGTTGTTGCCGCGGATTCAGCCGCCGGTGCGGAGCCGGCCTGAGCGGGTCAGCTCGCCTTCCCCGGCGGCGCGGCCACGCCCACGAAGATCACGATGCCGTCGCCGCCGGGGTTGCCGGTGTACGTCTCGAAATCGGTGGCGAAGTTGGGTTTCCAGTTGTTCACCGCCCACAGATTGCCGGCCGCGTCGATGTTCACGCTGGTCATGCGCATCAGCGGGTTGTAGCACGGGGGCCCGTCCGTGCCGTACAGCGGCGTGCCGTCGGCCAGCAGCACCTGCTCGCCCGCCGACCAGAGCGGGTACCCGTACTCGCCCGAGAGGACGTCGCCGGTCCGGTACCCCTCCGGCGGACGGATCCCCGCGAGCTTGGTCACGCTGGCCGAGGTGAAGTCGTGCACCACGCCCATGGGGCCGAAGTTGGCCACCCACACGTTGTCGTCGCCATCCACCGCCACGCTCCACGGGCCGCTGATCCCGCCGCCCGTGTACCCCACGGCGTGCGAGCCGTCGGCGCTCACCTTGTAGACGGTGTCGTTCCCGCCCGACGCGACCCAGACGTTCCCCTCCGAATCGATCCCCATCCCCTTGGTCACCTGGCCCAGCGGCCAGCTGAAGAGCTGCTCCAGCGCGGTCTGGCCGGCGTTGATGCGGTACTTGGCCAGCACGCCGGTGTTCGCCTTCGGCCACCCCAGCCCGCCGCTGTAGGTGACCCACGCCGTCCCCGGCTCGGCGGGGGCGATGCCGAAGGTGCCCGTGCCCGGCGCCGTCTCCTCGTCGGTGCGCGGGTACCAGATCGCGCGGGCCGGGTCGCCCCCGGGGAACGCCACCACGCGGTTGTTCCCGAAGCTGGCCAGCCAGATGTTCCCCGCGGCGTCGGCCACCGTGGCCTGCACGCGGTCGGTGCCGCCGCCGTACCCCGAGTCGGGCGAGATGGGGCGGCCGCTCGCGTCGAGCTCCGACACGGTGCCGTTCACCGGGTACTGCGTCGAGGGGTCGCCCCAGCCGAAGTTGCCCACCCACACGTGCCCGTTCGGCGCCACCGTCACCCCGAAGCCCACGCCGAAGATCCCGCCGCCGAACACGGGCGACTTCGGCGTCCCGTTCGTCCCGTCGGCCGGCTGGCCGTTGGGCTTCAGCACCATGATGCAGCTGGCCGAGTTGGGCGTGCCCTGGATCACGTTGTTGGCCACCCACGCGTAGCCGCGCTCGTCGAACGCCACGTTGGCCGGGCCGCCGAACATGTAGGCGTTGTCGCCCGACTGGTTCACCTTCACGCACAGCGTCCACGCGTAGGGCAGCTCCTCCAGCGGCGGCGTGTAGATCACCTTCTCCTGCGCCATCGTGTAGATCCCCGCCACGTTGTTGACGGGGTTCAGGGTGATGCTGGTGATGGCCTGGAAGGTGTCGCCCGGCTCTTCTCCGTGCGGCGGCGTGGTGAGCGCCAGCACGCGCGACAGGGCGTCGGGCACCTTGTGCACGCACCCCGCCAGCAGGTTGCCCAGCATGCGCAGGGCGCGCAGCGAGGTGGTCTGGTCGGCGTTCGGTGACTTCATCATCACCTCCGACGGCGTTCCCGTCTCGGGCGCCACCAGGTTGTCGCTCATCCCCGCCGCGATCCCCAGCGCGAACGCCTCGCCCCGGATCTCGCCGTGGTCGATGAACTGCGCCATCGCGAACCCCGCCGCCACCGTGGTCAGCTCGTTGATCACGATCGATTCCAGGAGCCGCGGCCCGATCACCGTGGCCAGCATCAGCCCGGTGCCGAGGTAGGCGCTGGCGTAGAGGATGTTGGCCGGCGCGGAGCCGCCGTGGTCGATCGTGAACCTCCCCGCGGCATCGGTGCTGGCCGTGCCGAGGGTGCGCGGCTCGTTCGCCGTGGCCTCGTACAGGGTGACCCGCGCGGAGGCGATCGGCTGCGCGTGCGAGCCGATCCCCGACTGGACGATGCCGGTGATACGCAGGGTAGTCATGGGGCGAAGGGTGTCTGAACGTGGATGGAGATCAAGCCGGGAGCATGCAATTCCGCCGTGGATGTGCCGACGCGAGAGCTGCGAGGGGTGGGGCGGGGAATCGAGGTGGAGGCGGGGGCCTGGTCGGCGCGGGCGGTGCAACGGTGTGGCACCAGGCCGTCACGCGCAAGGATTTTCTTCGGATAAGGTCAGGATCGTGGCGTGATCGATTCCCGGGGCGTCACGTGAGCGCATCCGCGCGGACGATGGGTGCGGCCGCGCGGCGGAGGACGGAACGGTGACGGGCACCCCGGCACCCGGTTCCGCCGCCGGTCACACTGCCGCGGCCGGGCGTGAGCGCGCGCCCCGGCTCCGCGCGTCGTGGCCGCGCACGCGGCGCGTGTCAGCCGGCGGGGCGCAGCTCGGCCTGCCGCACGCGCACGTTGCCGCGGCCATTTCCCAGCTCCACCAGGTACGTGGGCTGCGGCCGGATGCCCACCAGCAGCAGGATCGATCCGCTTTCGCCCGAGTTCGGCCCATCGGTGATGGCGACGGCGTCGTTGCGCGCGAACAGCACGCCCTCGATCACGTCGCCCGCCAGCCATCGGTCTCCCAATCCACGTGTTTGCATCGTTCCCGCCCGCCGAAGTGTGAGCACCATCTAATCCACCGAGGTTCATTCTATCGTGTCGCGGCCATCGCGGCATGCTCGCGGGCCGCGCCAATGGAATTCGTGCGGTTCGATGCCTGTCTGGCAATCCGCGTTCGCGCGCGCGGACAGCGTCCACGCTCCAGGGAGGAGATGCGATCGAACGGCCGGCCCCACCGATCATGCGAAACGCGGAGGCACGGCAATTTTGCCGCGTCTCCGCGTTCTCTCCCCAGGCCGTGGCCCGTATCCGCCCGCCGCCGCTACGACGCGATCGCCGCCACGATGCGGGCCACCCAGAGAAACACCGCCACCAGGATCGGCAGGAGGGTGAGGCCCACGGAGAAGATCAGCCCCTGCCGGAACAGGAGCGGCCCGATGTCGGGCGCGCGCCGCCCCCACACGCGGCGGGCGAGGAGCTCGGCCAGCCATCCCAGCGTGTAGCACCCGTTCGCCACCACGCCGTATACCGCCGCGCCCACCAGCATCATCGGCAGCGACATGGGCGACGAGTACGGGGGGAGCGCGAACAGGAGCGACAGGCTCGCGAGCGTCACCAATCCCGCGGCGCCCACCGCCTTGTTGAACACCAGCCGGCGCGACTCCCACCAGCGCAGCGTGGAGAGCGGCGTGCGCCGCATGTCTGGAACCGGATACAGGACCTCGACCAGGCTGGACATCTCAATCACCTCGCTCACACTCGTGGAATACATCGGCCGCGCTTTGTACGGTAGCCGCATCTCGCCACATCGTCAAGTACTTTGCAGTGCAGAGTGCATGCCGCCGGCGCTCGCCGCTGCCCGGGACCAGCGGCCGGTCCTGGCCGCCGGCCCAGGGAGTTCAACGGCGATCGGTTGCTTCCTCGCTGGATAGGCCCCACGAACGCAGAACTTCCGTCCGGTGTGCGCGGGCCCACCGGATCAACGGCGTCACGCGGGCGCTGCGTGGCGGGGCTCACTCCGGCGCTGCGGACCGCAGGATCGAGAGGAACTCGCTGAAGGGGCCTACCGCCTCGCGATACTGGGCGGCGAGCGTGCGGGTGATCTGCGCCAGGTGCGTCAGGTCGTGCACCACCCAGGTGGCAAGAATCTGCGAGACGCGGATCTCGCCGAGCGTGGCGTGCAGCCCCGCCAGCGAAAGCGCCGCATCGTCCAGCTGCAGCGCGGCCAGCTCGCGGAGGTTGGCCAGGCGGGCGTGCTGGAAGTCGTCCAGCACCTCGGGGAGCGGCGTTCCGGCGTAGCGATCCTGGAAACGATCCCGATCAACCGCGGGGACGGGGCGCGAATTCCCATGCGACAGCACCGTGCGCACGCGCGGGAGCCAAGCCACCGGCTCGAGGTCGGCAAGGTGGCAGGCCACCTCGCGCGGGGTCCACGCACCCGGCTTCTCCGGCGCATCCAGCCACGCATCTGGCAGTCCCTGCAGCAACGCCCGCAGCACGCCAGGCGTGCGGCCCAGGATTGCCGTCGCGGAATCCACGTCGTATTCCATCATCCACCTCTCTCCTCGTCCAGGGGGACTGCGTTCGGTCTCATCCTCATACCCAATTCCGGCTGAAGCGGGGTCGGAGGGCGTAGTGCTTTGCCGCCGGCTGTTGATCATGCTGTAAGTATAGATCCTTCAGTCGCTTAGGCTCCTTCAGGATGACATCGTAGAGGTTTCCCAGAAGTAACGGGGCACCTGGATTGGGTTATCAGCATTGAGTCCGGTCTAATAAGTCACGATCTCCAGTTCGGCTCCCGATGGAGCAAGAAACCGGCTTTCGAGAATGCGCTCAGACGCACGAGCTCGACCTCGGGATACATCGAAGTACCCCCCGAAAAGGGGGTCCGACTCGGC
>DASSJS010000316.1:0-3605 GCA_035691085.1 Longimicrobium sp.
CATGGCGGCATCGATCTCCTGTTTGGCTTCCCTGCCGGAGCGCGACCGCGCGCTCCGGAAACTCGTTCATGTTCCGGCCCCCGGGCCGTTCACCGCCCCACGGACCGGCCCCTCTCGTTCACGCCCGCCGCATCATGCCGCGATGGTGCGACGGAGCCCACGGATCGATTCCCGTGGATTCTCGTCGATTCCCGATCGATTCCGTCGATTCCCGCCGGTCGATCAGCGCACCGCGACGGCGGCTGCTCCATCCGGCGCGGCGAGCACGTCGCCCTCGCCAACGTCGTCGTCCTCGCGCATCGCCTCGTCCAGCGTTTCGCGGGGGAGGCGCACGGTGAAGCGGCTTCCCTCGCCCACGCGGCTCTCCACCGAGAGGCGGCCGCGGTGGCCGCGGATGATCCCCTCCGAAACGAACAGGCCCAGGCCGATCCCCGCCACCCCCGGCTTGGTGGTGTAGAACGCCTCGAAGATGTGCGGCAGGTCGGCGTCGGCGATGCCGTTGCCGGTGTCTTCCACCACCACCTCCACCGCGTCGGCGTCGGCGCGGGTGGCCACGCGCAGGGTGCCGCCGCCGGGCATGGCGTCGCACGCGTTGTTCACCAGGTTGGCCAGCACCTGCTGGATCCCCTCGGGGTGCACCACCACCTCGGGAAGGCCGGCCGCCAGCTCCTGGCGGATGCGGATGCCGTGCGCGCCCAGCTCGGGGCTGGCCAGCGTGAGCACCCGCTGCACCACGGTGTTCAGGTTCACCGGCTGCGCGGCGTCGCTCAGCGGGCGGCTCTGGTCCAGCAGCTGGCGGGTGAGCGTGGCCATCCGCGAGAGCTCTTCCTGCGCCAGCGTGAGGAATTCGCGGTTGGGGTCGCTGGGGTCGCCGCGGCGCTCCAGCGCCTCCAGGCAGTTCTGGATGTTGTAGATCGGGTTGTTGATCTCGTGCGAGAGCTGGGCGACCAGCCGCCCCATGGCCGCCAGCTTCTCGCGGTGGATCATCTCGGCCTGCGCGCTACGCAGCCGCTGCTCGCGCTGGGCGATGGCGGCGCGCATCTCGCCGAAGGCGCGCGCCAGCTGCCCGATCTCGTCGCCCGAGTCGCGCGGGAGCGGCGCCGCGTAGTCGCCGCGGGCCAGGCGCACGCTCGCTTCCGCCAGCGCCTGCGTGGGACGTGCGACGATGCGGGCGACGACGGCCGCCAGCAGCAGCGCGATCACCAGCGCGCTGAACCCGATCCCGAAGATGGCGCTCTGGATCCCCTGCACGATCCCCAGCTCCACCGTGACCCGGCGGAAGAGCACCACGGTCACCCGCGCCCCCGCCGCCTGCAGGGGGTAGCTGCGCGCCCGGTAGTCCTCGCCGCCGATGCGGTACACCTGCCTCGCCGGGCGCCGGCCGCCCAGCAGCTCGCGCGTCTCCTGCGCCACCGTGCGCGGCAGCGTGGTGCCGATCAGCGAGTCGCCCACCAGCAGCGCCACCTCGGTCCCCGAGGTGCCGAAGTCCTTCTTGATCCCCGCGGCGCTCAGCTGGGTGCCGATGGCCAGGTACCCCAGCGTGATGGTGTCGCGCCCCACCTCCACCCGCGAGGTGTCACCCCCGCCCAGCGCCGCCGTGTCGCGAACGCCGAAACGCGCGGTGTCGCTTGTCACGCGCGCCACCGCCAGCCGCAGCGGCAGCCCGGTGTCGGGGAGCACCACGGCGGTGCCGTTCCCGGCCGCGGCGGCGAGCGCGGCGCCGTTCACCGGCGGCGCGCCCTCGAGGAGGGGACGGAACTGCGAGTCCACCGCCACCACCACGTCGGGGTGCAGGTCGGCGTGCAGCTCGCGGTACAGCTTGCCGGCGCGGCGGCGCGACCAGTTGTTCACCACCTCGGGGCGCGTGGCCAGGAACTGCGCCGGCTGCGCCAGGTTCTGCCCCCCGAAGCTCCAGTTCTGCTGCAGCGCCGAGGCGGCGTCGTCCAGCGCCTCGGTGGCGCTGGCGTAGGCGCGCTCCTCCACCGCGTTCGCGATCAGCACCAGCGCCGGCACCACGATGGCCAGCGCGGCCCCCGCGAACAGCAGGAACACCTTGAAGCGGAGGGACAGGCCCTTTCTCAGCTCGGCGCGCACAGGGTTCGTCCGGACGTCGTTCGCGTGCGGGTGAAGTGTTCACTGAACACCGCGGCGCCGTTCAGTGAACGGCCAAACGGTGTTCCGGCGGGAGCGAACGTTTCTCCCGGGAGGCCCCTGGGATGGGTGGAAGTTAAGCAACGGCGCGGGTTTCCGCCATCCTGGGGCACCGCGGCCCCACCCGGCATACCCGTTGCCCTTACCAGGGGCCAGACCGCGAGCCCGTTGCGAAACCGGAGCCGCGGGATCTGGGAGGCCAACTTCGACCAAAGGGAACGACCATGAAGATCCGCACCCTCAGCATCCTGGCTCTGGCCGCGCTCGCCAGCACCGCCGCCTGCAAGAAGGGCGACGCCGACGGCGGCGACAGCTCCGCCACCACGACCGACAGCTCGGTGGTGCAGGGCACCGACACCGTGCAGAAGACGGTGAACGAGGTGGTGCCGACCACCGACACGGTCGTGAAGACCACCGAGACCACCACCGACGTGGACACCGTGCACGGTGGGACCGACACGACCCACGCCGACACCACCAAGAAGATGTAATTCCGGCCTGGCCGGCCCGGCTCCGCGCATCAGGGCGCGGAGCCACCATCTGGACCCATCCGTACTGGAAACTGCTGAGATGAAGAAGCTCTCGATCTTCGCGCTGGCCGCCGTGGCCGCGCTTGCTGCCTGCAAGAAGGACGACGCCGGCAACGCCGACAGCACCGCCGTGGTGACCGACACCGCCGCGACCACCGCCGCCCCCATGGCGCCGGTTGCCCCCGTGGCCACCGACACCACCATGACGCCGGGCGCCGGCACCACCGACTCGGCCGCCGCGGGTGCCACCACCGGCACCATGACCGACTCGACGATGGCCGACACCACCAAGAAGATGTAATCCGGGCCGGGGGCCGCGCACTTCGCGCGGCCCCCGGATTTTTTTCATCATCGCGCACCCTGCACGCGGAGCCACGGCACCATGAACGCACAGCGCGCCTTTATCGCCCTCGCATGCGTCGCACTCCTGGGCGCCTGCGGGGACCGCAACAACGACAACGACGGCGACGACACCACCACCGTCCCGGCCGCGCCCGTCGTGGCCCCGCCGGCCACGCCGCCCATGGCGCCCGCCGGCACCGACACGGCGATGGCCGGCCACACCATGAGCGGCGACAGCATGATGCACGACTCGATGGCGCACGACACCATGAAGCACGACAGCACGAAGTAGCCGTCCGCACAGAATTCTGCACACAGCCGGGCCGGGATCGAGGAGATCCCGGCCCGGTTTGCGTTCACACAGGGTAGCCGCCAATCGGGAAGACGGACGCACGGCGGCCTCGTCCGCGTCCGCAGGCTGCCACAGGGCCGCTCTCGAACGCCGCCCGGGGATGCGCGCGGCGAGCCACGCACCTATCCTGTTCGCGTCTCCGTCCCATCTCCCCAAGACCCACCGCCATGACCGCGCGACCCGGAACCCTCCGCGCCGGCCTGCTGCTGGCGCTTGCCGCCGCGACGCTC
>DASSJS010000317.1:0-2644 GCA_035691085.1 Longimicrobium sp.
GGCTCAGGCTGGCAGGATGCGCACGAGAGAACGGACGCTCCACCTGATCGACCTGCTCGGCGGATGGCCCGGAGGACTTCTCGCTCAAGACCGCTTTCGGCACAAGACGCGGAAATCGAGCTTCCAGCTGGTATTCTGGGCGACGGTGGCGATCAACTGCGCGCTGCTGGGGTGGCTACTCAGTGGCGGCCCGGCTCAATAGAAAACTGACGAGCTCGAAAATGGACGAGGGACCGACACACTCCGCGCGAGCACCGTCGAGGTGGGCGAGCAGTCTTGCCAAAGCCCTGCGGCGGTACTTCCGCGAGTGGAGGGAGACGTTCGAGCCGGCCTGACGATTGGCTGCAGGGGATGCGGGGCGCACATCCTCTGCGGTGCGGTGTATCGGGAAGCGGTGTTTGCCGGGTGGCCCATGGCATCGGCGTGGGGCGGCCCGGCCGCCCAGGACGGATCGCGAATCATCGGCCGGCCTTCGTGGAGCGCGCGGAGGCCGGCTTCTTCTTGCATCCCCGCCGCGGGCGAGCGGGGACGAAAATCGACCCAGACCCATGCAGAGCCATCTCGTGAACGGCCCCTCATCTCCCGAAAACGAAGACGCGGCGCTGGTGGAGCGGGCGCGCGCGGCGGCCGAGCTGCTGGAGCAGATCGCCGACGACCGGGCGCTGCTGGGCAGGCTGGACGCCGGCGAGCGGCTGCGCCTGCTGCAGGCCGCCGGCCGCGTCTCGCGCCCCGACTCGCTCGCCCGCCGCCGGCTGCTGAAGGAGACCAAGCGCGAGCGGAAGGCGGCCCGGGCGCAGCGCGGCGACCGGGTGCTGGCGGCCACCGGCATCCGCAAGCTGCGCGAGGAGCCGGTGTTCACCACGCCGCACCTGTTCGCGCCAGTGGATTTCGAGCCGCAGGACGTGGTGGGCGACGAAGAGGCCGGCGAGGCGCTGGAGCCGCGGAACTGCTACGTCTGCAAGCGCGATTTCTCCACGCTGCACCACTTCTACGACCAGCTCTGCCCCGAGTGCGCCGAGCTGAACTACCGCAAGCGCGGCGAGACCGCCGACCTGCGCGGGCGCGTGGCGCTGCTCACCGGCGGGCGGGTGAAGATCGGCTACCAGGCCGGCATCAAGCTGCTGCGCGCCGGCGCGCACCTGATCGTGACCACGCGCTTCCCGCGCGACTCGGCCGCGCGCTACGCGCGTGAGCCCGACTTCGCGGAGTGGGGGCACCGCCTGGAGATCTTCGGGCTGGACCTGCGCCACACCCCGTCGGTCGAAGCATTCTGCCATGCGCTGCTGCAGACGCACGACCGGCTCGACTTCATCATCAACAACGCCTGCCAGACGGTGCGCCGCCCGCCCGAGTTCTACGCGCACATGATGGAGGGCGAGGCCGCGCCGCTGGACGCGCTCGCCGAGCCCGTGCGCCGGCTGCTGGGCGGGTACGAGGGGCTGCGCGGCTACCGCATCCTCCCCGAGGGCGCCTCCAACGGTGGAACCGCGCTGGCGCCCGGCCGGCGCACGCCGGAGCTGGCGGGCCTGACCCACGCCGCCGAGCTGAGCCAGGTGCGGCTGCTGGACGACGAGGTGGCGCAGGCCGCGCTCTTCCCCGTGGGCCGGCTCGACCAGGACCTGCAGCAGGTGGACCTGCGCGGGCGCAACTCGTGGCGGATGCAGCTGGCCGAGGTGCCGTCGGTGGAGCTGCTGGAGGTGCAGCTGGTGAACGCGGTGGCCCCCTTCATCCTCAACGCGCGCCTGAAGCCGCTGATGCTGCGCACGCCGGGGCGCGACAAGCACATCGTCAACGTCTCGGCGGTGGAGGGGCAGTTCTACCGCCGCTTCAAGACCACGCGCCACCCGCACACCAACATGGCCAAGGCCGCGCTGAACATGATGACGCGCACCTCGGCCGCCGACTACCACGCCGACGGCATTCACATGAACAGCGTGGACACGGGGTGGGTGACGGACGAGGACGCGGCCGAAATCGCCGCGCGGAAGGTGGCCGAGCACCGATTCCACCCGCCGCTCGACATCGTGGACGGTGCCGCGCGCATCGTGGACCCCATCATCGACGGCATCAACACCGGCCGCCACGTGTGGGGCAGGTTCCTGAAGGACTACAAGCCGGCGGACTGGTAGGCGGGGCGCGGAAGGACGAAAGTACGGAGTACGGAACAGCGGGGCCCGTTGTGAGGATGGGCCCCGCTGGCGTTTTGGCGAGATCGGGGTTTGGAGCCGTCTTTATCGCGACGGCACGAAGGCGCGCAAACGGCACGAGCCTGTGGGCGCGGGTCTACTCGCCGGCGGTGCGGCGTGGCGGTGTGCTCTGCATCGCGCCCCAGAGACGCACGTCGCGAACGCCCCACGAGGTTCCCACGCGGTGCGGAGCCAGCGTGAACGTTTCGCGGTGCACGTACTCGCCGTGGCGGACGGTGACCTGAACGCGCGCCAGCGAATCCGTCACGCTCACCGAGTCGACCACCACCACGTGGCGGGCGGCGCGCGCCGCGGGAGAGACCCGGCCGGGTGTACAGCCTTCCGTGCTGTGCCCAAGGAGCACCCTGCTCGGGTTCGCCACCCCGCCCAACCCACCGATTCGTTCAGACACGCTGCACGCGTCGAACCGCGTCGAATCGGCAAGGTAGGCGGTTCGG
>DASSJS010000318.1:0-22971 GCA_035691085.1 Longimicrobium sp.
ACCCCCGTACCCCCGTACCCGGCTGAGTTGACGCGGCGCCGCGACCCGCCATCTTTCTGCCTCCCTTGAATCCCACCGGCCAGCCACCTTCCGCGCCACGCCTCCGCTTGAGCGAGCAGACCCAGGCCATCCCCGTCTCCACGACGCTCCCCACGGCCGCCACCTCCACGGGGCGCGATCGGGTAGTGCTGATGGTGTACACGGCGGCCATCTTCAGCAGCGCGTTCCTCCTCTTCCTGGTGCAGCCCATGTTCAGCCGCATGGTGCTGCCGCTGCTGGGCGGCACGCCGGCGGTGTGGAACACCTGCATGCTCTTCTTCCAGGCGGCGCTGCTGGGGGGCTACCTGTACGCCCACCTGGGCGCCAGCCGGCTGGGCATCCGCCGCCAGGCCGCCGTGCACGTCGTCCTCCTGGCCGTTGCCGCGCTGATGCTGCCGGTGAGCGTGGCCGGCGCCGCGCCGCGGGGCGGGGCGGCGCCCATCCCCTGGCTGCTGGGGCTGATGGTGACCACGGTGGGCCTCCCCTTCCTGGTCCTTTCCGCCACCGGCCCCATGCTGCAGAAGTGGTTCGCGGGGACGGGGCATCCCGGCGCGGCGAATCCGTACTGGCTGTACGCCGCCAGCAACCTGGGGAGCATGCTGGCGCTGCTGGGCTATCCGTTCGTGATGGAGCCGCGGCTGCGCCTGGCCGCGCAGAGCGGCACCTGGGCCATCGGCTACGGCGTGCTGGCGCTGCTGGTGATCGCCTGCGCGTACGCCGTCTGGCGGCTGGCCCCCGCCGGCGTGGCGGCGGAGACGGCCGATGCCGCGTCGGACCGCGAGGACGCGGCGCCGGTGGCCGCGCGCGAGCGGCTGGTGTGGACCGGGCTGGCGTTCATCCCGTCGTCGCTGCTGCTGAGCGTGACCAGCTTCATCACCACCGACGTGGCGCCGGTGCCGCTGCTGTGGGTGGTGCCGCTCGCGCTGTACCTGCTCACCTTCACCCTCGCCTTCGCCGTCAAGCCTCCGCTGCGCCACAAATGGATGCTGGCGGTGCAGCCGTTCGTGATCGCCGCCATCTCGCTGCTGCTGATGTACGGGTGGACGCGCAAGCCGCTGCAGGTGATCCCCATCCACCTGGCCGGGCTGTTCGTGACGGCCATGGTGTGCCACGGCGAGCTGGCCCGGCTGCGCCCGTCGGTGCGGCACCTGACCGAGTTCTACCTGTGGATCGCGGTGGGCGGGGTGCTGGGCGGGATCTTCAACGTGCTGGTGGCGCCGCTGGTGTTCACGCGCACCTGGGAGTACCCGATCGTGCTCACGCTGGCGTGCCTGGCGCGCCCATGGCCGCGGGGGCCCGTCACCACCCGCGGCGTGGTGACCAACCTGCTGCGCTGTGGCGCGCTGGTGTTCGCGCTGCTCCTGGTGTCGCGCGCCGACGTGCCGGGGATCTCGCACACGCTCCAGATGGTGATCGCCTTCGTGCTGCTGGCGCTGGTGTCGGCGGGGCTGGGGCGCGCGCCGGTGTGGCTGGCGGCATGCGTGGGCGCCTCGCTGCTCATCCGCACCCTCTGGGTGCTGCAGAGCGAGCCCACGCTGCTGGCGCACCGCTCGTTCTACGGCCGCTACACGGTGCTGAAGGCGGCGGGCGGCATCTATCACGCGCTGTACCACGGCTCCACCCTGCACGGCGCCCAGAGCATGCTGGTGGGCCAGACGCGCGAGCCGCTGACCTACTACGTGCGCAGCGGGCCGCTGGGCCGCATGTTCGCCGCGCGGGCACCCGAGGCCGGGCGCCGGCGCGTGGCCGTGATCGGCCTGGGCACCGGCACCCTGGCCGCGTACTCCAACGCGGGCGAGGAGTGGACGTTCTACGAGATCGACCCGGGGATCGTGAAGATGGCGAGCAATCCCCTGTACTTCCGCTACCTGAGCGAGTCGCCGGCGCGGCTGCGGGTGGTGCTGGGTGACGCGCGGCTGTCGATCGCCCACGCGCCGCCGCACGGCTACGACATGATCCTGGTGGACGCCTTCAACTCCGACGCCATCCCCGTGCACCTGCTCACGCGCGAGGCGCTGGGCGTGTACCTGGACAAGCTGGCGCCCGGCGGCGTGGTGGCGCTGCACCTGAGCAACCGCTATCTCGACCTGCAGCCCGTGGTGGCGGCGCTGGCGCGCGAGCGCGGCCTTTCGGCGCGGGTGGGGAGCAGCGTACCCACCCAGTACATGCAGTCGGCCAGCAGCTGGGCCGTGGTGGCCCGCAGCGACGCCGACCTGGGCACCATGGCCGCCGACGCCTTCTGGCGCCCCGTCCGCAACCCGCGCGGCATCGCGCCGTGGACGGATGATTTCTCGTCGCTGCTGAGCGTGTGGGGGAAATAGGGTGCGGAGGTACGGAGGTACGGAGGTACGGAGGTACGGAGGTACGGAGGTACGGAGGTACGGAGGTACGGAGGTACGGAGGTACGGTACCAACGCCTGGGTGTACGATGAGATGCGAAGCGCCTCCCCCGGCCGCCGGGCGGAGGCGCTTCTCTTTGCGCCGGCGACGGCCTCGGCAACGTCGCCTCGGATCCGTCACTGACGAAGCCTCACGCAGTTTGTGAGGCTTTCCGTTGTTGTAGCTGCGGCTTCAGCCGCCTTCCACGAAGCCTCTCCGGCGCTCATTTCCCGCGTCTGCCGCCAGATCGCGTAGCACCTCTCTCAAGCTCAATTTCCCTGTCGTTTCCCGCACCCCCCGGCCCGCAAACTGCATCCCGTCACGGCCCCAAATTCCGGACGGCACGCCCGCGCGTGCCTGGGAAGAGAACCCCGAGATGGAGGCAAGCTCATGGCCCGCTACGGCATGGATTACGACCGCGGCTTCCGCGGCTCCGGCGACTACGCCCGCGACTTTCGCGAGGGCGGCGGCTGGGACCGCGATGAGTTCACCGCGGGCACGCGCCAGTACAACACCATGCACAACGACTGGCACATCAACCGCGACTCGGCCCCGCTGAGCCGCGGACGCGTGCCGGGCCGCCCGCTCGGCGGGAGCTACGACAGCTACGGCGGCGGCTATGGCGCGCAGGGCTCGTCCGGTTACGGACGGCAGGACCGCGACCTGGGCCAGGGCGGCTACGGCGAGGCGGGGTGGACCGGCTGGAGCGGCGGCCAGGGCGGCTACGGCAGCACCGGCGGCAACCCGGGCGGGCAGGGGAACTGGGGTGGCTACAATGCGTCCAACCGCGGCTTCGGCGGCCTGGGCAACCGCGGGTATGACGGGGATGACTACCAGCGCTTCGGCACCGGGAGCGGCCGCGGCTACAACGGCGGCGGGTCGGGTGGCATTTCGGGCGGGGGATACACCGGCGGCGGGTACACGGGCGGCGGGATGTCTGGCGGGATGGGCGGCGAGCGGTACACCGGCGGGTTCTCGGGGAGCACCGGCGGCGGGTATTCGGGCGGCGGGTACAACGGCGGCTACATGGGCGGAGGATACGGCGGCGGCGGGCTGAACCGCGGCGTGGGCGGCTACGGCGCCGCGGGCTGGAGCCGCGACTACGGCAGCGACTACAACAACCGCGGCTACGACCACGACATGGGCGACCGCGTGCGCGAGGGCTGGGACCACCTCCGCGACCGCGAGCGCAACTTCTTCCGCCGCTGATCAGGCGGAGCGGGGCAGGGTACGGGCCGACGGGACGGGTATCCGTCTCGCCGGCCCCTTCATCACCTTGGGGAAAGGCGTTTCCGCCTGCATCTCAAGCCTTCTATCCCGTCCTTGCTGTGTGGTTCGGGGGCGATGGAACATCAGAGGACGGTGCGTGTCACCTGCATGTGGCAGAATTCGAAAGAAATTTCGACTGCTCCGCCCGTGTGCTACGGCCTGCGTATCAGAGTCTGGCGTGTTTACGTGTAAGGTGTTATATTAGAAGCACTTACAGACGGATGGACGTGTTGGCACCGTCCATGCTTTATGAGGGAGCCCGAACCCACCCGGAGCATCAGAGAGCGCGGAGACCCCGATCTTCGCCTCGGCGGCCAGAAGGCAGGCCGTGCTGGGCTTCGCGAATGCGATTGAACGGAGGAGCAGACCGATGCGTGTTGTGAAGATTGCGGTGATCATGTCCACTCTCGTGGGCGCGGCGGCCTGCGGGCGCGACGCGCAGCCGGCCCAGCCCGCGCAGCCCCAGCTCACCTGGCTCGACAGCCTGATGACGCAGCCGGCGCAGCCCGTGGTGGCCGCCACCGCCACCGAGCTGAACCAGGCGCCCGTGGCGCAGCCCGCCGCGGCCCCGGTGGCCCAGACGAACGTCGCCGAGACCAGGAGCACGGCGAGCACCACGCACCGCTCGTCCACGCCGCGGCGCAGCCGCAGCGCGCGCCGGAGCAGCGGCTCGAGCGGGACGTACGCCAGCAGCGGCACCGTCTACCGCCAGCCGCGCGTGACCACGGTGAAGCACACCAAGCGTGACGCGGCCATCGGCGCGGGCGCGGGTGCGGTGATCGGCGCGGTGGCGGGCGGCGGACGACACCGGGTGCGCGGCGCCATCGTGGGCGGCGTGCTGGGCGGTGTGGCCGGCGCCGTGATCGGCAACAACGTCGACAAGTCCCGCCGCGTCGACTACTGACAAATAGTACGAAAGTACGGGACGCACTTCGAAGCGCGCCTCCTCCGGGATTCCGGGGGAGGCGCTTCTTCGTATCGCGTGGCGGGGTTGAACAGGTGCGCCAGTGCGTGATTGCGGCAGTGCGCTGGATCCGTCCGCGAACGAAAGAGAGCGCGGGCCACCGAAATCGGCGGCCCGCGCTCTTCTTGTACAACCAACCCTCGGGGTGGGGCGAAACGCACTCACGCACTCACGCACTCACGCACCCGTCCGGCAGTTCCTCACACCCACGTCCGCTGGATCTTCCCCACGCTGGCGATGCGGTCCTCGGCCAGGCGGTCGGCGGCCTGATAGGTGGGGATCCCCTCGGCGGCGCTCAGCTCGAACAGGCGCAGCAGGGTGTTGTAGATGTCGCCCGCCTTGCGCATGCTGCGCTCGGGCGCCCACCCGTTCAGCTCGCCGCACACGTTGATCAGGCCGCCGGCGTTGATCACGTAGTCGGGCGCGTAGAGGACGCCCTTGCGGTGCAGCTCTTCGCCGTGGCGCTCCTCGGCCAGCACGTTGTTCGCCGCGCCGGCCACGATCTCGGCCTTCAGCACGGGGATGGTCTGGTCGTTGATGGTGGCGCCCAGCGCGCTGGGTGCGTACACGTCGGCCTCCACCGCGTAGATCTCGTCGGGGCCCACCGCCGTGGCGCCGAAGTCGCGCACCACGCGCTGCACCTTCTCGGGGTCGATGTCGGTCACCACCAGCCGCGCGCCGTCGGCCTGCAGGTACTGGCACAGGTAGTAGCCCACGTGCCCCACCCCCTGCACGGTCACCGTCTTCCCGCTCAGGTCGTCGCTCCCGTAGCGGTGCTTCGCCGCGGCCTTGATCCCCTGGTACACGCCGTACGCGGTCACCGGAGAGGGGTCGCCGCTGGTGCCGGGAAGGCCGGTCACGTGCTGCGTCTCCATGGCGCAGTACTCCATGTCGTCGGGCGAGGTGTTCACGTCCTCGGCCGTGATGTAGCGCCCCTTCAGGCTCTCCACGAAGCGGCCGAGCGCGCGGAAGATCTCCTCGCGCCGCGTGGTGCGCGGGTCGCCGATGATCACGCTCTTCCCGCCGCCCAGGTTCAGCCCCGCCACCGCCGCCTTGTACGTCATCCCCCGCGACAGCCGCAGCGCGTCGATGAACGCCTCCTGGTCGCTCCCGTAGCTCCAGAAGCGCGTGCCGCCCAGCGCCGGCCCCAGCACGGTGTTGTGGATGGCGATGATCCCCTTGTAGCCGCACGAGGGCTCGTGGCAGAACACCACCTGCTCGTGCTCGTGCTGCGAAATCAGGTCGAACAGTTCCATGCCCGTTCCAGAATCTTTGGTTGTTCAGGGTGCCGGCCCTGGCCGGCGGTGCCGCTTCAGGTTTTGACGATGCTTGGGTCCGGCGTCCGTCGGGCCGGTACACGTCCTATCGATAGAGCTCGCGCGCGATCACGGTGCGCTGGATCTCGCTGGTCCCCTCGTAGATCTCGGTGACCTTGGCGTCGCGGAACAGCTTCTCCACCGGGTACTCCTTCATGTACCCGTAGCCGCCGAACACCTGGATGGCCTCGGTGGTCACGTACATCGCCGCCTCGCTGGCGAACAGCTTGGCCATGCTGGCGATGGAGCTCACCTTTTCGCCCGCGTCCTTCATCTGCGCGGCGCGGTGCAGGAGGCCGCGGGCGGCCTCCACGCGCGTGGCCATGTTGGCCAGCTTGAACTGGATCCCCTGGAAGTCCTTGATCGCCTTGCCGAACTGCTTCCGCTCGGCCGCGTAGCGGATGGAGTGCTCCAGCGCCGCCTGGGCGATCCCGATCGAGAGCGCGGCGATCCCCATCCGCCCGCCGTTCAGCCCCTGCATGGCGTAGATGAAGCCGTGGTCGGGCTCGCCCAGCACCTGCTCGTCGGGGATGAACATCTCCTCGAAGGCCACGCCCACCGTCTCGCTGGCGCGCTGCCCCATCTTGTCTTCCTTCTTCCCGACGATGTAGCCCTTCGTGTCCGTCGGCACGATGAACGCGCCGATCCCGCGGGTGCCGCGGCGGTTCCCGGGCTGGTCGGTGCGCACCATGGTGACCACCACGTCGCCGAAGCCGCCGTTGGTGACCCACGCCTTGGCCCCGTTCAGCACCCAGCCGCCCTCCACGCGCCGCGCCTGCGCCTGCATGGCCGCCGCGTCGCTCCCGCTGTCGGGCTCGCTGAGCGAGAAGGCGCCCAGCATCTCGCCGCGCGCCATCGGCTTCAGGAAGCGCTCCTGCTGCCCGGCGCTCCCGTGGGCCAGGATCATCTGCGTGGGGAGCGAGTTGTGCACGCTCATCGCCACCGCCACGCTGGCATCGCCGCGCGCGATCTCTTCCAGCGCCACCAGGTACGAGAGCGTGTCGAGCCCCAGCCCCTCCCACTCCTCGGGGATCAGCATCCCCAGGAATCCGAGCTCGCCCAGCTTCTGGATGACCTCGCGGGGGAACGTGCCCTCGCGGTCCCACCCGTCGGCGTGCGGGATGATCTCGTTCTCGGCGAAGTCGCGCGCCAGGTCGCGGATCTGCTGCTGTTCAGGTGTCATTTCGTTCAATCACTAAACAATTCCCCGGCCGCATCCGTCCCGCGAACCGGGAAGATGATCCAGCTCCTTGCCACAGCTACGCTTCGCCGCGCCGCAGCGCGTCGGCGAACACCAGCGGGATCGAGCGGAACAGCGCCAGCACGCTCTCGTCCGCCCCCTCCACCAGGTGCTTCCGCGCGCGGTCGAAGGGGAGCACCTGGCTCCGCTCTTCCCAGCGCACGGCCCATCCTTCCTCCGTCGCCACCCAGGTGCCGCCGTAGGTGGCGACGATCGACTCGCCCAGGACGGCGCCCACCAGCGTGGTGTACTGGTCCAGCAGCTCGGCGTCCACCGGGCGCGTCCCCTCCACGAACTGGTCCACGAACGACACCATCTCGTCGCCGTAGTCCGGCGGGCCGCCGTTGGCCTGGATCACCGCCGCGAACCGCCGCGCCGCCTCGCGCACCGGCTCCACGTCGGGCTCCACCGTCCCGGCGGAGACGGCGTCCGCATTCTCCGCGCCCTCGGACGAATTCTCCACGAAGCGGAAGAGCGCCAGGATCGACTCCGCCGCGTCGCCGCGGAGCTGCGCCATGGTGGCGCGGAAGGGGTGCAGCTGGCGGCCGTCGGCCAGCACCACGCTCCACTCGCCGTCATCCTCGACCCATGCGCCGCCGTGCCGCGCCAGGAGCGTTTCGCCCAGGAAGGCACCGACCAGCGCGGTGTGCACGCGCAGCTGGTCGTCGGTCTCCACGGGGCGGACGGCTTCCACGTACTGGTCGGCCCACGCCACGCCGGCGTCGTCGTAGGTCAGCTCGCGGCCCGCGTCGCGCGAGAGCTTGGCGAACAGCTCGGCGGCCTCGCGCAGCTTCTGGCTCACGCGGCGTAGCTGTAGAAGCCCTCGCCCGCCTTGCGGCCGAGCTTGCCGGAGGCGACGTACTTCCGCAGCAGCGGGCAGGGGCGGTACTTGTCGTCGCCCAGGCCGCGGTGCAGCACCTCCATGATGGCCAGGCAGGTGTCCAGCCCGATCAGGTCGGCCAGCGCCAGCGGGCCCATGGGGTGGTTCATCCCCAGCTTCATCACCGTGTCGATGGCCTCGCGGGTGGCCACGCCCTCCATCAGGCAGAACACGGCCTCGTTGATCATCGGCATCAGGATGCGGTTCGAGACGAAGCCCGGATAATCCTGCGCCTCGGCCACCGTCTTCCCCAGCTTCTCGCTCGTCTCCACGACGATGCGCGTCGTCTCGTCGGAGGTGGCGAGCCCGCGGATGATCTCCACCAGCTTCATCACGGGGACGGGGTTCATGAAGTGCATCCCGATCACCTTGTCCGCGCGCTTCGTCCGGCCGGCGATCTCGGTGATGGAGATGGACGACGTGTTGCTGGCCAGGATGGCGTGCGCCGGCGCCGCCGCGTCGATCTGCTCGAAGATGCGGAACTTGAGGTCGACGTTCTCCGTCGCGGCTTCGACCACGAGATCGGCGTCCTTCACCCCCTCCGCCAGCTCGGTCGCGGTGGCGATGCGGCCGAGCGCGGCGTCGCGGTCGGCCTCGGTGGCCGCGCCCTTCTTGATCTGCCGGTCGAAGTTGCCGGTGATCGTCTTCTTCGCGGCTTCCAGCGCCTGCGCGCTCACGTCCACCATGGTCACATCGTAGCCGTGCTGCGCGAACACGTGCACGATCCCGTTCCCCATGGTCCCCGCGCCCACCACCGCCACCTTCCGGATCTCCGCCATCCCTCTATCCCTCTCGTCGGTTCAGACTGAATTCAGCTCAGTGCCACGGACAGCAAGAAGTAGATCGCGATCAGGCTTCCCCCGAAGGCAACCGTCCACGTCCCGGCGTTCATCCACCCGCGCGCCTTGAGCGCACGGCCAGCCTGCTCGTACGTCTTCAGCGCCTGGCGCGCGCTTCCCGCGAAGTACACGTCGCGGAACCCCAGGAAGCGGCCGCCCACCATGCCGCTGGCGCCGAACGTCAGCGCCATCATCCCGGCGCAGAACACGGTGAGCAGCCACACGCGATCGTGATCGGCGGGGCTCATCCCCAGCGCGCGGAAGGGGAACAGCACCGGCACCAGCAGCGCGAACACGATGCCCGCGCCCACCGCGCTCCCCCAGAACCCCGAAGCACGTTTCATGGCCCGCCTCCCAGTCGTGAGTCCACCAGCGGCCGCAGCTCGCGCATCCGGGCCGACTCGCGCAGCCACGGCGCCCACACCAGCAGCGCGGTGAGCGCCACGATCACCGCCGACGCCGCGATCCCGCCCTCGGGGCCGAAGTTCCCCCCCGTCATCCACCGCGGGCCGAGGGAGGCCACGTCGTACAGCGGCGTGTCACGGATCAGCCCGCTGACCGGAAAGTCGAGCAGCGCCGACATGGTCCAGTTCCACCCCAGGTGCACGCCGGTGCAGAACCAGAGCGAGCGGGTGCGCAGGTACGCCCATCCCAGCATCACGCCGGCCAGGAAGATGTTGGCCAGCGCCACCCAGGTCACGCTCGGGTTGCCCATGTGCGCCAGCGCGAACAGCGCCGACGAAGCCAGCACCGCCGGCCACGCGCCGATCCCCTGCACCAGCGCCTGGAAGGCGTAGCCGCGGAAGATGGCCTCCTCGGCGGCGGCGGCCACGGCGAACAGCACCAGCGCCCCCGCGAGAGCGGCGACATATTCGGGCCACGAGCCGCTGTCGGCAACCCAGCGCACGGTTCCAGCCACCGTGAGAACAACCGCGGCGAGCGCGATCGCCGTGCCCCCCAGCCCGAACCCGAGCACCGAATCGCGCGGCCCGGCGGGGTCGGCGGCGTAGCCCAGCGCACCCGGCGCGCGCCGGTCGACCAGCACCAGCAGCGCGATTCCGGTCACGACCGCCGTGAACAGCTCCACCGCAGTGGTGATCTCCAGCCCCGGGCGCACCCCCGCCGCCATGATGCCCCAGAAGATGAGCGCCGCCAGGAACACGAACGCCCCAAGCCACAACCCGATGCGCCACCCCGCGCGCACGCCGTACGGGCCGTAGAGCACGCGGTCGCCCATCGTGCGCTCGGGCGCGGCGGGCGCGGCGGGCGTGGCGGGTTCGTACAGGGGCGCTTCGCTGCTCATCCAGCTCCTTGATGAAAAACGAAACGCCGCCCGGCGCGGGGGCCGGGCGGCGCTGGATCACAGGCTCAGACGCGCTCCACGCTGAGCGCCACGGCGTCGCCGCCGCCCAGGCAGAGGGTGGCCAGGCCGGTCTCCTTGTCGCGGTCGTGCAGCGCGTGCACCAGCGTGGTCAGCACCCGCGCGCCGCTGGCGCCGATCGGGTGGCCCAGCGCCACGGCGCCGCCGTTCACGTTCACGCGGTCCCAGTCCCAGTCCAGCCCGGCGCCGTCGGCCAGCGCCTGCACGGCGAAGGCCTCGTTGGCCTCGATCAGGTCGTAGTCGCCGATCCCGGTGCCGCTCTTCTGCATCAGCTTCTTCACCGCCTGGATCGGCGCGAAGAACAGCTCCTGCGGCTCCACGGCGCCCGTGCTGTAGGCGGTGATGCGGGCCAGGATGTTCAGCCCGTTGGCCCGCGCGTACTCCTCGCTCACCACCACCACGGCGGAAGCGCCGTCGTTCATCGAGCTGGCGTTCCCCGCGGTCACGACCGGGTCGGTCACGTCCTTCGGCGCGTCCTTGGTGAAGGCCGGGCGCAGCCTGCCCAGCGTGTCCATCGAGGTGTCCTCGCGCGGGTTCTCGTCGGTGTCGACGATCGTCGGGCCCTTCTTGCCGGGGATCTCGACGGGGACGATCTCGTTCTTGAACTTGCCGCCCTTGATGGCCTCCACTGCCTTGCGATGGCTGTTCACGCTGAAGTCGTCGGCCATCTGGCGGGTGATGCCGGCCTTCTTGGCGGTGTACTCGGCGTGCCCGCCCATGTGCACGTCGCAGAACGAGCACCACAGCCCGTCGCGGATCAGCCCGTCCACCAGCGTCTGGTCGCCGAACTTCACGCCGTTGCGGTAGCCGTACAGGTAGAAGGGCGCGTTGGACATGCTCTCCTGCCCGCCGGCCACCACCACCGAGTTGTCGCCCGCGCGGATGCTCTGCGCGGCCAGCATCACCGCCTTGAGCCCGCTGCCGCACACCTTGTTGATGGTGAGCGCGCTGACGGTGGCCGGAAGGCCGGCCTTGATCCCGGCCTGGCGGGCGGGGGCCTGGCCCACGCCGCCCTGTACCACGTTGCCCATGATCAGCTCGGCGATGTCTTCGGCGTTCACCCCGGCGCGGCTCACGGCCTCGCGGATGGCGGCGGCGCCCAGGTCGGGCGCGGCGAGCGCCGAGAGCGCGCCCAGGTAGCGGCCGATGGGCGTGCGCACCGCGCTCACGATCACGGGCGTGGTGCGGGGGTCGCGTGCGATATCGATCATCTCAGCCTTCCAGAGTGGTTCAGGTGAAGTACGATCCTTCGTTCAACCATTTGCCGAAACCGGCCGATCAACTGCGAACCGCTGCTTTCAATGTGGGGAGGCGTGACAGCGCGGTCCTCCGCGCCGCGGCCCCCCTCCCCGGCCCTCCCCCCGTAAACTGCACGGGGGGAGGGTGACGCAGGATGGTTTTTTTCGCTCCGGAACTTCTCTCTCGCACGTTGTGCTCCCCCTCCCCCGCGGAGCGGGGGAGGGGGCCCGGGGGGAAGGGGCCGCCGCGGCCGGCACTTAGCCCGCTCTATCGCCTCCTACGCCGCCTCTTCCACCCGCACGCCCTTCCCGTCCGCCACCGCGTAACCCCACGGGGTGAACGGGTCGTGGGTGCTCACCAGCAGCCAGCGCTCGTCCACGGCGCGGCGGA
The DNA here is from genome assembly GCA_035691085.1 of Longimicrobium sp. Classification (GTDB taxonomy): domain Bacteria; phylum Gemmatimonadota; class Gemmatimonadetes; order Longimicrobiales; family Longimicrobiaceae; genus Longimicrobium. The sequence continues at coordinate 11,937 of DASSJS010000318.1, forward strand.
GGAGGGCGCGCTTGCTCTCCAGCGTCACCAGCGGCTCCACGTCGTAGCCCATGATCCACGGCAGCGGGAGATGGGCCATCGTGGGCACCACGTCGGCCAGGAAGCACGCCGTCTCGCCTTCGGACGACACGATCACCGACTGGTGGTGCGGGCAGTGGCCGGGCGTTCGATACACCGAAACTCCCGGGACGATCTCCACGTCTCCTTGCACCAGCTTCAGCCGCCCGGCCTCCATCACGGGATCGAAGTTGTGCGGGAGGTAGCTCGCCGTGGTCCGTTCATTGACGCGGTGCGCCCACTCCCACTCGCCGGCCTGCACGTGGTAGGTGGCGTTGGGGAACGAGAGGCGCACCTGCCCCTCGGCGTCGCGGAAGGTGTTGCCCCCCGCGTGGTCGAAGTGCAGGTGCGTGTCGATCACCGTCGTCACGTCGGCCGCCGAGAAGCCCGCGGCGGCGATGGCCTCGTGCAGGCGGTCGGGATGGCGCGGATCGGCGGGCGCGTTCTCGACGCCGTAGATGTCGAGGAACTTCTCGTTCTCCTTGTTCCCCAGCCCGGTCTCGATCAGCACCAGCCCGTCCGCCGCCTCCACCAGGAGGCAGCGGAGGGCCAGGGGGATGCGGTTGCGCGCGTCGGCCGGGATGCGGCGTTCCCACAGCGGCTTGGGGACCACGCCGAACATGGCGCCGCCGTCCAGCCGCTGCAGCCCCGCCTCCAGGGCGTGGATGCGCAGCCGCCCCAGCGCCCGCGTGCGCACCAGGGTGTCGGTCGCCAGCACCTTCTCCGCCGTCTCCGTCACGCCGACTCCATCGACCGGGGGCTCTTCGTCCGCTTCTTCCGCTGCGCGCGGTTGCGCAACAGCGTCTGCACCTCGTTCCAGTCGCCTGCGCCGCGCTCCTCGAGCATGTCGATGAAGCGGATCAGCAGCTTGGCGGTGGCGACCGCGTCGTCCAGCGCGCGGTGGCGGCTCTCGATGCGCAGGCCGAAGTACAGCGCCAGCGCGTCCAACCCGCGCGACGGCAGCTCGGGAAGGAGCTTGCGCGCCACGCGCACCGTGCACAGCTGGCGCCCGCGCGGCTGCATCCCGGTGGCCATCTGCATCTCGTGGCACAGGAAGCGCCAGTCGAACGCCGCGTTGTGCGCCACGAACACGCGCCCGCGGATGGCGTCGCTCACCTCCTCGGCCACGTCGCGGAAGAGCGGCGCGTTGGCCACCATCCCCTGCGTGATCCCGGTGAGCGAGGTGATCATCCCCGGGATCGGCCGCATCGGGTTCACCAGCGTGCTGTACGTTTCGGTGATCCTTCCGCCCGCCACGCGCACCGCCGCCACCTCGGTCACCCGGTGGCCGCGGTAGGGCGATCCCCCCGTGGTCTCCAGGTCCACCACCACCCACTCCTCGTCGCGCAGCGGGCGCGCCGGCGGCGGGGGCTCGGCGGGTGCCTTCCTCGCGCGGCGGCTCTTCGAAGCCGGCGCGGACCCGGCGAGGGCGATCTCGCCGCGCTCCTCGCCCCCGTCGCCGGACGACGCCGAGAGCGAGGGGAGCGGGTCGTACATCGAGTCGGGCCGCGGCGGGTGCGCCAGCGACCACACGCCGTCGGCGCTCACGCGGAAGCGCGCGTCGGTGCCCAGCAGCGCGAACACCGCGGCCGCCGCGGCGCCGCCGCCGTGGGTGATCCCCATCACCCGCGAGGCGACCTCGGCGGTGGCCGCGGGGCCATGGCCCAGCAGCGCCAGGGCGCGGTCCGTCAACCCGCCCTGCCGCTCGAAGCGGACGTTGTCCAGCGGAAAAGCCAGCTGCGTCACCAGATGTCGTCGCGGCAGACGGGAAGGGTCATGCAGCGGCCGCCGCCACCGCCCCGCACCAGCTCGGCGCCCTCGAACGCGATCACCGCGCGGTCGCCGTCGGCCAGCTCCACCTCGCCGGTCAGGAACTCGATGGCGTCGATGATTTTGAACCCCGCCACGCGCTCCATCTCGCGCATGGTGGCCTCGTTGCGCGTGTAGCCCAGCACCACGCCCGGGCGCACCGCCACGAAGTTGCACCCGCTGCTCCACTGCTCGCGCTCCTGCCGGGTGGGGTGCTGCCCGCCGCACCAGATCGGCTCCAGGGGCAGCCCCACCTTCTTCAGCCCGTGGAAGACGTCGTCGTACGCCTTCACTCCCTTGGCGTCGGGCTTGTAGTACAGCACGGGAAGGCGCGCGGGGCCGAAGAAGTACGGCGGATACACCACGCAGAGGTCGCGGTCCACCATGGTCATGATCATGTCCATGTGGATGGCCGGGCTCTCGGCGGGGAGGACGACCACCAGCACGTGCTCGATCCCCGCCTTCTCGCGCAGCCCGTCCACCAGCCCCTCGATCGCCGCGGGGCTCGAGCGCTCCGACAGCCCCACCATGGCCAGGTCGGGGCGCAGGATCAGCACGTCGCCGCCCTCGATGGTGTAGTCGCTGCGGTGCTCCTCGGTGCCGTCGTAGATGAAGCCCTCGTTCTTCAGCAGCGGGTGGTACAGGAAGAGCGCCTTCATCAGCAGCTCCTCGGTCCACCGCACGGCGTAGCGCATGGCGCCGATGATCACCGCGTCGTTCACCACCATGGCGGCGTCGCGGGTGAAGAACAGGTTGGGGAGCGGGGGGAGCTCGTAGCTCACCTTGTGCAGGAGCTTCGAGATCGGCCCCATCGGCGCCTCCACCCCCTCCACGAAGCGGCGGATCAGCAGCTCGCCCGGCATGTCGTACAGCTCGGTGGCCAGCGGCTCCGAAGACGCCACCTCCAGCACCCGGCGCACCAGGAACTCGCGCACCTCGCGCTCGTCCACGATGTCGGCCAGCAGGTCGCGCACGTCCAGCACGTCGGCGAAGCGCGACAGGATGGCGCGGAAGCGCTGGTGCTCGCGCCGCGCCTGGTCCAGGTCGATGATGTCGTCGTACAGGAACTGCTCGCGGTTGCTCGGCGTGACGGCGAGCAGCTCGGCGCCCGGGGTGTGGCAGATCACCGTGCGGAGCGCGCCGATCTCGGAGGTGACGCGAACGGTCTGGGGTTTGGTGTCGGGGCTTGGCATAGGCCCGAAAACTAGCCGACCGAAGGAGTACCGGCAATCCGCCGGGCCGGGGCGGGGAAGGGAACCGCGACGGCCCGTTCGGGCGTGTCCCCGCCGTTGCGGTGCCGTCCCGGCCCTCCGGGCGCGCATCCCGCACGCACAACCGTGGAAAGCCGCCGCGGCCCGATGCGGAAAGCGCCACCGCCCGAACGGGCCGTGGCGCTTTCTGCTTCGCTGCCGCTGCGACGATCTCGACCGCTTCAGCCCTTCCCGTTCGCCAGCGCGAAGGAGAGCCCTTCCAGCTCCAGCGTCACGTCCACGTTGCGGAGCGTGACGCCACGGGGCACGCGCAGGCGCACCGGGGCGAAGTTGAGGAGCGAGCGGACGCCGGCGGCCACGGCGCGGTCCACCACGCCCTGCGCCGCGTCGGCGGGGACGGCCACGATGGCGATGTCCACGCGGCGCTCGCGGAGGGTGGCGTCGAGCGCCTCGTCGGGCTGCACGGTCAGGCCGCCCCAGCTCTGGCCGATCTTGGCGGGGTCGCTGTCGAACACGGCGCTGATGTGGAACCCGCGCGCCTCGAAGTCGCGGAAGCTGCTGAGCGCCGAGCCCAGGCGGCCGGCGCCGATCACCGCCACGTTCCAGGGGCGGGTGAGCCCCAGGATCTGGCGGATCTCGCGCAGCAGCTCGGGGACCGAGTAGCCCATCCCGCGCTTGCCGAAGCTGCCGAACAGCGACAGGTCCTTGCGCACCTGCGCCGAGGTGGTGCCGCCGCGCCGGGCCAGCTCACCGCTCGAGATGGTCTCGTTTCCCGCGGCCTCGGCCTCCTGCAGGAACCGCAGGTACAGCGAAAGCCGGCGCACCGCCGACTCGGAGATCTTCTTCATGGACACGATTACTGCTCAACGCGGAGGTGGGTTCCGCCGCTCCCGCATCGCTTGTGAAATCATTCACAATGATACGACTCCGCCCCGCCCCCGTCAACGCATCCATCCTCGGCCGCCCCTGCCGAGCTCTCCATCCGGGGTCGAATGATCTCAGCGGCGGTCTATGCGATACACCCGGCTTTGGTGCGTCCGACGTTATAGATCCTTCGCGCTGCGGCTGTCGGAGCATGCCTCAGGTGCAGCGTGGTCGCGCTCAGGATGACGAGAGCCCGGTGTCGCGGAATGCACGGTCAATCGCCGAATCCCGTATAACGACTGAGCCCCGCCGTTGTCGATGCAGCGGGGCTTCGGTAGCCACGTACGTGGGCGCGTTCGCGTCAGGCGGCTTGATACGCCCCCCTGCATCCGCGAAGGCTATCCCGTCACCGTCTCGCCGGCGTTCAGCTCCTTCTTGGCGACCTCGATCCAGAGCCGCTGGGCCTTGCGGTAGTGGCCGGGGGAAACGCGGGCGTGGCGCACGATCTGGTCGAACAGGGCGTTCGCCTCGGCGGTGCGGCCCATGTGCTTCAGCAGCAGCGCGTAGCGGCAGCGGGCCTCCTCGCCCACCACCGGGCGCGACAGGATGGTCTGGTACTCGCGCGCGGCGCTCTCCAGGTCGCCCGAGTCCTCGTAGATGGTGGCGCTCAGCATCAGATGGTCGTCGCGCAGGCGCGAGGCGTTGGCCCGGGCGTGCTCGAAGGCGTCGCGGGCGTCTCCCAGGCGGCCGGCGGTGCGGTACGCGAACGCCAGCTCGGCCCACACCAGCGGGTCGTCGGCGTGCACGCCGGTGAGCGAGTCGCGGTAGATGGCGATGGCGTCGTCGGCGCGGTTCACGCGCACGTAGGCGCGGGCCAATGCCAGCCGGTTGTTCAGGCTGTTGCTGAGCGCCACCTGGTCTTCCAGCCGCTGGATCTCGGCGGCGGGGTTGATGCGCTCCTTCACCTTGCGCGCGGTGTTCTCCAGTCCGCCGCTGCGCGCCCGCACGTCGGGGAGGTACTCCACGAAGAAGTACACCAGGCTTCCCACCACGGGGAGGAAGACGATCAGGAGCAGCCACGCCGGGTTGCCGCGGCGAAGGCAGTGCACCGCGAAGAACACCTGCGCCACCAGGATCAGCAGCGACGGGAGGTAGAAGTAGGGAAAGGCCATGGGCCGGGCATGGTGGGCGTGCCGGTGAAACCGATTGCGGGCGCGGAGCCTACAAGATCGAAACGAAACGAGCGCCGCGCAACAGCGGCGCCCGCTTCGGCGCGACCCCCTATGTCACCGTGCGAACGGCTCCCGTCCGGTGGGTCCGATCAACCGCAATTCCGCTCACCCTGATCTGCCCGCCGGCCCGCTCACCGGCGGCTGAAGCCGCAGCAAAAACGACGAGAAGCCTCGCAAACTGCGCGAGGCTCCACATCCTGGACCGAGTGCGATCACGTTCATCCTCCGCGGTCACGTGCGGCGGAGTGCGAGACTCAGTAGCAGATCCCCGGCGCCTCGCGGACGAAGCGGTGGTGCTCCAGCGCGTCGAGCATGAAGTCCGCCACGTCGGCGCGGCCCACGCGGGGGAACCAGCGCTTGTCCGCCGCGTCTGCGCCCACGCGGTAGCGGTTGGTGAGCAGCTTGTTGCTGAGCGCGCCGGGGCGCACGATGGTCCACTCCAGGCCGCTCTCGCGGATCGCTTCCTCGGCGCGCTCCTTGTCGGCGAAGATGTTCTTGAGCAGGGTGGGGAGGAGCACACGGTTGTACAACGGCCCGAGCTGCCCCTTGCTGTCGCCCACCCCCAGCGACGACACGAAGATCAGCCGCTTCAGCTTCTGCCGCTTCATGGCGCGCACCAGGTTGCGCACGCCCTCGGACAGGATGGTGTTGGGCTTCCGGTCGTTCACCCCGAGCGCCGAGAGCACCGCCTCCTGCCCCTTGGCCGCGGCGGTCAGCGCGGTAGTGTCGGCGATGTCGCCCTTCACCACCTCCAGCCGGGGGTGGACGGATTTCACCCGGTCGGGGTTGCGCGCCATCACCCGCACGCTGTGGCCGTGCCCCAGTGCCTGCTTCACCAGCTCGCGCCCGGTTCCGCCCGTGGCGCCCAGGATCAGCACCTGCATTTGAGTGCGAAAGTGCGAGAGTCCGAAAGTGCGAGAGTGCGGCCCACGCGTGGTCCGGCACTCCGCGTCCGCGCATCGGCCCGCGCACATGCGAACTCCGCGCCGTGAGGGAACAGGGAACAGGGAACGGCCAGCGGGGGCGGCGCCGCACGATGTTCGTCTCTCCACCGCGTCCGTGGTGCGAGAGGTGGTTCCGCATCGCGGTCACGGGCTGTACACTTCGGGCGCTCTGGAATCGACGAACTCTCAGCCCCGCCGCTGCCATGCCCGAGCTTCCCGACGTCACCGTCTACATCGAGGCGCTGGAGCGGCGCATCGTGGGCGACACACTGCTGGCGATCCGGCTGGCCAACCCGTTCGTGCTGCGCAGCGTGCAGCCCCGGCCCGCCGAGCTGGCGGGGAGGCGCGTCACCGGCCTGCGCCGCGTGGGCAAGCGCATCGTGATGGAGCTGGAGGGCGACAACTTCATCGTGATCCACCTGATGGTGGCCGGGCGATTCCGCTGGCTTGCGGCGGGCGCAAAGATCCCGGGGAAGATCGGGCTCGCCGCGTTCGACTTCACCCGCGGCACCCTGGCGCTCACCGAGGCGGGGAGCAAGCGACGCGCGTCCATCCACCTGGTGCATGGCGAAGGCGCGGTGCGGGCGATGGACCCCGGCGGCATCGACGTGATGGCGGCCACGGCTGGCGAGTTCCGCGAGGCGCTGCTGCGCGAGCGCCACACGCTCAAGCGCTCGCTCACCGACCCCCGCCTGTTCAGCGGGATCGGCAATTCGTACTCGGACGAGATCCTGCACCGCGCGCGGCTCTCCCCCGTGCAGCTCACCACCAACCTGGATGACGAGGAGATCGCGCGGCTGCACGCCGCCGTCCGCGACACGATGGACGAGTGGACCGGCCGCCTGCGCGCCGAGATGGGCGGCGGCTTTCCCGAGAAGGTGAAGGCGTTCCGCGAGGGGATGGCGGTGCACGGCCGCTACGGCGAGCCTTGCCCCGTGTGCGGCGCCCCCGTGCAGCGCATCCGCTACGCCGAGAACGAGACCAACTACTGCGCGCGATGCCAGACCGGCGGCCGCGTGCTGGCCGACCGCTCCCTCAGCCGCCTGCTCAAGGACGACTGGCCCCGCAGCATCGACGAGCTGATGTGAAGCAAACTACCAACTTTGGAACTTCCAAAGTTGGTAGTTTGCTTATCACTCAGTGGGAGAATTACTTACGGGATTGCGTGCAGCATTTTGGGCTCGTAGATCGTCGGGCGTGAAGAACAAGGCGTTCCCGGCTGCAACTTCCTGCCGCACCTCATCATCCGCTTCGCCGCGGCCACTGAACAGCGCAACGTGCGCGCGTGTGGTGCCTTTCAGCTCCGACGCCACCAGCGCGGCCCGCTCGCGCAACTCCGCCAGGTGGCCGCCGGTCACCCGTCCCCACTTGCACTCCCCCACCAGCAGCTGCCCCTTCGAGCCGATCGCCACCACGTCGGCCTGGTTGCGCGACCCAGTGTCCCACCACTCCCCAACGCGGAGCGGCTTGAACGGAATCCGGTCTGTCCTTCGGATGAAGTCCCGGCAGATCTCCTCGAACACCGGGCCCATGTAGTCGTCCAGCCCGGGAGCGACCATCTCCTCCCACAGCCGCTCGGGTTCCACCAGCCCCAGGCTTCCGGCGTTCACCAGCCGCGCGACGGTCCGGTGCCAGAACGCCACGTACGGGTCCGTGATGCGGTAGATCGCCCGCTTGCTCCGCGCGGGGTTCTTCTCGGTCACGGGAGCCACGCGCGCCACCACCTCCATCTCCGACAGCCACAGGAGGGTCCGGTACATGGCACCCCCGGACCGGCCGATCCGGTTGGTGATCCCGCTCCACGTCTGCTCACCGCCCGCGATCGCCTCGATGATCGAGTAGTGCACGTGCGCATCGGAGGTGAACGCGTCGAGCATGTGCTGCGCCTCGTCGGCCAGGCGGCCGGAAGGGTTCAGCATCGCCTCCGCCACGTTGTCGGCCAGCGAACGCTCGGGGTCGATGATGGAGAGGTTCCCGGGCAGCTGGCCGAACAGGCCGTACGCGATCATCTGGTCACGCACGCTGTAGCCCGGGGCGAACAGCGTGGAATCGGCAAAGCCAAACCCCCCCAGCAGCAGCTTTGCGGTGCGGCGGCCATACAGCGGCTGGTCCACGTCCCCCAGCCGGTTCATGGCGGTGATGTACGAGCCGCTCAGCACCAGCTTGATCCTGGTTTTCGGCCAAGCGTGGTCCCACAGGCTCTGGATCACCGAGGCCAGGGCGGGTGCCGCGGCCGCCAGGTACGGGAACTCGTCGAGCACCAGCAGGAACGGGTTTCCGTCCGCGCGCCGGGTCACGTAGCCGAACAGGTCTTCCCACGAGGGAAAGGCGATGCCGTGTTGAAGCGCGGCGTCATCGAAATGCTCTCCGATCACGCGGGTGAGGCTGGCGAGCTGTTCCGCCTCGGTTCGTCGCGTGGCCTGATAGTAGATTCCCCCGACCTGCTGGGCAAAGCGGGTGAGGAGAAAGCTCTTTCCCGCGCGCCGGCGGCCCACCGCGAACACGAGTTGCGGCGTCCGCTTCGCCCAGAGATCTTCCAGGCAGCGCCACTCGCGCTCACGATCGAACAGATCCTCGGGCTTGGGAACCATGGCTTGGCCAATGTTGCTGGTGTGACGAGACGTCGAACCTAAAGTACCAACGTTGGAACTTCCAAAGTTGGAAGTTCCAAACTTGGAAGTTTATTTTCTGAATGTCAATGGTTTACAAATCGGGGGAATCACCGTGTTATGACCAAGGGAAGGCGGAGGAACCGCGCAGCTCCTCCGCCTCTTCTAGCTCTGCAATTGCTCGCGGGGTCTCAATCCGCCGCGGCCAGCTCCTGCTTGTCCACCATCTTGGGCTCCTTGAGGCGCGGGTCGTTGAGCGCCGCGTGGGCGGCGGCCAGGCGCGCGATGGGGACGCGGTAGGGCGAGCAGCTCACGTAGTGGAGCCCCGTGGCGTGGAAGAACTCGATGCTGCGCGGGTCGCCGCCGTGCTCGCCGCAGATGCCCAGCTTCAGGTCCTCCTTCACGCCGCGGCCCAGGCGGCAGGCCAGCTCCACCAGCTTCCCCACGCCGCCCGTGTCCAGCGTCTGGAACGGGTCGTCGGGGATGATTCCCTGCTCCACGTACGCGGGGAGGAAGCGCCCCGCGTCGTCGCGGCTGAGGCCGAAGGTGGTCTGAGTGAGGTCGTTGGTGCCGAAGGAGAAGAACTGCGCCTCGCGCGCGATCTCGTCGGCGGTGAGCGCGGCGCGGGGAAGCTCGATCATCGTCCCCACCATGTAGCTCACCCGCAGGCCGGCGTGGTCGAACACCTCCTCGGCCACCTGGTCGATCACCTCGCGCTGGCGTTTCAGCTCCTCGGCGGTCGCGACGAGGGGGACCATGATCTCGGGGCAGACGGTGACGCCCTCGCGCGCCACGTTCACGGCGGCCTCGAAGATGGCCTGCGCCTGCATCCAGGTGATGTCGGGGTAGGTGATCCCCAGGCGGCAGCCGCGGTGGCCCAGCATGGGGTTGGCCTCCTGGTGCGCCTCCACCCGCGCCCGCAGGATGGCCGCGGGGACGCCGGTCTTGCGCGACAGGTGCTTGATCTCGCTGTCGCCGTGCGGGAGGAACTCGTGCAGCGGCGGGTCGAGCAGGCGGATGGTGACGGGGAGGCCGTCCATCGCCCGGAAGATCCCCTCGAAGTCGGCGCGCTGCATGGGGAGGAGCTTGGCCTCGGCCACGGCGCGGCCGGTGGGGTTCCCCGCCAGGATCATCTCGCGGACGGCGTCGATGCGGTCGCCCTCGAAGAACATGTGCTCGGTGCGGCACAGGCCGATCCCCTCGGCGCCGAACTTCCGCCCCACCTCGCTGTCGTTGGGCGTGTCGGCGTTGGTGCGCACCTTGAGCGTGCGGAACTGGTCGGCCCACTCCATCAGCCGCCGGAACTGGTCGCTCAGCTCCGCCTCCACGGTGGGCACCTGCCCCAGGATCACGCGGCCGGTGGAGCCGTCCAGGGTGATCCAATCCCCCTCGGCCACGGTCACGCCGCCCACGGTGAATCGCCCGCGCGCCTCGTCCATCTCGATGTCGCCCGCGCCGGCCACGCAGCACTTCCCCATCCCGCGGGCCACCACGGCGGCGTGGCTGGTCATCCCCCCGCGGCCGGTGAGGATCCCCTGCGCCACCACCATGCCGTGGAAGTCCTCGGGGCTGGTCTCGCGGCGGACGAGGATGACGGGCTCGTGCGCGCCTTTCTCGGCCGCCACGTCGGGGTTGAACACCACCTTTCCCGATACGGCGCCGGGAGACGCGGGAAGCGCGGTGGTGAGCACCTTGACCTGCGCGTTGGGGTCGATGGTGGGGTGCAGGAGCTGGTCGAGCTGGGCGGGAGCAACGCGGAGGACGGCCTCGTCGATGGAGATCAGCCCCTCGTCCACCATCTCCACGGCCATGCGCACGGCGGCGCGGCCGGTGCGCTTGGCGGTGCGCGTCTGCAGCATGTACAGGTGGCCGCGCTCCACGGTGAACTCCAGGTCCTGCGCGTCGCGGTAGTGGCTCTCCAGCTTCGCCTGCGCGTCGAGGAGCTCGGCGTAGGCGTCGGGCATCACCTCGCGCATCCGGGCGATGGGGAGCGGGTCGCGGATGCCGGCCACCACGTCTTCCCCCTGCGCGTTGACCAGGAACTCGCCGTAGAACTCGCGCTCGCCCGTGGACGGGTCGCGGGTGAAGCAGACGCCGGTGGCGCTGTCGTCGCCCATGTTGCCGAACACCATGGAGCAGACGTTCACCGCGGTGCCCAGATCGTCGGGGATCGCGTTGATCTTGCGGTACGCCTTGGCGCGCGGCGTGTCCCACGAGCTGAACACGGCGTGGATGGCGCCCCAGAGCTGGTCCTGCGGGTCCTGCGGGAACGGCTGGCCGGTGTGCGTCTGGACGGCGTCCTTGAAGGC
>DASSJS010000319.1:0-12060 GCA_035691085.1 Longimicrobium sp.
ATCACCTCCACCGCCGCGCCCACGTTCCCCTCGCGGTCGCTGATCCGCGCCCGGACCACGTTCGCGCCGCTCTGCAGGTGCACCGTGCCCACCGAGGTGGCCGCGGTGGCGCTCCCCGAATAGGCGAACGACGGCGCGGAATGGACCTCCACGCCATTCACCGTCACGCTGGCGGTGGAGGGGTCGAGCGACACGTTGTCGCTCCAGCTCACCACCAGGCGCACCGAGTCGGCCGGCTGGGCCGCCGCGGGCGGGGAGATGGAGACCACCACGGGCGGCGTGGTATCGATCGCGCCGCTGACCTGGGCGCGCAGCGGAGCGGACACGCACAGCAGCGTGGCCGCGGCGGCGAGCCACCTGGAACGCAGGGACATTGTGGATGGAGAGGAGGGTGGGAGCCTGGGCGATCCGCGAGAGCCGCCCAGGTCTAGCGAGAGGGAGAACGAAAGCGGCTGGGAGGTACGGCGAGCGATTGGAGATTAACCCTCCCGCCGGACAATCCGCAATGCGACAAAATGTGACCTTTCCCCGATCGTGATGCGTCCGCGGCTCCGAATTGCCCGTGTTCCCACGATCGCCTCGTCCCCTGCACTCACGCACTCACGCACTCACGCACTCACGCACTCACGCACTCACGCACTCACGCACTCGCGCACTCACGCATTCACGCACTCACGCACTCACGCACTCACGCACTCACGCACTCACGCACCCGTTCGCCCACCCCGTCCTCCCCCTGTCCAACCCAACCATTGACAAACATTGTACACCACCGGATTTTACTCCCATGTCCACCGACGGCAACGGCCACGAGCCGAGGCACCCGATCCGGGTGGTGAGCGAGCGCACGGGGCTCAGCCCCGACGTGCTGCGCGCTTGGGAAAAGCGGTACGGCGCCGTGGCGCCCCCGCGGCGCGAGGGCGCCGGACAGCGCCTGTACAGCGACGCCGACGTGGCGCGGCTGCGGCTGCTGCGCCGCGTGACCGCCGCCGGGCGCAGCATCGGCCAGGTGGCGGCGCTCGGCGACGACGACCTGGCGCGCCTGGCCCGCGAGGACGACGCGCAGCGCGCCGCCGTCGCCTCCCCGGCGCTCCCCCCGCGCGACGGCAACGCGGCCGCGGCGCACCTGGAGCGCGCGCTGGCCGCCGTGCGCGAGCTGGACGGCGGCACGGTGGAAACGGTGCTGCGCCGCGCGCTGGTGGTGCTGGGTGCCGACGCCTTTATCGACGACGTGGCGGCGCCTCTGCTGCGCCGCGTGGGCGACGCGTGGGAGGCCGGCGCGCTGGGCGTGGCGCACGAGCACCTGGCCAGCGCCGTGCTGCGGCGCGTGCTGGGGATCGTGAGCGACGCGGGGGCCACGGCGTCCACCGCGCACACCATCGTGGTGGCCACGCCCGCCGGGCAGGTGCACGAGTTGGGCGCCATGCTGGCCGCCGCCTCGGCCACGGCGGCGGGGTGGCGCGTGGTGTACCTGGGCGCCGACCTCCCCGCCCCCGAGATCGCGGCCACCGCGGCGGGAACGCGCGCGGTGGCGGTGGCGGTGAGCGCCGTCCTCCCCGCCGACCCCGCGGCGCTGGCCGACGAGCTCCGCGCGCTCCGCCGCGAGCTGCCGCCCGGGGTGGAGCTGATCGCCGGGGGCGAGGGCGCCCGCGCCATGGCCGGCGTGCTGGACGACGCCGGGATCCGCTTCCTTCCCGACTTCGCCGAGTTCCGCCGCGCGCTGACGCGCCTCGCCGCGCACGGCAATGGACGCGGGGGATAGCGCGCCCGGCGGCCTCGTGAACGATCCAGACGATCAACCCCTCCAATTGCCCGTGCCAGGAAGGCAAACGTGAGCCGTGACGCCGTGAGCAGGGCCGAGCTGCACCGCATCTTCATGAACGAGCTGGCCCGCGAGGCGCCGGACGCCGTGTTCGTCTTCGACATCGACCGCCGCACGCCCGGCGCCGATGGGTGCAACTGGTACCCGCTGGCATCCATCGGGGGATGGCGGGGCGAGCTGACCGCCAGCCTGGCCGTCTTCCGCCGCGTGCGCGAGCGCCTGGCGCAGGACTACGTCCTGGCCGAATCCGATGAGCTTGCCGCCACCGCCGGCGCGGCGGCGCGAGCGCCCGAGCCCGCGACGGCGTAGGCCTCGCGCACGGCGGCCAGGCGCTGGGCGGCCACCCGCGCGCCGTCGCCGCGCACCGCGGGGGCGATGGATCGGGCGCGGGCGGCGACCTCGGGGTGGAGCGCGTCCCCGAGAGCGTCCGTCAGTGAATCCGCGGTCGGTGTGCCGCGTGCGTGCGCGGTTCCGATGCCGAGGTGGTGGATTCGCCGCGCCCAGTAGTGCTGGTCGTAGATCTGGGGGATGATGACCTGCGGGGCACCGGCCCGCGCGGCCGCTGTTGTGGTTCCCGCGCCGCCGTGGTGGACGACGGCCGCCACCCGTTCGAACAGCGCCTGCTGGTTCACCTCGCCGATGGCCAGGAAGTCGCGCCCCTCATCCACCGGCGACAGCTCCGCCCAGCCGCGGGAGATGATCGCGCGGCGCCCCAGCGCGCGGGCCGCCTGGATCATCGCCGTTCCGAGGCCCTCCGGAGCGCGGATGCTGCCGAAGCCGAAATAGACGGGCGGCTCCCCGGCGTCGAGGAAGGCTTCCAGCTCGGGAGAGAGTGGGCGCGGGTCCGGCAGGATCCAGGCGCCCGTCTGGACCACGGCCGGCTCCTCGGGGTCGGGCCAGGGCGCCAGCGTGGGGTCGGCGGCCAGCCAGGGCGTGCCGGTGAAGATGTGGCCGCGCACGTCGTCCACCGCGGGGAGGCCGGCGGCTGCGCGGTGCGCGTTGAGGGCCACGCCCCAGGAGTCGTTCCAGCGCCGGGCGTCCTCGGCCCAGAGCCCGGCGTTGCCGGCGGTTCCGTCCGCCGGCGCGTCTCCCTGCCACGCGGGCGGCCCGTGGTGCGCCGAGGGGAGGGTGACGGGGCAGTAGCTGGCGTAGACGTAGGGAACGCCCCGCTGCTCGGCCACCGTGCGAAGGGCGATCTGCAGGGCGCCGCCTGCTACCAGGACGTCGCAGTCTTCGGCCGCCGCCGGGATCACCTGGAACTGGGTGGCGACCGTGGCAGCCGCGATCTGGCGCATCTGCTCGGGCGTGGGCCTGGCCTGCGCGGCCGGCGGGCTCGCTTTCGCCGTGTAGCGCAGCTCGGGGCCGATGGGAATGAAGGGGATGCCGAGGCCCTCGATCCAGTCGCGGAAGTCTGGCGGGGCGCACACGCGGGCTTCGTGGCCGAGCTCCCTCAGCCGCACCGCCAGCGCCGCCATCGGCTGGACATCACCCCGCGACCCGATCGTAGACAGCAGCACGCGCATTGGAGCTCCCCCTGGGTGAGTGTGGCGGGTTGGCGCATCGATGGACGTCGGATCGCGCATGCGCGTCCGCCGCGTTGCGCCGTTCGAGCGGTCGTTCACGGCCGTGAACTCTGGGCTGGCCGGGGGGCCTTGCCGCAAGTCCCCCCTCCCGCGATAGATTAGAGTCAGACGGCCGCCGGTTCGCGGCCGGATCAACGCCACGCAGCCGCCATCCAGACCCTGGACGGCGGCTGATTGTTTTTAGCCGGGAGGGACACACCAGAGGCCGCCCGGGGAGCGGCACGAAGTGGTTGACTTGGCAGGCGGGCCGCAACATCCTTCCCGACCGCCGCGGTTCAAGCCGTACGGCGGCCCGCCCGGGGCCGTTCGCTCGCATCGCGCTCCCCGCGCGAGAAACACCTTCATCCCACCCCATCCGATGACCACCGCCGACACCGCCGCCGTGCATCCCCGCGTTGCCGACCTGCAGCGCATCATGCAGCCGATCAACTCCGCGCCCACGCTGTTCCGCGTCAACGGGATCGGGCCCACGCTGCTTGGGCAGCTGCGCTACCCGTACGTGGAGCCGTATTACATCGCCATGCAGTTCTTCACCTTCGTGTTCGTCCCCCTGTTCCCGCTGGGGGTGTACGTGGTGAAGGCGGGAGAGGGCAACTCGTACTACTTCGTCGGCAAGATCCGCTACGCCGACCTGCGCGCCTACGCCGGGCCCGAGGGGATGCGGTCGCTGTGGCTTTCGCTGCTGCGGCACTTCAGCGTGTGGCTGGGCCTGGCCCTGGCGGCGTTCATCGCCTTCTCCATCATCACGGGCGGATGACGGGCTGACGGCAGACGGCCGGTGGGCCACCGCCACACTTCCGCGTTCATTGAAAGAAGGTTCAGATGAGCCGCGAGCTACCGCACGACCTCAAAATCTTCAGTGCCGACGCGTCGTCCCCGGCGCCGTCCGCCCTGGCCGAACCCGATCCCGCGTGCCCGGACTGCGTCACCTTCGTCGCCGGCCCGCCCGGCACACCGGAATTCGGCGCCGCGTGGCTGCCGGACGAGGCTTCGGCCACGTTCGACGAGGATGGGACGATGGACGGGGAGTCGCCGCTCGCCCGCCTCTTCGCGCCAAACGCACCTCTCTCGGTGGCGTGGGAAGAGGTGGCGAACCCCGGCCCCGCTCCGTCGCCCGCGGACGAAGAGGCGATGGAGGCATACGCCCGGGCGTATGCGACGGCGCGCTTCGCCCGGCGCGTGCTGGAGGGCGACCCGCACGCCTGGATCGAGGCGCTGGCCTCGTACCGCGAGCGGATGCGCCTGCCGCTGCCGGTGCGCTCCACCCTCCGCGCCCAGGAGGATGGATCGCTGCGCGCGGCCATCGAGCTCCCCGGCCCCGGCGCCATCCCCAAGCGCCGCGGCGAAACGCTCGCCGCCCGCCGCGCGCGGTACGATGATCTCTGCTCCGGCATCCTGCTGGCGTTCGCGTGCGATGCCTTCCGCGTGCTGCCGCCCGCCGCCGATTCGCTGTACCTGGTGGGCTACCGCCGCGAGGCCGACCCCGCCACCGGCCACCCGCGCCACGCCATCCTGATGCGCCTGGCCACCGACCGCGCCTCGCTCGGCGCGCTCGACCTGTCGCGCGCCACCCCCTCCGCCGCCTTCGAATACCTGGGCGGCGCGGCAAGGAAGACGAAGAGCGAGCTGCAGCCGCTGGCCTACGAGACGGAGTTCAGCCGGGTGATGTGACATCTGGCCCCCGCTCCGCACCCCCCACCCACCGACGCGAGGGATCCCGATGCGAAAGCTGAAGCTCCACACCGAAGACCTGCGTGTGGACACGTTCAAGACCGCGCCGAGCGCGGAGCCCGCACGCGGAACCGTGCAAGCGCGCGGCGAGACGGACGGAGGCTCGTGCCCGCACACCGGCTACCCGTGCTATGAAACGCATTACAACTGGTACACCTGCGGTGTGTCGTGCGAGTTCGCGTGCGATCTGACCGGGTGCCTGCCTACTTGTGCGTGCTGAGGCTGGAGAACCGGCTGAGCTGCGTGGCGGGCTCCATGAGGATCTACAAAGATGTGGACGATCATGAGACCGCGCGCGCTCCTACTTCGGCGACATCCGCGGACAGCTCCTCCCGCCGGCAGCTGAAGCGGGCGGTTTGATGGGACACGATGGGGACGGCGCTGCTTCCGCCGTCCCGATCGTCACGGATGGCGCCGGCGCGGCGTCGCCCGCGAAAAGGCACTCCGGTGTGCACGCAATGTTCCGGGCGAAGCGCTCGTCCAGGATCAGCACCCGGCGACGCCACCCGTCTGCGGGCGCGGTTTCTTTCCGGTCATTGCCGGGCGATGCACCCGCGCATAGCGTGCGGTGAACGCCGGTTTCATTCGCCCCGCCCCGACCCTCGCCCGCCGCCGGAATGGTACCGCGCGTCTTCATCATCTACAGCCGCGAAGATGGGCGCGCCTACGCCGACGCGCCGCGAGTTGCAGGCGCTGGCGTACGAGATCGGCGCTCGCCCGCCTGCCGCAGCCGCCCGTGCACCATCAACCGAATCGCAGTGAACCGTGGGTGAAAAGACACGCGGCCCCGCATCACCAGAGCGATGCGGGGCCGCGCAATCATATCCGTCAGTGCCCCCGACAGGACTTGAACCTGTGACCTTCGGTTTAGGAAACCGCTGCTCTATCCTGGCTGAGCTACGGGGGCGTGTCCGGCGGGGCGAAACCCCGCCGCAGACCTGAAACTTAACCAAAACGCGGGCTCCGGGTCAACCAAGGCTGCAAAGCAAACGGCCCCGCGTCGCCGCGGGGCCGTTGCTTCGTTGCGCCCGAATGCGCAGGAGCATTCGGCCGGCCAGATCTCGGAACGCGTTGCCTCAGCTGTTGCCGCCCTGCCCGGCCTGGAAGCCGAGCACGAAGCCCGTCACCAGCAGCGCCAGCGGGTCTCCCCCGCCCCGCGCGCCGGCCATGAACGCGGCCGGGTCGCTGCGCAGCGCGGTGGCGATCGCCTCCAGCCGGCCAGCCACCTCCGCGAACGCGGCGGAGGCGTCGGCCCGCGGCGAGGCGGCGTCGGGGTGCGCGGCGGGCGTGGGCTCCAGGGTGGTTCCCTCGGGCGCCGTCCACGCCTCTTCGGCGGCCGTCTCCTCGGCGGTGGGGGCGCTGAACGACTCCCAGGCCGGGCGCGTGTCGGCCGGCGCGGTGTCGGCCGGCAGCTCCCAGGCGGGCTCCGGCTCCGTGGCCGCGTCGGGCGCCTCGAACAGCGGCGCCTCGGCGTCGGTCCACGGCCCGGCGGGGCGTGACGGGGGCACGTCCGGGATGTCGTACAGTTCGGGCTCGGGCACGTCCACGCCGGCCGGCGCGTCCCATTCGGCCGAGGCGGGCTGCGCGGGGGCGTCCCACGCCTCGGCGGCGGGCTCGTCCTGCGGTGCCTTCCACGGCTCGTCCGTGGTGGACTCGGGCGCCTTCCAGGGCTCGCCCGCCTCGGCGTCGGGCGCCCTCCACGGCTCGGCGGGCTGCTGGGGAGCCCAGTCGTCGGCGGCGTTCTCCACCTCGGGCGCCCACGGCTGCGCGTCGGCCACGTAGTCGCTGATCGGCGGCGCGCCGTCATCCGCCTCGCCCACGTCCGACGGCTCCATGGGGGGCGGCTGGTCGTCCGTCCGCATCCAGTCCATGAAGTTGGGCGTGTCTTCGGCGCGGATGTCGGGGTCGGCGGGCTCGCGCGGGGTGGGCACCTCCAGCCAGGGGAGGTCGTCCTCCTCGTCCCCTGCATCCCCCCCTCCCGCTTCGGCCGCCGCGGGAGCCGGGGGCTCCGCGGCGGGCGGTGCCTCGAAGTCCCACGGCACGGGCGCGGGGGCGGGCGTGGCGTCCCAGCCGGCGGCGGGGAGCGGATCGGCCGCGGGCTCCGGGTGCTGCTCGGCCACCGGGGGCGCCGGGTCGCGCGTGGACTGCGGCGCGGGTTCCTCGCGGCGCGGCGCGGGGTTGAACGGCGGGAACACGGTGATCGCCGGGATGGCGGGCTGGTCGCTCATCAGGTGGTCGCCAGGGCAGGAAAACAGGACGGCGTGATGGGATTTCACGTGGGGAACGTACGGCGCACCCGCGTGGAAGTCAACGAATTCGCGCCCTTTCCGCCCCCATCGGGACGGTTCTGGACTGAAATCGGTGCGACGGAGGAGGGGGTTCAGCCGCGCTCCTCCACCCAGCCGAAGCGGCCCAGCAGGGGGACGAAGGTGCAGTCGAGCACGTCTTCGTAGGCGAAGTGGGCGCCGTGGCGGCGCACCAGCACCAGCCGCTGCGCCTCGCGCGTGCCGACGGGAACGAGCATGCGGCCGCCGTCGGCCATCTGCTCCAGCAGCGGCTGGGGCACCTCGGGGCCGCCGGCGGCAACCAGGATGGCGTCGTACGGGGCGTAGCGGCTCCAGCCGATGGTGCCATCGCCCACCAGCAGCGCCACGTTGGAGAGCCGCATCCCGTCCAGCACCTCGCGCGCGCGGGTCGAGAGCTCGCGGATGCGCTCCACCGAATACACGCGGTCGGCCAGGTACGCCAGCACCGCGGTCTGGAAGCCCGAGCCGGTGCCGATCTCCAGCACCCTGTCATCGCGGCCGATCTCCAGCAGCTGCATGTACAGCGCCTGGAGGGAAGGCTGCGACGCCGTCTGCCCGAAGCCGATGGGGAGCGGCGAATCTTCGTACGCGCGATGGCCCACGGCCTGGGGAACGAACAGGTGGCGCGGCACGCGGTCGAACGCCTGCAGCACGTTCAGGTCGCGGATGCCGCGCTCCTGCAGGCGGTTGATCAGCGCGCGGCGCTGCGCCACGTAGCGGTCGCTCATGCGTGCAGGTTCCAGCCGGCCACGTCGGCGATCAGCGCGTGGTTGGTCAGGTCCAGGTGCAGCGGGGTCACCGACACGTAGCCGTTGTCCACCGCTCCGAAGTCGGTCCCCTCCTCCGCCGCCCACTCGATGGTGCCCCCGCCGATCCAGTAGTACGGACGGCCGCTGGGGTCCTGCCCCTTCATGTAGCTGTCGCTGAACACGCGACGCCCCAGCCGCGTCACCTGCACTCCCTTCACCTCGCTGGGGTGGATCGCCGGCAGGTTCACGTTCAGCAGCGTTTCACGCGGGAACGCGCCCGGCCGCACGATCTGCGGGAGGAGGCGCTCCAGCAGCTCGCCGTACGCCTCCAGGTGCTCCGCCTCGCGCCCCACGTAGCTGATGGCCACGGCCGGCACGCCGAAGACGGTGGCTTCCATGGCGGCGCTGACGGTGCCGGAGTACAGCACGTCCTCGCCCATGTTCATCCCGTGGTTCACACCGCTCAGCACGAAGTCGGGGCGGCGGGGGAGCAGCTCCTGGATGGCCAGGAACACGCAGTCGGTGGGCGTGCCGGTGACCGAGTGCGTGCGCTCGCCCACGCCGCGGGCGCGGATGGGCACGTGCATGGTGAGCGAGTGGCTGGTGGCGCTCTGCTCCCGGTCGGGCGCAACGACGTGCACCTCGCCCAGCGCTTGCGCGGCGGTGGACAGCACCTTCAGCCCGCGCGCCAGGTACCCGTCGTCGTTGGTGCAGAGAATCAGCATCGACTCGCTCATCAGATGGTTCGACTCCCACAGATCCTGCAAACAGCGGCGATCGCGTGAAACACGCTCCGCCGATCCCTCCGCCCCGCACCCCGGATTGAAATCCGAGGCTACAACGGCCCAAAGTCGTGTGGTTGTTGCCGCGAATTCATTCGCCCGGGGACGGATGATGGCGAGCGACGAAAACCACACCGCCCGCCTGCCTCTCCCCCGCGCGCCGATGTCTCGGCGGTCGCGGGGTGGGGCGGACGGGCGGCAACGTATCGCTCGCGGCGGGGCGAATCAACCAGAGGGCGGGGTGAGGATCTCGAGCAGTTCCTCCAGCTCGCCGCGCAGCGCGCGCACGAAGCTCTGCTCCAGCGCGCGCCCGGCGATCTCGGAGGCCGCGCCTTCCTTGCGCAGTTCCTCGATGCGCGCGCGGGCGCCCTCCAGCGTGTAGCGCTCGTCGCGCACCAGGTGCTGGATCAGCGCGATCAGCTCCAGGTCCTTCTGGCGATAGACGCGGTTGCCGGCGCGGTTCTTGGGCGGGCTGAGCGCGGGGAACTGCGTTTCCCAGTAGCGCAGCACGTGCGGCTTCACCGCGAACAGCTCGCACACCTCGCCGATCGAATAGAACTCGCGCTGCGGCCGTTTCATCTATCGTGCTCTCTCGATTGACCGAATGCAGTGTCATGCCGCGGCTGAAGGCCCCACCCGGAATCCGCGGACGATACTGCCGTCCGCGAATTCCGACCTCCCGCAAAACAACCTGGGGGAGGTTGAACGTATAACTCACCCTCGTGAGGGAAGACCTTCCCCGCCGACCGGCGTGGTCACCGTGCTGGAGTCGAACCCCGCGATCAGCGGCCGCCCGCGCGAGATCGCGTCACGCACCGCGGGGAGCTGGAGCGACGCCTTGTGGCTGGCCTCGCTGTCCCACACCTCGGTGATCCAGATCGCGTCCGCGTCAGCCGGATCGGTCGCCACGACGTAGCTCAGGCACCCGGGCATGCTCCCGGTCCCCTCCAGCAGGATGGCGATCAGCGCATCCCGCTGCCCCGCCACCGCACGCATCTTCCCGATCAGCCCGTACATCCCCGATGCTCCTCCCTCTGCTCGCAACGCGGGCGGACCGGCGAGCGCGAACGCCGCCATCCCCGCCAGGAACTCCCGCCGTCCAATCACCATCCAAATCCCTCCCTTGCCCCCGCCCGAGGCCCTCACCCTGGCGAATCGGCGTCCCGTTGATGGCTTCAGCCGCCGGTCACGAACTTGAACGCACTCACGCACTAGCGCACTCACGCACCTGTTGCGGCCCCTCCGAAGCGCACGAGACCCTACCCCCACACCTCCGCCTTCGGCTCGCGCGTCATCAGCGCCACCAGCGCATCCCGAGCATTCAGGCCTTCGAAGAGGATGGCGTGCATCGCGTCCACGATCGGCATCTCGATCCCCATCTTCCGGGCCAGGTCGTGCGCGCTCCGCGCCGTGCGGACGCCCTCGGCCACCATCGTCATCCCGCCCAGGATGTCGTCCAGCTTGCGGCCGCGGCCCAGCTCCACGCCCACGGAGCGATTGCGAGAGAGCGCGCCGGTGCAGGTCAGGATCAGGTCGCCCATCCCCGCCAGCCCGGCGAACGTCTGCGGCTGGGCGCCGGCGGCCACGCCCAGGCGCGTCATCTCGGCCAGGCCGCGGGTGATCAGCGCGGCGCGCGTGTTGTTGCCGAAGCCGAGGCCGTCCACCACGCCGGCGGCGATGGCGATCACGTTCTTGATCGACCCGCCCAGCTCCACCCCGCGCACGTCGCGGCTGGTGTACACGCGAAAGTACGGCGTCTGGAAGGCCTCCTGCGCCCGCCGCGCCGCGTCGTCATCCAACGACGCGATGGTGACGGCGGTGGGGTGCTCGAGCCCTACTTCCAGCGCGAAGCTGGGGCCGGAGAGGTAGGTGCACGTGGCGTGGAGGGATGAGGGGAGGACGTCGGCCAGCACCTCGTCCATCGTCTTCAGCGACTCGTTCTCGATCCCCTTGCTGGCGCTCACCACCAGCGCGCCCGGCCGCATGTGCGCCGCGGCCTGCGCCATCACCGGCCGCACCACGTGGCTGGGCGATACGGAGACCACCAGCTCCGCCCCGTCCAGCGCCAACGCCATCTCCGTGGTCGCGCGGAGCGACGGAGCGAGCTCCACGCCTTCCAGGTAGCGGGGATTGCGGTGCTCGCGCTCGATCCCCTCGGCCACCTCGGGCTCGAAGCTCCAGAGCGTGGTGTCGATCCCCTTCTTGGCGAGAAGGTTCGCGAGCGCGGTACCCCAGCTCCCGGCGCCGATCACCGCAGCGCGGCTCATCGCGGCTCCTCGGCGTCGGCGGTCACGGCGGCGGCGCCCACGGTTTCCTCGTCGGCCTTGTTGCCGCTGCCGAAGCGGCTCTCGGTGCCGTTCAGGATGCGCTGGATGTTGGAGCGGTGGGCAAAGATCACGAACAGGCAGATGGCGCAGCCAAGGATCTTCACCTCGGCCGGCACGTGCGAGAACGGCATCAGCAGCATCGCCATCACCACGATGGCCGCGCTCACCGACCCGGCCGAAACCATGCGCGTGGTGCGCAGCACGATCAGCCACGTCAGCAGCCCGATCCCCACCGCCATCGGCGCCAGGGCCAGGAATACGCCGGCGGAAGTAGCGACGCCCTTGCCGCCCTTGAATCCCATGTACACGGGAAACACGTGGCCCACGATGGCCGCGGCGCCGTACGCCAGCCCCCAGCGCCAGTCGCCCGTGCCGTCCCACCCCAGCCCGTGCTGGTAGAAGAGGAAGACGGGGAGGAAGCCCTTGAGGATATCGAACACCATCACCGGCGCGGCGACCTTCGCCCCCAGCACGCGAAAGGTGTTGGTGGCGCCCAGGTTGCCGCTGCCATGCTCGCGCAGGTCGATGCCGCGCGCCACTCGCCCGGCGATGTAGCTGGCCGGGATCGCGCCCCACAGGTACGAGAGAAGGACGAACAGCAGCGGGCGGGTCATACCGGCTCCGGCGGGTGTGGAATGGACCGACCTGTGACGATGGATCTGCACCGCGCGGATTGGAGGCACCGGCCGAGCCCCGTCAGCCCCCTCCCCCGCTCCGCGGGGGGGCACAGCATGCGGGTAAACGCAATCCGATGCGTGCC
>DASSJS010000320.1:0-3707 GCA_035691085.1 Longimicrobium sp.
CCACCTGGGTGCTGGAACTGCGCCGCGCCGGGCTGCTGCTGGTGGAGACGTACGAGCCGATCGACCCCGCCACCGGCCGCCCCGCGTCGCTGATCCTGCACGCCACCATCCCCGAGCGCCGGCGGCCCACGCCGAAGTCGCCGGGGGAGCGGTGACGGCGGGGAAGTGCTGGGTGCTGGGTGCTGAGTGCTGAGTGCTGAGTGCTGAGTGCTGAGTGCTGGGTCATCCGAAGACGGGGGATCGAGCCGCGGTGCCGCCATCGGCGCAGGTGAAGCCTCGCGCCGTTTGCGAGGCTTGTCGTAGTGGTTGCTGCGGCTTCAGCCGCCGGTCAGCGGCCCGGGCCACAAGACTTCCTATTCTCTGCCGGGTGCCGACGGTGCGACTTCACGATCCGGGACTCGCGATCTCGGGCTCGGAGTGGCGCGGCGTGGGGCACCCGGCCGACGGGGGTGGACAGACGGAGTCGGCCAAGGCGCCGGCGGCGACGTTGGACCTGGCGCGGTCGTCCCCGCGTGGACAATCCCTGCGGCTGAAAACACGGCGGCGCGATCAGAGCGTGCGGGTGGCGGAGGACGCGTTGTTTTCACGACGATTGTTCCCGCCCCGCTTTGGTGATACCTTCTGACACGAAACCATCCGGACAAACGCCAGGCCGCTGCCGCGGGGGACTCCTCCCGCGCGGCGCGCGCCCGTATCCCCGCCCGCATGGACCTGCGCGACGCCATCCTTCGCATCTATGAAAGCAGCGGGCCCGGCACGGCGGTGCGGGGGCTGGGCGTGGCGCTTTCCGAAAACGCGGGGGTGAGCCGGGTGGTGTGGCTGGCGCGCGACGGCACCGACGCCGCGGTGTGGCCCGGCGGCGCGCCCCTTCCCCCGTCCGTTGCCGAGGCGGCGGCGCGCGCGGAGACGGCGGAGGTGCATGCGCTGGGCGAGGGGGCCGAGGCGCTGGCGCTGCCGCTGGCCGACGACGATGGCGCGCTGGTGCTGGCCGGCACCGAGGGGACGTTCGCGGACCCCGCCGCGTGGCAGGCGGTGGGGCAGGCGTTCGCGCGGGTGGCCGCGCAGCACCGCGCCTACGCGCAGGTGGAAGAGGAGCGCGACCTGCTGCGCCAGCGCGCCGAGGAGAGCGAGGCGCTGCACGTGCTCGGCCTGGCCGCCAACCGCACGCTGGACCCCGACGAGGTGCTCACCCTGGTGGCGCGGTTCACCCGTACGCTGCTGGGCGCGCACTACGTGACCGTGAACACCCTGGCCGACGGGAGCATCCGCACCGTGGCCGCCGTGGGGCTGCGCGCCCAGGCCCCGGCCGACGACCCGTTCGCCGCGCGGGTGGCGGCCGCGCGCAAGCCGCTCACGCTGCAGGGCGACGGCGACAGCGGCGCCGTCCCCGAGGCGTACCACGCCGCCGAGGGGATGCGCGTGGGGCTGGGCGTGCCGCTGGCGCTGTTCGGCGAAACCTTCGGCGCGCTGGTGATCGGCTACCGCCGGCCGTACGACCTGGCCCCGCGCGACACGCGCCTGGCGCTCACGCTGGCGGGGCACGCGGCGGTGGCCATCAGCAACGCGCGGCTGCACGGCGCGCTGGCGCAGCGCACCGCCGAGCTGGAGCGCGCCAACGAGGAGCTGCGCTGGACCACCGAGGCCAAGGACCGCTTCTTCGCCAGCATGAGCCACGAGCTGCGCACGCCGCTCAACTCGGTGCTCGGGTACCACGACCTGCTGCTGGAAGGGGTGGTGGGGACGCTGGAGCCGCAGGCGCGCTCGTTCCTGGAGCGGGCGCAGCGCAGCACGCGCAACCTGCTGCACCTGGTGAACGACGTGCTGGACCTGTCCAAGATCGAGGCCGGCAAGCTGGAGCTGGTGAACGCGCCCATGCGCATGCGGGCCATCGTGGAAGAGGCGCTGGCCACCATCGAGCCGCTGGCCGCCGCGCGGCAGATCGCCGTGGAGGTGGACCCCTTCCCGCCGCTCCCCGCCGTGCAGACCGACGCCGACCGGGTGCGGCAGATCCTGATCAACCTGCTGTCCAACGCGGTCAAGTTCACCGACCACGGCCGCGTGACCCTTTCCGCGGCGCTGCTGGCCGACGGCAACGGCACCGGCCACGCCGAGGCACCGCACGGCTGGGTGGAGGTGCACGTGGCCGACACCGGGCCGGGGATCGCGGCCGAGAACCAGGAGCGCATCTTCCACGAGTTCGAGCAGATCGTGGGCGCCACGGCGCGCGGAGGCACCGGCCTGGGGCTTCCCATCTCGCGCAAGCTGGCCCGCCTGCTGGGGGGCGACCTGACCGTGCGCAGCGACCTGGGCCACGGCTCCACCTTCACCCTCCGCCTCCCGGTGCAGGCCGATGCCCCTGTTCGCTGAAGCCGTGGCCGACCCGGCGGACCTGGCGCACGCCGCCGAGCAGGAGCAGCTGGGGCACTGGCCGGCCGCGGCGCGCCTGTACTCGCGCGCCTTTCGGAGCGCCACGCTGGCGGGGCGCGTGGAAGAGGCCGCCGACGCCCTGCGCGGGCAGGCGCGCGTGCTGATCCGCGAGGAGCGCTACGAGGAAGCCGAGGAGCTGGCCACGCTCAGCATGGAGATCGCGCAGCGCGCCAACGCGCGGCAGAGCGCGGCCCGCGCGGTGAACGTGCTGGGGATCATCCGGCACAGCCAGCGCGACTGGGCCGGCTCGCGCGAGCTGTTCCGCCGCGCCGTGGAGTTGGCGCTGGACCTGGGCGACGACGAGCTGGTGGGGCTGGCCTGCCAGAACGCGGGGGTGATCGCCTACGGGCTGGGCGACCTGCGCGAGGCGCGGGCCGCGTACCTGGAAAGCATCGGCTCGTTCGTGCGCTCGGGGAGCTCCGAGAACGCGCTGCACGCCTACAACAATCTCGGGATCGCCAGCGCCGAGCTGCGCGAGTGGCTCGAGGCCGACGTCTTCTTCTCGCGCGGGATCGAGATCGCCGAGCGGCTGTCGCACACGCCGCTGCTGGCCAAGCTCTACGGCAACCGCGCCGAGCCGCTGATCGAGATCGGCGACCTGGACGCGGCCGAGGCCACCCTCGAGGGCGCCGAGCGCGCCGCCATGGCGGTGGGCGACCGGGTGGCCTTGGGGGTGGCGCTGCGCTGGCGCTCCAAGCTGGCCCGGGTCCGCGGCGATTTTGTCCTGGCCGAGGATTGCGTGCAGCGCGCCCTGGTCTACGCCAGCGACCCCACGCTGGAACGCGCCGAGATCATCCTGGAGCTGGGCGACCTCCGCGCGCACCAGGGCCGCGCCGCCGACGCCGAGGCCGCCTACCTGGACTCGCGCGAGCTGTCGAGCTCCCTGGCCGCCGACCTCCAGGTGCGCGAGCTCGACGCGCGCATCTCCGCCCTCCACCAGCACAGCGTGTCCGCCGCTCCGCCGCCGGCCTGAAGCGCCTTCCCTCCGCATCTCCCCAGTGTCTCCCCCGCAGGACCCTCTCGCCGCGCCCGCACAGCCTTTACGCTCCCCTGCGACACGGCGGGACCACTTCTTGAAGCGAAAGCCGGCGAGGGGCAGGACACTTTCTGTCGGAACCGATCTGGCATACACTTCCTCTCCCATCTCACGCTGGCTGGCCACGTGCCCGCAATCGCTTGTGAGCGCTTCACTCCAGAGCGTTTCGGTACCCGTGCCGGGTGCGGAAATTCAAGGAACGCCGGGGCTGAATCGGAGCGGGAACTTCGCCGGGGCTGGAGGG
>DASSJS010000321.1:0-7660 GCA_035691085.1 Longimicrobium sp.
CAGATAAATGCTAAGATCAGTGTTTTCGGCCTCATTGTATCGGGCCAACTGTGTGCTGTATCCGTGAAGCAACTTCCCGTGGTTCGATTTTTTCATCTCCACGGTCACTTTGATGTTGGCGCCATGGCTGAACTTAAAATCAACTGGCCCGGGACCGGCGTTCACTTCGGGAGAGATGTCTAGATCGGGTTTCCCCGTCCGGCAGTACGTAACAGCGACACTGTAGAAGATGCGTTGAATTGAGGTCTCCTTCAGGGGCTTTCCTCTGGAGATCCACAGACTGGCCCAGAGACCGTTGATCTCAACCAGCTTCTTGAAATGCAGGCAGATGGCTGTCACCGTCTCCAGAGCCAACGGCCCGGTCCATCCCGCCTTCGGCTGCGAGAGGTCAAGCGGGTTCTCTTTGGCGAGGTCCCTGGCCTCGCGGATGCGGCCTCCTTCAGCAGCCGGGTCTACCCGAAAGTCATACGGCCTTGCCTTCGCCCTCTCATAGGCGGCAAGCAACGCTTGGAGCAGTGCCGGCTTTTCAGCGGCGCGCTCCCACACCGTTGTCTTCGAGGGTTTAGCGTGGTTCTTTCCAACGGTGGCGAAGAGCTTGTTCAAGGCAGCGCGGACCTGTGCATTGTATCGCGCTGCGTAGTAAATTTCAGACCGGTTGAGGGCCACTGGAAGTTCATCGAGAACATCTTGCGGGACAAAAAATAGCGGGTGGTCCTTCCTCCTGCGGATACTGGTGGGAAGGTTGTAAATTCCCTCGCCAATTCGGTGTGGCTTGGTCTGAATACCTAACTCCGCCGCGACGCGAGCGGTGTACTTGGCGAACGATTCGGCGGCAATTCGAATCACCACGTCGCTGATCCGATCCGGACCGAAGGCGTCCGTGAAGAGACCCATCAGCTCAAAGATGCGGGGGTTCCTCTCGCCACCCTTGACAATCCGGTACGCTCGGTTTGTCAGCGCAGCCGCAAGGCCAGGACCGACCGCTGATCCGTCGCCTTCCCCTTTGGAGTAGCCGAGGGATACCCCTTTCAGTTCGCTAAGTGTAAGCTTGCGCTTGGCTGCTTCATAGCAGATGTCTGATTCCCCAGTGGCTTCCTCCAGCAAGATTATGATGTCCTCGAAGTAGCTCTTTACCACCGCCTCTGCTTCCTGCATCTCCGGAACCGAACTACCCGGCAGAAGATGCGGATCAACGTGCAGGCGTGAGTCGAGATCAACGAACGTGTCGTGAACCCCGAGGCGGCTTAGTTCATCGGAATCAATTTCGAAGTACTCGCTTAGAAGCTGTGGCATCGGAAGGGGCGGTCGGAGGAGGCAGGTGATTCTCGCGCAACAACGTCCATAAGATGGATAGGGTACAGCAGAAAATGAAAGGTTTGTCACCGGACGTTACCAGCGGAATCGCAGCGGTACTTGGCCAGCATCCGTCGCGCTATTCCACTCAGCCATTCGGCGCTGACGGGTTGGGCGAAGGCGCCCAAACGGGGTGTCTCCGATCAGCAAGCCCCATCACTTTGTACCCGGCGGAGTTCGGGCGCGTGAATTCGGCGCTGTTCCCCTGATTCAGCGGGCGATTGGCGGGGCTTGCCTTCTCGCTGAATAGAGCAGTCCGCCGGGAAGTACCCTCCGGCGGACTCTGCCGTCGGTTACGTTGCGATTTCTGTTGCAAGATGCTCGCTATCGGTTGGATAGGCTGTGCTGCAGGTTGCGCGCGCACATCTAGCAATTCCGCCGCTTCCGTGCATCTTGCTGCGTTTGGCCGTCCTTGCATAATCTGCAAGGCTTCATCCGGTTGTAGCCATGGCGCCGCGGCTCAGCCGCCCGGTGCGATCCCGCGGTGCCGCGCGTGCATGGCGCCCGCGCCCAGATGGTGACCCCAATTCACGCCGACTCTGCCACGCGCAGCTCCTCCCACAGACCATGCAGGCGCACGGCGAGCTCGTGCTGGCGCTCGCGGAGCTCGTTCAGCATCGCGGGGCGGCGGGTGCGCAGGAAGAAGCGGCGTGCCTCGCCAGTGGCGCGCCGCCACCGGTCGGCCACGTGCACCGTCACGTACCCCAGCAGCGGGAGGCCGATCATCACCAGCAGCCCCGCCGCCCATCCCCAGCGCAGCCCGACGACCGTCGCGATCGCCAGCGTCCACACCAGGTGCAGCGCGCCGCCGAACAGCAGCTTGAAGGTGGCACGCACGTCGTCGTCCTTCACCCGCCGCTCCTCAAGGAAGCCGGTCAGCCGGTAGGGGATGCCGTAGACCACGATCCCCGCCGCCGCGGCCGGTACGCCCAGGCCGAAGAAGAGGAGCTGCCGCACCGTCCAGCGGATGGCTACCGGCGCGCGGTTGCGCCCCTTCAGCTCCGCGGGCGTCATCCCCAGAATGCGCAGCACGCGGCCGTGCGCCGCCACCTCGCGCGCCACGCGGTTCCACTCGGGCCGGTTCTCGGTGCGCAGCCGCGCCAGCGCCTCGGCCGTGTCGCTCAGGCGGGTGACGCGCGCGTCCCCGCCTTCGTCCACCGGGAGCTCGGCCGCGTACACGGCTTCGGCGGTCTGTACCAGCGGCTCGTCGTCCCACCGCTCCAGGTTCACCGTAACCTCGTGCAGCGCCTCGTCGATGCGGCGCGTCAGCTCGCGCACGGCGTCGCGGTCCTCGGGCCCGGCGGCGGCCAGGTCGTCCCACGCCACCGCCTCGCCCGTCACCGCCACCGCGTCGGAGCGGAAGGTCTCCTTCTCGCGAAAGCTGAGGCCCACGGGGACGATGGGGAACGCAGCTCCCGTCCGCAGCGCCGCGCCCAGGGCGATGCGCGCCGCGCCGGTCTTCAGCGGCACGAGGGACGGATGGCTGTGGCTGGTCCCCTCGGGAAAGATGCCGACCGCGCGGCCCCTGGCCAGCGCGTCCCACACGGCGCGGAAGGTGTCCTCGTTCTGCGCGGTGGTGGCACCCGTGTCCGCCTGGTCCTGCTGGCGATAGACGGGAACGGCGCCCGCGCCCTTCACCAGCCACCCCACGCCGGGATGGCTGAACAGCGGCGCCTTGGCCAGAAAGCTCACCGGCCGCCGCGCCACGGCGAATACCATCCCGGGGTCCAGCAGCGAGTTGGGGTGATTGGCCACGATCAGCACGGGCCCGCGGCCGGGCACCCGCTCGCCCGACATCTCGAGCCGGTAGAACAGCCGCAGCGCCGCGCGAGAGACGAATGGAAAGAGCGAAGCGAGCCACACGGGCGGGATCTGTGTCACGAGGGAGAGGCGGGGCCGGCGGGGCGGGGAAGATGCGCCGCCGTGTTCATCCCCCGAAGAATGCGCGCCCGGCAGGATCGGAACAAGCGGCCGCGACGAATCAATCTCGCGGCCGAGAGATCGGGAAGAGGCGGCTGAAGCCGCACGCCACGACGACCGGAAGCCTCGCCAACAGCCGCCAACCCGTGGACGCGGCACTGGCGTGTCGCCCTGGGCCGCCATCTCCCGCGCGGTGGTCTTTCGCCCCGCGTGGCGCCACCCGTTGAGCGGGAGGAGAGGTTTTCGCTAACTTCGCATCGTCGCGACGACACGCATCACCCGCAACCCGCATCCCGTGAGCGAGCCCGCACGTTCAGCAGACGTAGACGCTGGCACTCCGGCCGTCCGCTTCACCCCACGCCCGTTCCACCCGGCGTGGTGGCTCCCCGGCGCGCACGCGCAGACGGTGGGCGGCCGCTATCTGCGGCCGCACACCGGCGTGCGCTACCGCCGCGAGCGCGTGGACACGCCCGATGGCGATTTCCTGGACCTGGACTGGGCCGCCGTCCCCGGCCGCCCCGAGCCGGCGGAAGGCGCGCCGTACGTCGTCGTGATCCACGGCCTGGAGGGGAGCGCCGACTCGGCGTACGTGAAGGAGACCTGCCGGGGGCTGTGGGACCGCGGCATCCGCACGGTGGCGATGAACTTTCGCGGGTGCGGCGGCGAGCCCAACCGCCTCCCGCGCTTCTACCACGCGGGCGACACGGGCGACGTGGCGTTCGTGCTGGAGCTGCTGGCGGCGCGGTACCCGGGCGTGGCGCTGGGCGGCGTCGGATTTTCGCTGGGCGCCAACGTGCTGCTCAAGTACCTGGGCGAGCGGGGGGATGCGTCGCGAGTCCGCGCCGCGGCGGCCATCTCCATCCCGTTCGACCTGGGCGCGGGGGCCGACAAGCTGGCCGACTCGTTCACGGGGCGGCTGTACACCAGCGTCTTCATCCGCTCGCTGCGGCAGAAGTACCTCGCCAAGCGGCAGACGATCGGCGATGCGTGCGACGAGCCACGGGTGCTGGCCTCGAAGACGTTCCGCGAGTTCGACGACGCGGCCACCGCGCGTCTGCACGGCTTCCGTGACGTGGACGATTACTACGGCAGCTCCAGCAGTGGCCAGTTCCTGCCGCGCATCCGCGTCCCCACGCTGCTCGTCCACGCCGCCGACGACCCGTTCGTTCCCGAAGATGCGATCCCGCGCGACGCGATCCGCGCGAACCCGGCGCTCACCGCTGCCATCGTCCCGCACGGCGGCCACGTCGGCTTCATCGCGGGCCAGCCGGGGCGTCCGGCGTTCTGGGCGGAAGCGGAGGCGGCGAGGTTTCTGGGGATGATGCTGTAGGTTGGGTGCTGAGTGCTGGGTGCTGAGTGCTGAGTGCTGAGTGCTGAGTGCTGGGTACTGAGTGCTGGGTACTGTGTGCTGAGTGCTGGGTGCTGGGTGCGAAGTGGCACTCCTGCTTGTCCGCGGTGCCGCGCCCCCTCCGGCCGGCTTAGGCCGTCCACCTCCCCCGTACCGGGAGAGGTTGGTGGACGCGGCTGCGGAGCGGAACGCAAGGCTTTGCGTGCACGCAGTTTAGCAAGCACGGTCCGCACGAGCGCGACGGGTACGAGCCAGCCTCTCCTTCGCTACCTCTCCCGGTACGGGGGAGGTGCGAGCCTAAGCGAGCGGAGGGGGGCGCGGCGTCGCGGACACGCACGGATGCCAGTCCTGCACTGCGCACCTCGCACCTCGCACCTCGCACCCAGCACTCAGCACTCAGCACCCAGCACCCAGCACTTTCCCACTCGCCCCTGGCACGTCCCTCGCACGCCCGAACCCCCGTATGCCGTCTCCGTCTCCGACCCGCCCCCCGCTCACCGTGCGCCGCGCCGCCGTGGAGGTGCTGCGCATCTTCGACGTTGCCGAGGGGATCAACCTGGACCGCGTGGAGCAGCTGCTGGCGGGGCGGGGCACCGTGGCCCGCATCCGCCTGGCGCGCGTGGAGCCCAAGGCCATCGCCTTCGGCGACCCGCCGGTCATCACGGAGCTGGTCGCTCCCGTGCTCGACGTGCTGGGGCGGCGGTGCGAGACCCGCGCGGCCGCGCGCATCCACGCGTTCGGCGTGATCTCGCTGTCGCTGGAGGTCTTTCTCCCCGAGGCGATGCCGTGGGGCGAGTTCGAGGCGTTCGCGCGCGAGGCCGAGCGCGAGGGGAACGCGCTCCGCTTCTGGCGCGAGCGGCTGGACGCGCTGCTGCAGGCCGTCGGCCCCGCGATGGACGACCCCACGGCCACGCAGGTGGAAGAGGACTACGCCATCATCACCCTGCGCGAGGTGGACCCGCCGCTCGACGGCACCCCGCTGGCCGAGGCGGTCGACCTGGTCCCCCTGCTCACGCACGAGCAGAAGCCGCTCTCCGAGCCCGCCCGCGCCGAGGTGCTGCGCTACGCGCACTCGTACTATCGCGACGACGCGGTGGTGATCACCTGGGAGCGCGCGGTGGTGCTGGAGCCCGGCAGCGACGACGACGTGGCCGACGTGCTGGAGGTGGCCAACGCGCAGCTGCTGGAGCTGCGCGTGTACGACCAGCGGCTCGACCGCGAGATCCCGCGCATCTACGACGTGGCCGAAACGGTGCAGCGCCGTGGCGTGGCCGTCTTCCAGCGCCGCTACAGTCGTGCGGCCAACGGGATGCGCGCGCTGGTGGCCGAGGTCAGCGAGATCACCGAGAAGGTGGACAACGCGCTGAAGGTGACCGAGGACGTTTACCTCGCTCGGGTGTATACCAGTGCGCTGGAGCTGTTCCGCGTCCCCGCGCTGGCCGCGTCCATCGACCGCAAGCTGGCGCTGATCCGCGAGACCTACACGGCCCTCTACGACCAGGCCGTGGCCACCCGCGCCGAGTGGATGGAAGCCGCCATCGTCCTGCTGATCGTGCTGGAGGTGGTGATGGCGATCATCTACGGGCACTGAGACGGACCTTGGCCGGGCTGCTGCGAGCGCGGGCCTGCGCCTTGCCCCTGATCGACCCGCGGCAGGATCGGAAACATGCCGCACATCCAACGCGTATTCAGGACTCAGGATTTGGAAGCGGGGACTCAGCACTCAGCACTCAGCACCCCGCACTGGCTTTTTTTGAGAGGAAGGAAGACCGAATGGTGGAATCCGTATCCGCCGCCGAGCTACGGGCGGCGTTCGGACGTACCGTGGAAGAGCGGTTCTCGCACCGGCTGGCGCTGAACGTGCCCAGCCGCAACAACCCCAAGCTCGCCGCGATCATCGACCGCATCAACCACGACGACGAGCTGTACGCCATCTGGCTGGCGGCCAACGTGAACGCCGTGGAGCGGCTGGGGATGACCGACCACGGCCCGGTTCACGTGAAGATCGTGATGAACATCGCGGTCAAGCTCCTGCGCATGCTGGTGGAGCACAACGTGGAGCCGAGCGTGGTCACCAACTACGGGATGACCAACGACGATGCCGAGGTGGTGGTGATGCTCGCCGCCCTGATGCACGACCTGGGGATGAGCATCCACCGCAGCAACCACGAGGAGATGTCGCTGTTCGTGGCGCAGCCCAAGATCCGCGAGCTGCTGGACGGCATCTACGACGTGGGCACGGCGACCATCCTGCGCAGCGAGATCCTGCACGCCATCATCGCGCACCGCTCGGGGGGAAAGCCGCTCACGCTGGAGGCGGGCATCGTGCGCGTGGCTGACGCGCTCGACATGGCCAAGGGCCGCTCGCGCATCTCCATGGGGATCGAGCGGACCATGAGCATCCACTCGCTGAGCGCCGCGGCCATCGACTCGGTGCACATCGAGAACGGCGAGGGGAAGCCGGTGCGCCTGCGCATCGTGATGTCCAACAGCGCCGGCGTGTTCCAGCTCGACGAGCTCTTCCGCGAAAAGCTCTCCGGCAGCGGCCTGGAGCCCTACGTGGAGGTGGAGGCCCTGATCGAGGGCGAAGAGGAAAAGCGCCTGATCACCAGCGCCTACCGGCTGTAGAAGCGCCTGACCGTAAAATTGATCGGGGCGCCGGATCGGCTTATGATCCGGCGCCCCTTCTGTGCCTTGGCTGGCGCTTACCGCCTGGGGCCGTTCCCGCGCCCGCCGCCCGACGGGTTCCCGGTCGTGCTGGGCCAGTTACCACCGTTCCCACCGTTTCCCTTTGGCATGGCGAGTCACCTGTGAGCTGCCTCCCAGCGTCGATACAACCAGGCGGAGGGGAGGGCACCTGGTTCACGCATCGGTCGTCCGCCGAGCGTAGGATCAATACGTGAAACGATTTACGTCTGTTTCAGGAACGGAAGGGCGACGGGAGAGATGAAGATCGTCAGCGGCGGGCAGACCGGCGTGGACCGGGTGGCGCTGGACGTGGCGCTGGAGCTGGGGATCGAGTGCGGGGGATGGTGCCCG
>DASSJS010000322.1:0-17230 GCA_035691085.1 Longimicrobium sp.
TATAATCGAGGCAGCGCCATCATCCGCCTGACGGTAGATCCGTGGCCCGGTGCGCTTCGAAGGATCGGTTCCGAGAGCGGGCGATAGATCCTTCAGTCGCCGCCAGAGTCGCAGTGCGGACGCAGCTTTGGCGCGGCGGCTCGTTCAGGATGACGTTCTCGGTGGGGGAAATGCACAACGCCTCTCCGCATCCGGTATCAGCCACTGCAGGCCAGCTTTCCCTCCCGCACCATCGGCGCGATGTACGATCCGCGCGGATACGCTCTCGACCGGCTCGGGATTCCGAGACCTCTTCCGACGCTCAGGGGCTTCCAGGCGCACGGCCGCTGATACCAGATCGGGCGGCAGGTTGTGCATTTTGAATGAGCTCAACCCGTGTCATCCTGAGCGTCGCCGCTGCACCAGCACCACGTCCGCACCAGTGTCTGGCGGCGACCGAAGGATCTAAAATCGAGGCAGCGCCATCATCCGCCTGACGGTAGATCCGTGGCCCGGTGCGCTTCGGGGGATCGGTTCCGAGAGCGGGCGATAGATCCTTCAGTCGCCGCCAAGTCCAGTGCGGACGCGGCTTTGGCGCGGCGGCTCCTTCAGGATGACATTCTTTGAGTGGGGAGAGGAATGCACAACGACTCTCCGCATCTGATATGAGATCTTCCGCACACCCGCGGTTGATCTGAACGCCCCACGCGGCTAGCTTTTCAAGCGCTTGCGACGCAGCGCCTTGCGTTTCCCCGCGACCAACCATCGCCCGCGATGAACGACTTTTTCGCCGAGCTGCGCCGCCGCGAGTTCAGCCGGCTGGACGAGCTGGGGCACGTGTACCTGGACTACACCGGCGCCGGGCTGTATGCCGAGGGCCAGGTCCGCGCGCACGCCGAGTACCTGTGCAACGCCGTCCTCGGCAACCCGCACTCGCGCAACCCCACGTCGCAAGCCTCCACGCGCACGGTGGAAGAGGCGCGGCTGAAGGTGCTGGAGTTCTTCAACGCCGACCCCGAGCACTACGACGTGGTGTTCACGCTCAACGCCAGCGGCGCGCTGAAGCTGGTGGCCGAGGCGTATCCGTGGGAGCCGGGCGTGCAGTTCCTGCTCACCGCCGACAACCACAACTCGGTGAACGGGATGCGCGAGTACGCGTCGTGCCGCGGGGCCGACGTCCAGTACGTGCCGCTGAACCACGAGCTGCGCGTGGACGACCTGCGCCAGCACCTGACCTGCCCGGACTGTACGAAGCCGAACCTGTTCGCCTTCCCCGCGCAATCCAACTTCTCGGGCGTGAAGCACCCGCTGGAGTGGATCGACCTGGCGCGCGAGCACGGCTATCACGTGCTGCTCGACGCCGCCGCGTTCGTTCCCGCCAACCCGCTCGACCTGAGTCGTTACACCCCCGACTTCGTTTGCCTCTCGTTCTACAAGATGTTCGGCTTTCCCACGGGGGTGGGCGTGCTGCTGGTGCGCCGCAACGTGCTGGGCGAGCTGCACCGGCCCTGGTTCTCGGGAGGCACCGTGCGCTTCGTGTCGGCGCAGAACCCGGTGTTCCTGCCGCACGTCACCGGCCGCGCCTTCGAAGACGGCACGCCCAACTACCTGGGGATCGCGGCGGCCTCGGCGGGGCTCGATTTCATGCGCGGCATCGGCGTGGAGAACATCAACGCGCACGTGATGGGGCTCACCGCGCGGCTGCTGGACGCGCTGGAGAGCGCCACGCACGGCAACGGCGCGCCGCTGGTGCGGGTGTACGGCCCGCGGGGGCTGGAGCGCCGTGGCGGCACCATCGCCTTCAACCTGCTGGACCCCGACGGCGAACTGGTGGACTTCCGCGTGGTGGAGCAGCGCGCCAACGAGGCGAACATCTCCATCCGCACCGGCTTTTTCTGCAACCCCGGCGCGGCCGAGTTCGCCTTCGACTACCACGACGACGAGGCGTTCCGCTGCATCCAGACGCTCACCGCCGAAACGTTCACGCTGCAGCAGTTCTCCGACTGCATGGGTGACCAGGCCGTGGGCGCCGTCCGCGCGTCGGTGGGCATCGCCAGCAACCAGGCCGACATCGACCGGCTGATGGAGGTGCTCGCCACCTTCCGCGACGCTCCCGCCGCCGAGCCCTCCGCCGCCCAGGTCGCCGCCGTCGCCACGATCGACTGAGCCGCGGATGAAAATGGAGTCAGAGGAGAACGGAAATTCCCTCTCCCTCTGACTCCATCACTTCGACCGCTCTGGGTTGATAACCGGTTGGCCCAGGCCTCTCGCGCTCGTTTCCGGGTCAGCCCAAGAATCCCGTTCTTCGGATACGTATCGCGCGGCATCGATTCCGGACCAGACTTCAGCTCCAAGCCCTTGCAGCTCCATGATCGACGGAGTTGCCGTTTCGGTGAGCGCCTTGGAAAGGATATTGACTGCCTCCTGCGTGATCGAGTGGTGCTGCGCCCGTGCCCGTGCTTTCAACGCCTGATACAATGGCTCTGGGAAATTGGTGATGTTCAGCGTCGCCATCATTCCACCCTTCCGCGCGTTGTACGCACCACGTCAGCCGTGAATGTCCGGACCGTTCTGTTTCACGATAACAGCGTTACCGACGCACGAACCCTTCGCCGACCGATCTGGCGAGGGGTTTTTCGTTGGTACGGCTTGACGGTCACGTCCGCACCCGTCAGTCCGGCTCGGGGCTCCACTCGCCGCGGGCGTGGGCGTTCAGCACGGCGCGGAGGAGGTCGTCCAGCAGGTCCAGGCGGGCGGACTCGGTGGTGGTCTCCAGCAGGCGCTGCTGCCAGGCGGGGTCGATCTTGATGGCCTGCGCGATCCGGAAGGCCACCTCGCGCCCGGGATCCACCACCGGCAGCTCCTCCTCGTGCCCCACCGCCTCGCGCAGCACGCGAAAGAACAGCGCCACCGACGCGCGCCGACGCGCGCCGATTTCCTCCTCGCCGTCGGGCTCGTCCTCATACGGCTCCACCACCGCCTCGTAGTACGCCGCCTCGGACTCGATCCCGTCCTCGATCACGAAGCGCTCCATCCCGCGGCAGTAGATCAGCGAACGCCCATCGGGGAGCGGCTCGAACTTGAGGATCTCGGCCACGGTGCCCACCCGCCCCGGCTCGGTGGTGAACGGCCCGTGGCGGTCGGGGTCGTGGTAGATCAGCCCGAAGCGGTTGTCGCCCTCGATGCAGCGCGCCACCATCTGCCGGTAGCGCGGCTCGAAGATGTGCAGCGGCATGGGCGCGCCGGGAAACAGCACCACCGGCAGCGGAAAGAGCGGGAGCCGGATCACGGGCGCGCCCTGCCCTGGCACCCCGCCGGCCCCTGCCACGGGGCGTCGGAGCCGCCCGGCGCCGAGACGTGCGCCCAGCGCGGCGGGATGGACGCGTACTTCCCGGATTGGCCCGGCGGCACGCCACAGACGTCCAGCCGCCAGGTGCCGGTGGCGAAGGGCGGTGTGTTCAGCGAGAAGTACGACGGGCCGGGGTTCTCCTCGGTGTCCACGTGCAGGTCCATCCAGAGGCGCATCGCCTCCGTTCCCCGCCGCAGCACCACCTCGCGGATGTCCACGCGGCAGTCGCCCTGGCCGTACCACGCCAGCACCGGCGTGGGGCCTCGCTCGAACGACTGGTCGCTGGCCGTATCCACGTGGATGGGCCGCACCCGGAAGTCGGCCGTCACGAGGCGTTTGGGCGCATACTCGATGCTGTCCAGCCGCGCCGGGTCGATGATGGAGCCGTTCGCGTCGCGCACGATCAGCACGACGATCGACGGCCAGCAGTGCTGCGCCGCCGCCGGAGCGGCCAGCAGCATCGTGGCGAGAGCCAGGAGGATGGAGCGCATGCGGATGGATACGGGAGGAATCCGCGCGCCGGATGCGCGGCTGCGAGCTCGGGCGATCAGATGGAAGATGATACCGCGGGGGAAATCCGCCAGCCCGTCAGTCCCACAGCTCGTCCACCGCGAAGCGCCACCCCGGCACCACCTCGGTTGGAAAGCGTTACTGACCTGGAAACAGCTCGTCGACGGGAAAGCGCCAGCCGGGCACCGCAGGTTCCGCTTCGGCGACTTCCCCACGCCGGTAGAGGGCCGCGTGCTCGGGATCGTCTGCCCGGTACACGCGGATCACCTGCTCTCGCAGCACGTCCACGTCCCAGACCACGCCGGTGCCGGCGGCGAAGTACTCCGCCCGCTTGGCCGCCATATTCCGCTCGGCGCGCAGGCCGTAATC
Organism: Longimicrobium sp.; assembly: GCA_035691085.1. GTDB lineage: Bacteria > Gemmatimonadota > Gemmatimonadetes > Longimicrobiales > Longimicrobiaceae > Longimicrobium. The sequence goes on from DASSJS010000322.1 coordinate 4,208, forward strand.
TCCAGGGCTGCGGATCTCGACGGCGAGCGCGGGTGGACCGTGGAATGCCGGGCCCGTGTGCCGAATTTCGGACCAGGCCACGTCCGGACCGAACGACTCCCGGTTGGGCAGTTGGACCAGGAACACGCCTCCGTCGCCGATCGCGTACCCGCCACCGTGCTTCACCTCGTGCAAGTACAGCGACATCCACACGAGTTGCTTCGGCCGGTTGTGGTCAAATCCATCGCCGCCCATCAGAACGATCTGGCCATTGACGAGTTCCGCTTTTTCGTCGAGGGCCAGCAGGTCCTCGACGGTTGCCCGGTGCGGTAGCTTCAGGATCTTCATGGGGTCTCCTTCGGTCACGCGGGGCGGCGGAAACGTCTGCCGTCCAGAGCGTCACATGCCTTGGAAAGCTAATCGATCAGGGGCGAAACACGCGATAGACGAATATGGCCGCTTTCGGGCGAAACGGGCCTGAGCGGTGGCCGCTTTCAGGCGGCGGCATCAATGCCACGTACCGCTCCGGCTCCGGGCGGCTCATTCCGTATCACTACGCCGCGTAGCCTGGCCGGGGCCAAGGAATTCCGCCGGCTCGATCCGGTTCGCGAGGCGGCGCAGGCCGGTACCGTCTGCGTTGATGATCCAGAGCGTATGGCCGCTCTGGAAGTGCTTCGTGAACACGATCCGCCGCCCGTCTGGCGACCAGAGCGGCTCACGCGGCCATCCACCCGGCGACGGGTAGTGAGGCCAGCGCATGCCGGCGGGGTCCTGTACGAACACCGTGCGCTCGCCCGTCCCGTCGGTCCGGACCACGCGGAGCGAGATGCGAGCCGGGCGGCCGCTGGGGAAGTGGATGAACGCCAGCCACTGTCCGTCCGGGCTCCACGCGGGGTTCTCACCCCGCGCGACGATGCGGCGCCCGCCCGTGTCCAGGTCGATGATGGCGATCTTCTCGCCCTCGTTCATCACCGCGAGCGAACGGCCGTCGGGTGACCACGTGGGGTTTCGTCGCCCGGCTCACCCACGATCCGCGGCGCGGAGCCGTCCACGTTCATCACGGTGATCCGGTCGCCTTCACGGTCCACGCACCGGCGCGGCGTCACGCGCGGGGGCTCGCCCCCTCCATAGCTCGTTCCGCATCCCAGCGCGACGGCGATGCGCTTCCCGCCGGGCGAGATCGCCGGATCGGACAGATGGCTGCCGCACACGCGCGCCGCCTCGCGCCACCGGGCACCGGCGAAGTCGAAGGCCGGGATGGCGTTACAATCGTCGTACCCACTTTCAGGGGCCAGGAAGACACTGCGCGCGTCCGCGGAGAGGGCCGCCTTCATCTCTCCCTTCGCCCCCGCGCACCAGGCTTCTCCCACGGTCACCGGCCGTGGCGGGGAGCGGCCATCGGCCTGATAGAGGCCGCTCGCCCCGCAGCCGTGCTCTTCGATGTAGTCGTGACCGCCGTACACCTCCGTGTGCACGAACAGCACGTACCGGCCATCCGCGCTCCACCCCAGCGGCTAGATCTCGGGACGGTAGATGGGGCCATCGGCCAGCGCGGCGACATCGTCCCACGAGCAACCGCCGCCCGCCGCAAGGCAGACGGCGGCGAAAACGACGCGCGCGATGCTGGGCGCCCGCATCGGCGCGTTCAATCCGCGGCGTAGCGCTCCGGCTCCTGCTGCGCTGCGGCCTTTTCCTGCAGCGCGCGCCAGACGCGCGGCGGGCTGAAGGGGAGGCTGTCCATGCGCACGCCCACCGCGTCGTAGATGGCGTTGGCGATGGCGGGGATGGACGGGTGCAGCGGGCCCTCGCCGGCCTCCTTGGCGCCGTACGGGCCTTCGGGGTCGATCGATTCCACGATCAGCGACCGCAGGTCCGGCGTGTCGAGCGAGGTGGGGATGCGGTAGTCGAGCAGGCTGGGCGCGTTGTGCAGCCCGGCGCGGCCGTGGTCGGCGTCCTTCAGGATGTGCTCCTCCATCAGCGCCTCGGCGAAGCCCATGTACGCCGAGCCCTCCATCTGCCCTTCGACGATCGTCGGGTTGAGCGCGCGGCCGCAGTCGTGCGCCACCCAGATCGTCTTCACCTCCACGAAGCCGGTCTCGGGGTCCACCTCCACCTCGGCCACGTGCGAGGTGAACGAGTACGCCGGGCTGGCGCCGATGGTGCCGCCGCGGTAGTCGCCGTGCACGTCCTTGGGCGTGTTGTACGATCCGACGGCGCCCAGCGTGCCGAACCGGGCCTCGGCCAGATTGAACGCCTCGCGGATGGCGATGTTGCGGCCGGTGTCCTGCGCGTCCATCGCCCGCCCGCCGGCCAGCAGCACGCGGCCGGGCTTCACTCCCCACTCCTCCGCGACGGCCTCCTGCACCTGCCGCTTGATCTTGCGCGCGGCGTCGATGCAGGCGTTCCCCATCATGAAGGTCACGCGGCTGGAGTAGGCGCCCAGGTCCACGGGCGTCAGGTCGGTGTCGCTGGCCACGATGCGCACGTAGTCCAGCGGCACGCCCAGCTCCTCGCACACGATGTAGGCGGGGACGGAATCGGACCCCTGCCCGATGTCGCTGGCGCCGCTGAACACCGTCACCCGCCCGCTGCGGTCCACCTGGATCTGCACGGCCGACTGCGGCATGGCGTTGGGGTAGATCGGGTAGTTGGTCCCCGAGATGTAGCACGAGCCGGCCACGCCGATCCCGCGGCCGTATCCCATCTTCCGGAACTTCCCCTTCCACCCGCTGGCGCGCTCCACGGCGTCCAGGCACTGCAGGAAGCCGTTGGACGTGACCCGCAGCTCGTTCACCGTGCGCCGGTAGCCGCCCATGAAGTTGCGGCGGCGGATCTCGATGGGGTCGATCCCCAGCCGCTCGGCCAGCTTGTCGAGCTGCACCTCGAAGGCGAAGCGCGGCTGCACGCTGCCGTGGCCGCGCTTGGGCCCGCACGCCGGCTTGTTGGTGAACACGCGGGTGGAGTTGAAGCGGTACGCCGGCATGTGGTACGGCGCCGTGAGCAGCTGCCCCGAGTAGTACGTGGTCACCAGCCCGAACGACGAGTACGCGCCGCCGTCCAGCAGCGTCTTGGCATCAACCGCGGTCAGCTTCCCCTCGCGCGTGGCGCCGATGCGGTACTTCATCTTGAACGGGTGCCGCCCGCGGTGCGCCAGGAACACCTCCTCGCGGGTGTAGAGGATCTTCACCGGCCGCCCGGTCTTCATCGCCAGCAGCGCGACGCAGAACTCCAGGTCGAACGGCTCGCTCTTGCCGCCGAAGCCGCCGCCCACCGCCGGCTGGATCACGCGGACACGCGCCGGGTCCAGCTCCAGCACCTTGGCCAGCTCGCGGTGCAGGTAGTGCGGCACCTGGGTGGACGACCAGACGGTGAGCCGGCCCACCGACGCGCCGCCCTCTTCCCACATCCCGATGGCGCAGTGCGGCTCGATGGGCGTGTGCGTGGTGCCCTCGAAGAAGTAATCGCCCTCCACCACCACGTCGGCGCGCCTGAACCCGTCGTCCAGGTCGCCGAACTCGAGCTTGACGATCTTGGAGATGTTGCCGTTGTGCCCCTCCTTCTTCGCCGCGTGGACGGGCGTCGCGGCCCCCTCGGGCGTCAGCGCGAGCTCGGGGTCCAGGATGGCGGGGAGGAGCTCGTATTCGACCCGGATCAGGCCGAGTGCGCGGTTGGCGGTGTCCTCGTCCACGGCGGCCACGGCGGCCACGCCGTCGCCGATGTAGCGCACCTTCTCGGTGGCCAGCGCCTGCTCGTCGGGCGTCCAGACGATGATGCCGTACTCGGTGGGCATCTCCTGCCCGGTGACCACGGCGAACACCCCCGGCAGCGCCTGGGCCGCGGAGGTGTCGATCGACACGATCCGGGCGTGGGGGTGCGGCGAACGGAGGATCTTGCCGTGCAGCATCCCCGGCAGGGTGATGTCGTCGGTGTAGCGCGCGCGGCCGGTGCTCTTGGCGAGACCGTCGGTCTTGCGCATGCGCCGGCCGATCACGCTCAGCTCGGCGTTGTAGCCGTCCTCGCGCGGGTGCAGCGGCACGCCGCCGCCCACGTCCGGATGCTCCACCTCGTTCACCAGCGGCGTGCCGCTGCCGCCGCCCTCGGCGGGCGGGTCGGACTGACGCGTCCAGTCGCTGCTCATCGGGAAGCCTCCTCGGCGGCCGCGGCCAGCGCCGCGTCGGGCGGCAGCAGCACGTCGTGCTCCACGGGGGTGATGTCCACCTCGCCGCGCAGGCGGGCGGCGGCCAGCTCCACGGCGTCCAGGATCTTGGTGTAGCCGGTGCAGCGGCACAGGTTGCCGGAGAGCGCCTCGCGGATGTCGTCACGCGTGGGGCGCACGCTCTCCTCCAACAGCGCGGCGGCGCTCATCAGGATGCCGGGGGTGCAGAAGCCGCACTGCGCGGCGCCACACACGTCGAAGGCGTCCTGCAGCGGGTGCGGCACGCCGGGCGGGGTGCGGAAGCCGGCCAATCCTTCGACGGTACGCACCTCCTTCCCCACCGCCTCGTACACCGGGGTGATGCAGCTGAGCGTGGGGACGCCGTCGAGCCACACGGTGCAGGCACCGCAGTCGCCCTTGTCGCACCCCTGCTTGCTCCCGGTGAGGCCCACGGCGTAGCGCAGCGTTTCCAGCAGCGTCCAGTGCGTGGGCACCGCCGCTTCGTGCGTGTCGCCGTTGACGCTCAGGGTGACGAGGTCCTTCATCCAGGTGCCGGATCGGGGTGGGTTCAGCGGTGTGCGCATGCGGCCCCAAGTGCCCGCCGCGCGCGGATTTGCCGAGCCCGAACACTACCCCGCGCATCCCCCGGTGTCAACCGCGTCTCGAACGCTCGTTCGAAGCGCGAGAACACCTGTGTTGACGGCGGCGCCGCGTCCTTTGTAGCACGTGGGGTGATCACGAGCCAGCGATCGTCATCCCCTGCTGCCGTGGCGCGGCCGGGACCGTCGTTCACAAAAGGACAGACGGCGGACGCGGTGCCCTCGCCCCGCGGCACGTTTCCTACACGCGCCATCCCATCATCCTTCTGCAACGACGCGGGTCCGGTGCTTGACCCCGGGGCCGTGAAGGTGGAAGATGCTGCGTCAACGGGCGATGTCGTCGCCCGTCGCTTACACCGGATTGGATCGATGCCCCTGCTTCGCGCCCCCAGCCGTGCCCGGAAGGCCGCCGCCACGCCGCCGCAGTTCCCCCTGCGCGTGGCCGCGGTGGACGTGGGGAGCAACGCCATCCGCTTCCTGGCGGCCGAGTTCCACGCACTGGGCGAGTACGACGTGCTGGAAGAGACGCGCATGCCCGTGCGCCTGGGGCACGACGTCTTCCTTTCCGGCAAGCTCACCCCCGAGGCCATGGACGCGGCGGTGCAGGCCATCGCCGGCTTCCGCGCGCGGATGGAGGCGCTGGGGATCGAGGACTACCGCGCCGTGGCCACCAGCGCCACGCGCGAAAGCCGCAACGGCGCCGAGATGGTGGCCCGCGTGCGCCGCGAGGCGGGGATCGAGCTGGAGGTGATCACCGGCGCCGAGGAGGCCCGGCTGGTGAACGTCGCCATCGCCACGCACGTGAAGATGGGCGACGACAAGTGGATCACCGTCGATGTCGGCGGCGGGAGCGTGGAGGTGTCGCTGGTGGATGCCGGCGGGATTTTGTGGAGCGAGAGCCACGTGATGGGCTCGGTACGCCTGCTCGAGGAGCTGAGCAGCGCGGGCGACGAGCCGGGGCGCTTCCAGCGGCTGCTGCGCGAGTACGCGGCCACGCTGCAGATCCCCACCATCGCCCAGCACTGGAACCCCCGGGGCACCATCGCCACCGGCGGCAACGCCGAGGCGCTGGCGCGGCTCGCCGGCGCCGAGCCGGGGCGCGGCAGGGTGGCCGCCATCCCCATGCCCATGCTGCGCGCGGTGATGGAGACGCTGAGCAAGCTCAGCTACCGCCAGCGCATGGAGAAGCTGGGGCTGCGCGAGGACCGCGCCGACGTGATCCTTCCCGCGGGGATGATCTACGAGCGCGTGGCGCAGCTGGCGGGGGCGGACGAAATCCTGGTCCCCGCGGTGGGGCTGAAGGACGGGGTGCTGATCGACCTGGCCGAGGACCTGGCCAGCCACCAGGCGCACGAGGACCGCAAGGACCGGCAGGCGGTGGCCGGCGCGCTCTCGCTGGGCCGGCGCTACATGTTCGACGAGGCGCACGCGCTGCACGTGCTGAAGCTGGCCGGCTCGCTGTACGACCAGCTGCAGAAGGTGCACGGGATGGGCCCCGACGAGCGGCGGATGCTGCTGGCGGCGGCCGTGCTGCACGACATCGGCGCGTTCGTGGGCTACAAGAAGCACCACAAGCACTCGCTGTACCTGATCGCCAACAGCGAGATCGCCGAGTTCACCACGCGCGAGACCGACATCATCGCCAACGTGGCGCGCTACCACCGCAAGGGCGTGCCCGCCGAGCACCACATCGCCTTCACCGCGCTCCCCGACGAGGACCGCGCCCGCGTGGCGAAGCTGGCCTCGCTCCTCCGCCTGGCCGACGCGCTGGACCGCGAGCACCTGCAGGCCGTGCGCGCCGTGACCGCCAGGGTGGCGCGCGGGAAGAAGCTGAAGCTGGAGGTGGAGACCGAGGGCGAGGCCGACCTGCTGCTGGAGCGCTGGGCGCTGAAGCGGAAGTCCGACCTCTTCACCTCCACCTTCGGCTTGGAGGTGGAGCTGGCGGACGAGCGGGCGGCAGGCTGAGCGGCAGGGCCGGCTGCCTTTTCGTGAACACGGAGCAGCGGAGAGAGCGGAGTCAAACGGAGAACTGCACCGCGGTTCCTCTGTCTGACTCCCCTTCCCTCCGCTGCTCCGTGTTCACAAAAGACGATCCCGGCCACGCCACGGCAGCCGGGATGACGATCGGTGGAGCCGTGCGCAGCCCGCGTGCTACGAGGGAGGTGCCTTCGGCGCGCCGAGGACCGTGTTCTCGGGAAGGAGGCGCGTGCCGCAGCGCCAGCAGAAGGCGGCCGAGCCCTCGATGCGGTTGCCGCACTGCGGGCAGAAGTTGATGCCGAAGGGCTGCGTCTGCTCGGGAAGGGCCGGAAGCGGGGGCGGCGGGATGTGCAGACGCGTGCGGCGCGCCAGCACGTCGTCGTACTGGCCGCTCTCGGCCCACTTCAGGAACTCGTGCGCACGGACCACCGCCCACGACGGCTTCTCGTCCCAGAAGAGCGTGGCGAACTTCACCAGGCGGTCGTACATCCCGTCGAACGCCTCGAAGTCGCGCGCCTGCGCCACGAACTCGCCGGGCTGGAACGAGTCGTAGCAGGGCTGCGGAAGGCCGGCCACCTTGGCCAGCGCGCTCATGGCGGCCGGCACGTCCTGGCAGGCCAGCAGCCCGGCGCGGTCGGCGGTGTAGTCCGACATCCGCATCCACTTGAGCAGCGCCGCCTGCAGCCCCATCCCCAGCAGCGTGCCCACCCCCATGGTGGCGCTCCCCAGCAGGTCGGCCACGATGGGAAGCACCGAGCCCAGGTCGTGATACAGCGCGTGCTGGCTCTTGATGTGCCCCACCTCGCGGCCCAGCATGAAGCGCAGCTCGGCCGGCCCCAGCGCCTCCACGCACGCCGTGGTGACCACCACCAGCGGCTTCCCCACCCCCACCGAGCTCCCCTGCAGCTGGTCGCCCGGCTGCACGTACAGGTCGGGCGCGTCGCGCAGGTCCAGCACGTTGCAGCACTCCTGCATGGCGTCCCACAGGGCGGGCACGCTGCCGCGCGTCACCTTCAGGTTGCTGCCGGTGTGGCGGATGCGCAGCACCCGCTCGATCCCGTACTCGTGGAACTTGCGGACGACCAGCTCCAGGCCGCGCGTCTTCTCCAGCGCGTCCAGGGCCGCCTTGTCGAACGGGTGCTCGTACTCGGCGGGGTGGAGGCCGGCGATCCGCTTCAGTCCCATCGCTTTCCGGTGCCCGCGGAGACCTGGTAGGCGTCGATGGCGCTCCAGATCATCATCCCCAGCCAGCCCAGCCCCAGCATGAACAGGCCGATGAACGCGCCGAAGAACATCAGCAGCCCCTTCTTCACGTCGCCGTTGTACAGCTGGCCCAGCCCGGGGATGATCACCGACAGGACCGACGCCACCACCGGGTTCCCCGCCTTCTGCGGGACCCAGGGCGTGGCCGGCTGCATCCCCCGCTGCGTGGGCGGCACCAGATACTGCGGCTGGCCGCGCTGGTACGCGCCGCCGTACGGGTCGGTGGCGGCCTGCGCGTAGGGGGTGCCGGGCGGATAGGTGGCGGGCTGCTGCGCGGACGCCGCCGCCAGCGCCACGCCGCAGCGCACGCAGAAGCGCGCGGTGTCGGCGTTTCCAAGTCCGCAGTTTACACAGTACATGATGGCCTTCAGGGGTGAGCGGTGCCGCGAGCGATGGGCCGTGCGATGGAGAGATCCGCTTCCGCCGCCATCCGGGGCGTCCGCGCGCGCGAACGCGGCGGCGGGCAGACGGGAAATGTCGCGCATCCCGTCCGCCCGCGTCAATCGTTCCGCGCTCGCCGCGTTCCCGTCGATGCGTCCGGCGTGGGCGGCTACACGATCTTGTCGCGCCAGGCGAGCACGTCGGGGTCGGCCGGGGGGAACTGGGGATTCAACCGGCGGAGCGCCCGCAGAACCGTCCGCGCGACCAGGTAGTCGCGGGCGCGCTTGTCGTTTGCGGGGACCACGAACCACGGCGCCCAGGGCGTGCTGCAGCGCTTGAAGATGTCGCTGTAGGCGCGGTTGTAGTCCTTCCAGCGGGCGCGGGCCTCCAGGTCTTCCGAGCGGAACTTCCAGTTCTTGGTGGGGTCGTCCAGCCGCTCCAGCATCCGCTGCTTCTGCTCGTCGCGCGAGATGTGCAGGAAGAACTTGAGGATGGTGACGCCGTTCTCGGCCAGCATCCGCTCCCAGTCGTTGATCTGCCGGAAGCGCTTCTTCCACACCTTCGGCGGCACCAGCTCCTTCACCCGGGGCACCAGCAGGTCCTCGTAGTGCGAGCGGTTGAAGATGCCGATGTACCCCTTCTGCGGCACGAAGTGGTGCACGCGCCACAGGTAGTCGTGCGCCAGCTCCTCTTCGGTGGGCGCCTTGAACGACTGCACGAAGCTCCCCTGCGGGTTCATCGGGCCGAAGACGCGCTTGACCACGCCGTCCTTGCCCCCCGCGTCGCGTGCCTGGAAGACCACCAGGAGCGAGCGCCTCCCCTCGGCATACAGCGCCAGCTGCAGATCACTGATCCGCTGCGCCAGCAGCTCCACCCGCTGCTCCAGCACCTCGTCTTCGCGGAGCCCGTCGGGGCGCGCGGCCTCGCTGTCGCGCAGGCGGATGCGCTCGCCCTGCTTCACCGGCTTCAGCTTCATTCCATCCTCACGTCGCGGGGTCCACTCGCACCACGCGCGATCCGGCCGCGCGGTCGTTCCAGTATCGTCCCTCGCGGTCCGCGCCGGCCAGCAGGGTGACCGGCCACGCGCACAGCGCCAGGAAACCCGTGAACACGTGCAGCACGGCCCAGCCCAGCGAGGGCCCGGCGCCGCCCACCCGTACCAGCCGAACGCCCATCACGTAGCCCCCCACGCTCCGGCGCCCGCGCGCTGACGGCCACGCCATCCAGAGCATCATCCCGCTCAGCACCGCCAGCACCACGCCCAGCGACAGCACCGTGTCGACGGCCGTTGCCGAAGACCGTTGGAAGCTCCAGGCCCAGGCGCCCGCCGCTCGCGCCTCCACCGCCAGCGGCAGCAGGGCGGCCACCGCCCCCAGCGTGACCCCCGCCATGGCGACGTCGATGAACACCGCACTCATCCGCCGCCACACTGAAGGGCGGTCATGCCGCGGCAGCCCGGGAGGCACGCCCGCCACCCGCAGCCAGAGACACGCCGCGATGGCCGATGCTGCCAGCGCGGCCGGCGAGCTGGCGACCGTCGTCAACTCGCCGCCGCTCGGGCTCGCCTGGATGGTCGCCGTGGCGCCGCCCCCGATCACGGCCAGCACCAGCGCGGCCGATGCGATGATCCCCGCCTGGAGGGGCGACGGAAACGGCTTGCGCGCGGGCGGCCGCGAAGGAGGCTCCGTCGCCTCCCGCGGAGGAAGCGGCTGAAGGCCGGTGCTCATGCGGTGGCGTACACGCCCAGCTCGGCGGTCTCGCCCACGGGCATGGCGCCCTCGCGGCTCTTCAGCGCTTCTTCCGCCGCGGCATCCACCTCGGCGGTGACCTCGGCCTCGATGCGCTCCAGCACGTCGCGGCCGATTCCCTCGCCCTCGAGCCACGCCTCGTACATCCCCACCGGCTCGCGGCGGCCCCACTCGCGGAAGGTCTCGGGGGAGAAGAGGCTGCGGGCCTCGCGCTCGTCGTGGGTGGCGTGGCCGCCCATGCGGAAGGTCTCGGCGACGAGGAGCGAGGCGCCCTCGCCGGCGCGGGCGCGGTCGGCGGCCACGCGCGCGGCGCCGTACGCGTCGAGCACGTGGTTGCCGTCATAGCGGCCGCCCAGGACGCCGTACATGGCCGGCCAGTCCTCGAACGCGCCGGCGGAGTGCACGCCCACGTGGGTGCCCAGCGCCACCTGGTTGTTCTGGATGATGAAGATCACCGGGAGCCGCTTGACCCCCGCGAAGTTGATGGCCTCGTGGATCCCCGCGTTCTTGGTCGACCCGTCGCCGATCCAGGTCATGGCGACGCGGTCCTCCCCGCGCTGGAGGAAGCTGAGCGCGATCCCCGCGATCACCGGCGGCACGTCGCCGATGTTGGAGATGGGCGGGAGCACGCCGTACGCCAGGTCGCCCACGTGCAGGTCGCGCCCGCCGCTGGGCCCGTCCGCGGTGCCCAGGTAGGTGCGGAAGATCTCGGCCACCGGCATCCCCATCTCGTGGCAGGCGCCCGCGTTGCGGATCATGGGCCCCACCACGTCGCGGTCCTTGCCGCTGCGCCGCAGCGCGTGCACGGGGCCGATGGTGGCGGCCTCCTCGCCGGTGCCGAGCCACGCCTTGCTGATCACCCCGTTCTTCACCCAGCGCTTGAGGGCGATGTCGTGCAGGCGGTTGCGCAGCAGGCCGGCGTAGATGGCGAGGAGCGCGTCCTGGTCGAGCGCGCGGATGGCCGCCCGGCGCTCGGGGTCGGCGTCGATGCGCTCGCGGTACTCCCGCAGCAGCTCGGGGTCGGCGGCCCAGTCCAGGTACTCGGGCGGATCGTACGCGGGAAAGCGCTTCATCAGGGGCGGAAGGCGTGGCGGTGAACGGAGATGCGTGCAACGCCGGAGCATACGTCCCGCGCCACCGGTTGCGCAACGCCGGGGGTCGCCGCGCGGGGGGCCGGGTCATGTACGCGGCGGGAACCGCGGCGGGAACCGCGGCGGGTTGAAACCCGCCGCTGAACCATCGGGAAGTCCGCCTTCGCGGACTGCGGCGTCGGACACCGCGCGTGGAGCCGACGCTCGCGCGACCGTTGTCTCGCCCGTGAATCTCCGGGTGAGGGCCACCGCGGCGGCTGCACCGAAATCCAGGCCGTCGATTAGCGGATGATGAGCTGCCGGGGGCGGATACAACCGTCGGCGAGGTTCGCGGCACTCACTGTCGCGTCCACCACGGGCGCCTGATGGCCACGATCCCGATTCCGACCGACACCGAGACGCCACCGATGCGTATCCGCACCCTCCTTGCCGCCGTCTTCACCGCCGCCGCGGCTTCGACGACCCTCGCCGCGCAGGTGCCCAACCCCGCCCAGCCCGAGCGAGCGCTGGATGCCGCCGCACGCCGCGCGGTGGTGGACAGCGCCGCCAGCCTGCTCACCCGCTACTACGCCTTCGCCGACACGGGGCAGATGCTGGCGAACCATTTGAAGACGCGCCTGGCCGCGGGCGCCTTCGACGGCGCGGCCACCGAGGCGCAGCTGGGCGAGGCGCTCACCCGCGAGATGCAGGGCTTCAACCACGACGGGCACCTGTACACGATCTACCGCCCCGGCGCGGGCACCCCGGGGGCGGGCGCCTTCCGCAGGGCCGGGGACGGCGCGCCGCGGCTGACGGCCGAGGACGTGGCGGCGCAGCGGCGGCAGAACTACGGCGTGGCGAAGGCCGAGCGGCTGGACGGCAACATCGGCTACATCGAGATCACCAGCTTCATGCGCGGCGAGGAGGCGGCCGCCGCGATCGACGCGGCGATGGCGATGCTCTCGCACGTGGACGCCATGATCATCGACCTGCGCCGCAACGGCGGCGGGAGCGAGATGACGCACTACCTGATGAGCTACTTCCAGCCCGACGGCGCCGTGCAGACCTGGAACTACACGCGGATGATGGGCGACACGATGAAGAACTTCAGCCGCCCGGTGAACGGCACCAAGCGGCTGAGCATCCCCGTCTACGTCCTGACCAGCGGCCGCACCGCCAGCGCCGCCGAAGCGTTCGCCCACACGCTCAAGTCCGCCGGCCGCGCGCGGACCGTGGGGACGGCCACCAGTGGCGCGGGCTACAACAACATGTCCTTCCCGCTCACCGAACAGACGGCCATCTCCATCTCCATCGGCGCGGCGTTCTATCCGACGACCGGGAAGCGCTGGGAAGGCACCGGCGTGCTCCCCGACATCTCGGTCCCCGAGGCGCAGGCGCTGGCCGTGGCGCGCATCGACGCGCTGAAGACGCTGGCCGCGCGCGAGACGGACGCGGCCCGCAGGCAGGCGCTGTCGTGGGCGGCCGAGGCGGCTGAGGCCGAGCTGCACCCGGTGACCGTCCCCGCCGCAGCGCTGGCGCGGTACGCCGGCACCTACGGCACCCGCGCGGTGACGGTGGAAGATGGCAAGCTGCTGTACCAGCGCCGCCTGGACCGCCCGGGTGACGCGCTGACGCCGATCACCGAGACCGTCTTCGCCCCCACCGCCGAGGCACGCATCGAGTTCGTGCGCGATGCCAGCGGTGCCGTGACCGCCCTGCGCACCCGCAACGCCGCGGGCGACGTGCAGACCTTCGCGCGGACGCAGTAACAGCCGAACCGCGTGAACACGGAGCAGCGGAGAGAGCGGAGTCAGACGGAGGACCGCGATGCAGTTCTCCGTCTGACTCCG
>DASSJS010000323.1:0-5894 GCA_035691085.1 Longimicrobium sp.
GGCGACACGAACTCCTCGCGAAGCATGACCCCCGGGTGCGTCGGCGACCCGTGCGTCGGGACGCGCACGGCGGCGGGGCCGGCGGACGGCGGCGCGGCAGGCGGGTCGGGCGGGTCGGGCGGGTCGGGCGGGTCGGGCGGGCGGGGCGGGGAAGGGCCGCTGCGGGTGGAGGGCGCCACCCCGGCGCAGGGGACGTCCAAGTTCGACCTCTCGCTGGACCTGGACGCCCACCCCGACGTGATCGACGGCGTGCTGGAGTACAGCGCCGACCTGTTCAGCGAGGCCACGGCGCGGCGAATGGCGGGGCACCTGGTGCGGGTGCTGGAGCAGGTGGCGGCCGACCCGGAGCTCGCCTTCAGTCGCGTGGAACTGCTGTCCGCGGCCGAGCGCCGGGTGGTGGAGGGGTGGGGCCGGGCCACGGCCGCCGAGCCGGCGCACCGCTGGGTGCACCAGCGCTTCGAGGAGCAAGCCCGGCGCACGCCCGATGCCCCGGCCGTGGTGGACGACGGCGCGGTGATCTCGTACCGCGAGCTGGACGAGCGCGCCAACCGCCTGGCCAACCACCTGCGCGCGCTGGGCGTGGGGCCGGAGGTGCGCGTCGCGATCTGCCTCCCGCGCTCCGCCGATCTCCCCGTGTGCATGCTGGCCGTGCTGAAGGCCGGCGGCGTGTACGTTCCGCTCGACGCCGATCTGCCCGAGGCGCGGCTCGCCTGGATGCTGGGCGATGCGGGCGCCGCCGTGCTGCTGACCACCGCTGCCCTGGCCGAGCGCCTCCCCGCGCACGCGGCTGACACCGTGCGGGTGGACGCCGACCGCGCCCGGATCGCCGCCGCGAGCCCCGCGCGGCCCGACGGGGAAGCCTTCCCCGAGCAGCTGGCCTACGTCATCTACACCTCGGGCTCCACGGGCACGCCCAAGGGCGCCGGCATCTCGCACCGCGCGCTCACCACGCACATGGACTGGATGCAGCGGTCGTATCCGCTGGCGCCCGGCGACCGTGTGCTGCAGAAGACCTCGGTGAGCTTCGACGGCTCGGTCTGGGAGTTCTGGGCGCCCTTCGCCGCCGGGGCCACGCTGGTGATGGCCCCGCCCGAGGCGCACCGCGACGCGGCCGAGCTGGCGCGCACGGTGGAGCGCGAGGGGATCACGGTGCTGCAGGCGGTCCCCATCCTCCTGGGCGCCCTGCTGGAGCGCGAGGAGCTGGCGCGCTCTTCCACCCTGCGCCGGCTCTGCTGCGGCGGCGAGGCGCTACCCGCCGAGCTGGCGGCCCGCGCCCACGCCGCGCTGGGCGTGGAGGTGGTGAACCTGTACGGCCCCACCGAGGCCACCATGAATGCCGCGGTGCACACCTTCTCGCCGGCGGACCGCGGGGTGTCGGTGCCGATCGGGCGGCCGCTGGACACCGTCCACGCGCGGGTGCTGGACCGCTTCGGCGCGCCCGTGCCCCCGGGCGCCCCCGGCGAGCTGTTCGTGGGCGGGCCGCACCTGGCGCGGGGGTACCTGGGCCGGCCGGGGCTCACCGCCGAGCGCTTCGTCCCCGACCCGTTCGCCGCCGCGCCGGGGGCGCGCCTGTACCGCACGGGCGACCAGGTGCGCTGGATGGACGGCGGCGTGCTGGACTACCTGGGCCGGATGGACCACCAGGTCAAGGTGCGCGGCTTCCGCGTGGAGCCGGGCGAGGTGGAGGAAGCGCTGCGGGCGCACCAGGCGGTGCGCGAGTGCGTGGTGCTGGTGCGCGAGGACCGGCCGGGAGACCGCCGGCTGGTGGGGTACGTGGTCGCCGATGGAGCGGCCGACCCCGCGGAGCTGCGCGAGCACCTGCGGCGCCGGGTGCCCGGGTACATGGTCCCCGACGCCGTGGTGGTGCTGGAGCGGTTCCCGCAGGCGGCCACGGGCAAGCTGGACCGCGCCGCCCTCCCCGCGCCCGCGTACGCGCAGCCCGGCGGGCGCGCCGGCTCGCTCGAGAGCATCGTGGAGGTGCAGCTGGTGGACCTCTGGGAGGAGCTGCTGGGGGTCAGGGGGATCGGCCCCACGGAGAGCTTCTTCGACCTGGGCGGGAACTCGCTCCTGGCACTGCGCCTGTTCGCCCAGGTCAAGCAGCGGCTGGGGCGCGACCTGCCGGTCTCCATGCTCTATGCCGGCGCCACCCTGCGCGACATGGCGCGCGCCGTGGGCGAGCCGCCCAGCGCGGAGCGGCTGCCGCCGTCGGTGGTGCCGCTGCGGCCCCGCGGCCCGCTCCCCCCGCTCTTCTGCGTGCACTCCGCCGACCGGAGGGTGTTCGGCTACGTGCAGCTGGCGCGGCACCTGGGCGCCGACCAGACGGTGTTCGGCCTGCAGGACCTGGGCGACGACATGGGGCGCCCGCTGGCCCGCATCGCCGCCGAGCACGTGGAGGCGGTGCGCGCGGTGCAGCCCCAGGGGCCGTACTACCTGCTGGGGATGTCGTTCGGCGGGTTCGTGGCCTACGAGATGGCCACCCAGCTGGAGCGCCAGGGCGAGGAGGTGGCCTTCGTGGGGCTGCTCGACACCATGTCGCCCGCCCTGGCCGCGACGTGGACGGTGCCCGACGACACCGACCTGGTGGTGGGGATGGCCCGCGACGTGGCCGAGCACATGGGCCGACCCTTCTCCCTGGAGCGCGAGGCGGTGGAGGGGCTGCCCTTCGAGGAGCAGCTGCGCGTGGCGGTGGAGGCGCTCCTGGAGCAGGGCGCCGCGCCTCCGGGCTACGACATGGAGGGGCTGCGCGAGCTCTGCCAGGTGATCCGCGACCGCACCCGGAGCCGGGACGGGCACGTCGCGGCCCCCTTCTCCGGCCCCATCACCGTCTTCCGCGCGACCACCTCCACCGAGTTCTACGACCGCTTCCTGGACGCGTTCACGGAAGAAGAACGGCGCACCCTCGGCTGGTCCTCCGTGTCGCACCGCGTGACCGTGCTGGACATGCCCGGCACCCACAACACCCTCGCCGCCGAGCCCAACGTCCGCGTCCTCGCCCAGGCCCTGCGCGAGGTGCTGGCAAACGCGCGCGAGCGTGTGCATCACGGCGGCCAGGTCGCGCTATCCACTTGATGCCGGCAACGAACGGTCTCGCGCGGAGGAAGCGAAGTCAGCCGGGAGAGCTCTCGGCTGGCTCCGCGGTGCCATCGCGTGCGCGAAGTGGGCCGGGATGGGGCATAGATCCAAATGAGTCTCCAGCAGTAAAGGATGAGCATTCTGGACATCGATATGAGTGATGATGTCCGTGGGGCAGCGGTGCGTGCCGAAGCCGATGTTCAAGTATGGATCAGGCAGGGCCTCGACATCGCCCATGCGCGCGACGGGTGCGGTTCGGCTGCACGCCTTTCATCATCGGTGCAGAGATTGACTGGATCTGTGGAGATGCTTAACCTTCCACCGCGGGGTCAATCCCCCCTCGAACCGTGGCTCCGGCAGTCCCTGGCGGGTCTGCCGGGGGCACGCGCCGCCTTCCCGGGACCGGGCGCACGCAGCCCGATCCGGGGAAGTGGGTGTCTACGGAGACCGGGACACGAACGACCGAGGGCCTTCGCGGTTCAACGCGCGAAGGTCGTTTCCCCCATCAAGGAGTGAAGTGACACGATGAGCTTCGCCACCGAGCCCGCGCAGGCCGCCGGGACCGCGCCGATGCACGGCGACCTGGTGCGGACCGGCCGCCTGGACGGCTTTCCCTCCGCCCCCGTGGTCGCGCGCCCCGCGCGGGCGGGGCTGGTGCTTGCCGACTGGGCCGGCGAGAACCGCGCGTGGCTGGAGCACACGCTGCACCACGCCGGCGCAATCCTCTTCCGTGGCTTCGGCGTGGATGACGTGGACGAGTTCCAGCGCTTCATGCAGGCCGCGGCGGGTGACCTCCTTCCCTACACCTACCGCTCCTCGCCGCGCACGCAGGTGAAGGGGAACGTCTACACCTCCACCGAATACCCGGCCGACCAGCGCATCCCGTTCCACACGGAGATGTCGTATACCGACACCTGGCCGATGAAGATCGGCTTCCTGTCGCTGATCGTGGCGGCCACCGGCGGCGAGACCCCCATCGCCGACAGCCGCCGCGTTTACGACCGGATCCCGCCCGACATCCGCGACCGCTTCGAGCGGCTGGGGGTGACGTACGTGCGCAACTACACCCCGTGGGTGGACCTCCCCTGGCAGACCGTCTTCCAGGCCGAGACGCGCGCCGAGGTGGACGAGTACTGCCGCGCGGCCGGGATCGAGACCGAGTGGGTCGCCGATGACCACCTGCGCACCCGCCAGGTGTGCCAGGGGGTGGCCACCCACCCGGTGACCGGCGAGAAGGTGTGGATGAACCAGGCGCACCTGTTCCACGTCACCAGCCTGGACCCGGACACGGTGGAGGTCCTCCTGGAGGAGTTCGGCGAGGAGAACCTCCCGCGCAACACCTACTACGGCGACGGCTCGCCCATCGACCCCGACACGTTCGCCGCCATCCGCGAGGCGTACGACGCCGAGGCGCTGATCTTCCCCTGGGAGAAGGGCGACGTGCTCCTGCTCGACAACATGCTGATGGCGCACGCGCGCTCTCCCTTCACCGGCGAGCGCAGGGTGGTGGTGGGGATGACCGATTCGTACAGCTCCGGCTGGGGAGAGGTCTGACCGCCGCTTCACCGGATGCGCGCCGTGCAGGCAGCGACAGGTCGCTCCGGTCGATCCCGGTCCCGCGGCTGGACGCCGCCCTCCCGGTGAAGAGGCGGCGTCCACTCGCCGAACGTCCTGCCACGGAATGGAGCGCCCGCACGTCGCGGGCGCTCGTCGTTCAGGCCAACGTTTCCTCGTCCGGCCGTGGAGGATTCCCTTGCCGCCGTGGAGCGCCCCGGCGTCGCCCGGGGCGGGCGTCACGTCTCCAGCGGCGGAGCACGCGGATTGTCGGATGCGGGCGTGTCGAGCAAGAAGGGGTTCATTGGGGGCTGCCGGAACGGATGACGCTAAAGGGAAGAGCAGCGCTTGTTTCGTGACTTATAAAATAATTTGTATTCTAAACATTCGTTGTCCGAAAAGACGTTCTGGTACCATGGCATTTGTAATAGGCCTTTAATCAGGTAAATCAATTTTCAGGCTTGTGCGCAAATCGCTTGTCTTCTATTATCAGGGCGGCAGTCCTGATAAAACCGTCTCCATATGGGATTTTAATTCAGGGTTGCTGGTACGCGTGCAAGCGGGAGGAACGCGGGCGGAGAGTGTCACCTTCTCGTCCGGGGGTGTCAGGGTGCGTCCACTCGTATGCACGTTTACTGACCATTTTGGGAAAGCGCCTGAGGCTGACGAGTCGCCGGCCAGGGGAAACGCTGGATGATGGACGGAGCGGGTCCGATCGCGTGAAGGAATGCGTCGAACGCACGGGACGCGAAGAAACACGGGGACGGCTCTCTCGCGTCCGCTCGCGTGGATCGCCTCTCCCTGGTTCTTCGCGTGAGCTGCCACTGAGGCGGATTGAGGGAGCGGCCACCGGAGCCTGGCATCCCGGAGCGGGGGATAGACTCGTTTTCGGGATGTGGAGACCATTAGGCGCCGGTGCGAATATAAATACAGGAGGAAGATGGCCGAAACGAGCGGATCGATGATGAGTGTGTGCGTTCCGGGTCGGAGCATGCCCGCACGTGCCCATCGTCCCTCGGGCGGCGGCCTCGAGTTGGTCCGCGCCACGGCGGGCGTGCCGAAGGCGCGGGGCGCCTGCGTTCCGCTCGAACCGCCGCAACCGGGCGGGTGGACGCGGCTGATGCTCGATGATGCCGGCGTGGCCGGGTGGCTCACGCTGGAGCGGCTGCGCGCGCGTGTTCCCGCGCCGCCCCGCGACTCGACGGTTCGTACACGAACGCGGCACTGATCTCACTCACCCTATTTCGGCAACGGAGCGAAGACGATGG
>DASSJS010000324.1:0-4581 GCA_035691085.1 Longimicrobium sp.
AGGCGCAGACCTCCGAGCGCATCGCCGCCAGCGTCAACACCAACCCGGTGGTGGTGCGCCGCATCATGGGCGCGCTGCGCAACGCGGGGATGGTGAGCGTGCAGCCCGGCGTGGGCGGCGGCGCCACCCTGTCGCGCGACCCGGCCGGCATCTCGCTGCTCGACGTGTACCGGGCGGTGGAAGACGGCGACGAGCTGTTCTCGCTCCCCGCCTCCGAGCCGTCGCGCAGCTGCAACGTGGGCGGCCACATCCGTGACGTGCTGCGCCCCATCTTCTGCCAGGCGCACCGGGCCATGGAGGGCGTGCTGGCCCGGGTGAGCATCGCCGACGTGGGCGAGCAGGTGATGGAGCGCGCACAGGCCAGCGGCTGCTGCGGCGCCGACACGGCGGCGGTGGTGGGCGCGGTGGTGCGGGAGCGGGCGAAGGCATGAGGGGCGGAGCGACGGGAAGATGGGCGTCCATCTATCTGTAACCAATGCAGTTGCGGAGCATCGAACCAGGGTGGGATGAGGCGGGGGAACGCGGGACTGAGGGAGGAGGGTGCGATGGGACGGTTCCTGGTGGGATTGGCGCTGGCGGCGGTGCTGCACGGGCCGGCGGCCGCGCAGGCGGGGCGAGTGATCGGGCGGGTGACGGACGGGGTGGGGAACGCGGTAGCGGATGCGAAGGTGGCGCTGGTGGCCGAGGATACCGCCGCCAGGGTGCGGACGGGGACCACGGGTGAGACCGGCGGCTTCGAGTTCGCGCGGGTGGAGCCGGGGCGGTACACGGTGCGCGTGGAGCGGGCGGGGTATCGCGTGCGCGAGGTGCGGGTGGTGCTGCCCCCGGGCGGACGAGAAACGCTGGTGGCGCGGCTGGGCACCGTCCCCCGCCGCGAGCGGCTGGCGGACGACAGGGAACAGCCCGCGGCCCGGCCGCGGTGACGGACGGGTGAGAGGGGAAGTGGATGGGAACGCCCGTGTCGAATCCAGCGGGTGAGGGGATGGGTACGTCCGTATCCGTAACTGTAACGAATACGGTTTCTGATTGGAACGACGAGCGAGGATTGAGAACGCGATGAGCGGAAACGGCGAGCGGAACCTGTTCACCCCCTTCCAGCTGGGGCCCTACGAGCTGCGCAACCGCATGGTGATGGCACCCATGACGCGCAGCCGCGCCGGCGAGGGGAACGCGGTGACCGACGTGACGGTGGAATACTACCGGCAGCGCGCCACGGCCGGGCTGATCGTAACCGAGGGCACGCAGGTGTCGCCGCAGGGCGTGGGCTACACCAGCACGCCGGGGATCCACACCCCCGAGCAGGTGGCCGCGTGGCGCAAGGTGACCGACGCGGTGCACGCCGAGGGCGGGCGCATCTTCGCGCAGCTCTGGCACACGGGGCGGGTGTCGCACCCGTCGTTCCACGGCGGCGAGCTCCCGGTGGCGCCCTCGGCCATCGGCTTCGAGGGGCAGGTGTTCACGTACCAGGGGATGCAGCCGTACGTCACCCCGCGCGCGCTGGAGGCCGGCGAGATCCCCGGCGTGGTCGCCCAGTTCGCCCACGCGGCCGAACGCGCCTACGAGGCCGGCTTCGACGGCGTGGAGCTGCACGGCGCCAACGGCTACCTGATCGACCAGTTCCTGCGCGACGGCAGCAACCAGCGGACGGACCAGTACGGCGGGAGCATCCCCAACCGCGCGCGCTTCCTGAACGAGGTGACCGCCGCGGCGGTGGACGTGTGGGGCGGCGACCGCGTGGGCGTGCGCCTGTCGCCGTACGTGGCCGCCAACGGGATGAGCGACTCGGACCCCGAGGCCACCTTCGGCTACGCGGCCAGCACGCTGAACGCGTACGGGCTGGCGTACCTGCACCTCATCGACGCCCTGTCCGGCCCGATGGCGCAGCCGGGGAAGCGCATCACCCCCGCCATCCGCGCCATCTTCCGCCACCCGCTGATCGTGAACGGCGGATACGACGCCCAGACGGGGAACCTGGTGGTCAGCAGCGGGCAGGCCGACCTGGTGGCGTTCGGAGTGCCGTTCCTGGCCAACCCCGACCTGGTGCGCCGCTACCGCGAGGGCGCGCCGCTCAACACCCCCGACCGCGCCACCTTCTACGGCGGCGATGAGCACGGCTACGTGGACTACCCCGCGCTCGGCGAAGTGACGGCGGGCTGAATTCCATCACCGGCCGCGGCGGAGCCACCGCCGCGGCCGCACATCACAAACGGTTGAAGAAGATGACGATGTTCGCGCCGCTGACGCTGCCCCGCGGCCTGGCCGTGGATTCCGAGGCGCGCACCGCGCCGCCGCCGGACCGCGCCAGCGAGCCGGTGGGGATCATCATCCGCCCCGGCCCGCTCCCCGGGCGCCCGCGCCAGAGCCTGTCCGCGGCCCTCGCCGCCGCGCGCGTGTAGGCGGCGGCGCCTCGTTTCCCCGCGAGGGCGTGCGCTCGTCGTCGCGAGGGGGAGACGCCGCGACGCGACACGAGCGCCGGACGGGGATACACCATAGATTACTTCCCCGCGGCAGCGGTGTATCAGCGCATCGGTCCCCACCGGCCGAGCCACTTTCCAGATAGATCAACAACCCAGGGGCCCGATCGTTGGCGACACCCGACAAGCAGGACGCGAAAAAGGCGAAGAAGAAGGCGGTGCGCAGCGCCGAGGCGTGGCGCGAGGCGCGGGCGCTGGTGTGGCGCCACCGCAAGCACCTCGCGATCGGCCTGCTCCTTACCGTGATCAGCCGTCTGGCCGGGCTGGTGCTTCCCGCCAGCTCCAAGTACCTGCTCGACAACGTGATCGGGCAGCACCGGTCGGAGATGCTGCTGCCGCTGGCCGGCGCGGTGGCCATCGCCACGCTCATCCAGGCGGCGGGGTCGTTCGCGCTCTCGCAGGTGATCAGCATCACCGCGCAGCGCGCCATCACCGACATGCGCCGCAATGTGATGGAGCACGTCACCCGCCTCCCGGTGCGCTTCTACGACGGCACGCAGACCGGCGTGCTGATCAGCCGCATCATGACCGACGCCGAGGGGATCCGGAACCTGGTGGGCACCGGGCTGGTGCAGCTGGTGGGCGGCACCATCACGGCCCTGTTCGCGGTGGGCGCGCTGCTGTACCTCAACTGGCAGCTCACGCTGTGGATCCTGCTGATCCTGGCGGCGTTCGGCGCGGTGATGGGGTACACCTTCACCCGCCTCCGCCCCGTCTTCCGCGAGCGCGGCGCCATCACCGCCGAGGTCACGGGGCGGCTGAACGAGACGCTGGGCGGGATCCGCGTGGTCAAGGCGTACGGCACGGAAAAGCGCGAGCAGCGCGTGTTCACCCGCGGCGCGCACAAGCTCTTCCGCAACGTGGCGCGCACCATCACCGGCGTGTCGGCCGTCACCTCCATCGCCACCGCGGTCACCGGGATCGTGGCCATGGTGATGATCCTGGTGGGCGGCCGCGCCATCCTGGCCGGCACCATGACGCAGGGCGACCTGCTGGCGTACCTGGCCTTCACGGCCATGCTGGCGGCGCCGGTGCTGCAGATCTCCAGCATCAGCACGCAGATCAGCGAGGCGTTCGCCGGGCTCGACCGCATCCGCGAGATCATGCGCACCACCACCGAAGACCAGGAAGACGCCACCCGCGACGCCATCGGCCACATCGAGGGGCACGTGCGCCTCGAGGACGTGTGGTTCGAGTACGAGCCCGGCCAGCCCGTGCTGCGCGGCGTGAACGTCGACGCCCCGGCGGGGACCACCACGGCGCTGGTGGGCAGCAGCGGCAGCGGCAAGAGCACGCTGGTGAGCCTGGTGATGGCGTTCGCGCGCCCCGTGGCCGGCCGCGTGGTGGTGGACGGGCGCGACCTGAACGACCTGAAGCTGGCCGACTACCGCGCGCAGCTGGGCGTGGTGCTGCAGGAGAACTTCCTCTTCGACGGCACCGTGGCCGACAACATCCGCTTCGCCCGCCCCGACGCCACGCGCGCCGAGATCGAGGAGGTGGCGCGCATCGCCAACGCCGACGGCTTCATCCGCGGCTTCCCGCAGGGGTACGACACCATCGTGGGCGAGCGGGGGATCAAGCTGAGCGGCGGGCAGCGGCAGCGCATCGCCATCGCACGCGCCATCCTGGCCGACCCGCGCATCCTGATCCTGGACGAGGCCACCAGCAGCCTCGACAGCGAGAGCGAGGCGATGATCCAGGAGGGGCTGCGCCGCCTGCGCCAGGGCCGCACCTCGTTCGTGATCGCGCACCGCCTCTCCACCATCCGCAGCGCCGACCAGATCCTGGTGCTGGAAAAGGGCGAGGTGGTGGAGCGCGGCACCCACCGCGAGCTGATGGCGCTGGGTGGCCGTTACCGCGAACTGCACGACCGCCAGTACGCGCTGGAGAGCGACCGCTTCATCAACCCCGGCGAGGATTTCACCCCCGAGCCGGAGGTGGTGGCGCCGCGGGTGAGGGTGTCGGCGGCGTGAGGGGTGTTGGAGTGCTGAGTGCTGAGTGCTGAGTGCTGAGTGCTGAGTGCTGAGTGCTGAGTGCTGAGTGCTGAGTGCGAGGTGCGAGGTGCGAGGTGCGAGGTGCGAGGTGCGAGGTGCGAGTTGCGAGTTGC
>DASSJS010000325.1:0-17038 GCA_035691085.1 Longimicrobium sp.
CCGTCCGCCTCGCATCGAAGCCGTGATGAACGCGCCCCCGCCGATGATGTCATCCTGAGGCCGGCCACGCCCACGCCGCGTCTGGCACGACATCCCGCAGGCCGAAGGATCTGTGCGCCCGTGCGCGGCGAGACCTGGGAAGACACGCCGGGACAGACCCGCACGAGAACCGCGCAGGCTGTTCCCTGTTCCCTGTTCCCTGTTCCCTGCCGTCCTCACACCTGCACCCCGCGCTCGGAGCTCTCGAAGAAGGTGAGGAACTCCTCCACCTCGGGAAGCGCCCGCAGCTCCTCGCGCGCACGCTGCAACGCCTGCTGCACGTTGTGGTTCGACGCGAAGAACAGGCGATACGCGCGCTTCAGCTCGCGCCGCACCTCCTCGGGGAAGCCGCGGCGCTGGAGGCCCACCGAGTTCAGCCCGTACAGCTGCATGGGGCTTCCCGCGGCCTTCACGTACGGCGGCACGTCCTTGGCCACCCGCGTGGCCCCGCCCACAAACGCGTGCGCGCCGATGCGCACGAACTGGTGGATCGGCGTCAATCCACCCACGATGGCCCAGTCGCCGATGGACACGTGCCCCGCCATGTTCACGGCGTTCGACAGGATCACGTGGTTCCCCAGGTGGCAGTCGTGCGCCACGTGGCAGTAGGCCATCAGCATGCAGTCGCTGCCCACGCGCGTGATGCCGCTGGCGATGGTGCCGCGGTTGAGCGTGGCGTACTCGCGGATCACCGTGCGGTCGCCCACGATCAGCGTGGTCGGCTCGCCCATGTACTTCAGGTCCTGGGGATCGGTCCCCAGCACGGCACCCTGGCTGATGGTGCACTCCTCGCCCACGCTGGTGTCGCGCTCGATCAGCACGTGCCCGGCGATGCGCGTCCTGGCCCCCACCCGCACGTTGGGGCCGATGATGGAGTAGGGGCCCACCACCACCCCGGGCGCCAGCTCGGCACTGGGGTCGACCAGCGCGGTCGGATGGATGTCGGACCTGGAGTCCGTGGAAGGAATCGTCATCGCCACCTCAGCGGTCCGCCACGCGAGCCATCATCTCCGCCTCGGCCACCACCTGGCCGTCCACGCGCCCCACCCCCTTCATCCGGCAGTTCGCGCCGCGGATCTGCAGCACCTCCACCTCGAAGCGGATCTGGTCGCCGGGAACCACCGGGCGGCGCCACTTCACATTGTCGAGCGACATGAAGTAGATCACCTTCTCGTCCAGGTTCTCCATCTGCTCCAGCACCAGGAGCCCCCCCACCTGCGCCATCGCCTCGATGATCAGCACCCCCGGCATCACCGGCCGCCCAGGGAAGTGACCCACGAAGAACGGCTCGTTGATGGTCACGTTCTTCAGCCCCACGATCCGCTTGCGCTCCTCGAACTCGATCACCCGGTCCACCAGCAGGAACGGGTAGCGGTGCGGCAGATACTGGAAGATCTGCTCGATGGAGAGCATCGGGCGGGTGTTCTTCTTCCGCTCGTGCCGCGCCACCAGCTCCTTTGCCAGGGCCACGTTCCCCAGGTGCCCCGGCTTCTCGGCCACGATGTGCGCGGAGAGGCGCGCGCCCACCAGCGCCAGGTCGCCCACGATGTCGAGCGCCTTGTGGCGCACGAACTCGTCGGGAAAGCGCAGCTCGCCCCCGCCCACGATCCCGCCGTTCTCTCCCAGGACCACGGCGTTCTGCACCGTGCCGCCCTGCGCCAGCCCGCGCGAGTACAGCTCCTCCACCTCGCGCTCGAAGCAGAAGGTGCGCGCCGGCGCCATCTCGCGCGCGAACGAGCCGTCGTCCACGCGGAAGGAGCCGTACTGCCGGCCGACGGCGGGATGATCAAACTCGATGGTGGTGGAGACGCGATATCCCTGCGCCGGGGCGACCACGTACTCGGCCGACCCCTTGGTGAGCGAGAAGGTCTCGTCCACGCTGATGAAGCGCGCCGGCGCGTCCTGCTCCTCCACGCCCGCCCGGGCCAGCGCCTCGTCGAACGCGGCGCTGCTCCCGTCCATGGCGGGCGGCTCGGGGCCTTCCAGCTCGACGATGAGATTATCGATCTGCCGGGCCACCACGGCGGCCAGCAGGTGCTCGGTGGTGTGCACCCGCGCCTCGCCCTGGCCCAGCGTGGTGCCGCGGTCGGTGCTGCTCACCTGGCTGACGAGGGCGGGGATCTCGGGCTTCCCCTCCAGGTCCACGCGGCGGAACACCACGCCGGTGCCCACGGCGGCGGGAAGGAGGCGCATCATCACGGGCGCGCCGGTGTGCAGCCCCACGCCGTCCAGCTCGGCGGGCGCGGCCAGGGTGTTCTGTCTGGGAGTCGTCGGCATCTATCGTCTACGGCTGCTTGCAGTCCTCAGAAACGTTCACGAGCGGGCGGTGTCGTTGCCGAACACCGCGCGCTCGATCTCGCGAATCCGCTTCACCAGCTCGGGGAGCCGGAAGAGCGCCGCCTGCGCCTTCAGCGCCTCGCGGTGCGGGCGGGCGGGGTAGCCGCTCACCGTTTCGCCGGGCGCCACGCTGGCCGTCACCCCCGCCTGGGCGCCCACTCTCGCGCCGGCGCCCACGGTGATGTGGCCCTGGAAGCCGCTCTGCCCCCCCAGCACCGCGCCGTCGCCGATGCGGGTGGAGCCCGAGATCCCGGCCTGGCTCACCACGATCACGCTGCGCCCCAGGCGGCAGTTGTGGCCGATCTGCACCAGGTTGTCGATCTTGCTCCCCCGTCCGATCACGGTGTCGCCGATGGAGCCGCGGTCGATGGTGGTGTTGGCGCCCACCTCCACGTCGGCCTCGATCACGCAGCGCCCCACCTGTGGCACCTTCACCAGCGCGCCGCCCTCGGGCACGTAGCCAAAGCCGTCGGCCCCCAGCCGCGCGCCGCTGTGGATGATCGACCGCTCGCCGACCCAGGTCCCGTCATACAGCGTCACCTGCGGATGGATCAGCGCGTCGTCGCCCACCGTGCAGTCGCGCCCGATCACCACGTGCGCCCCGACCCGCGCCCGCTCGCCGATGGACGATCCGGCGCCGATCACCGCGTAGGCACCGATCGACGCCGAGGGGGCAACGGCCACGCCCTCGCCGATCACGGCCATCGGGTGCACCCCCGCCTCGGGCCGCCGCTCGGGATAAAGCGCGGCGAGGAGGCGGGCCAGCGCGCGGCGCGGGTCATCCACGCGGATGACCGGGGTGCCGGGGACCAGCGGCGCGTCGCTGTCCTTCGCCACGATCAGGGCACCGGCCCGTGACGCCTGAATGTACGCGTAGTACCGGGCCTCGGCAACGAACGAGAGGTCGTCCGGCCCGGCCTCGTCCAGGGGCTTCACGCCGCGCACCGTCCGCGACTCGTCGCCCTCCACCACCCCTTCCGCGATCCGCGCGGCCTCCGCGAGCGTCAGCTCAGCCATTCATCACTCGTTCTGATCAATTCCGCGGACCAAGATCATCCTCCCCTACCCACCCGGGCGGATGAATCCGCGGAGATCTTCCGCTGACGTCCGCGCCGACGGCGGGTTGAAACCCGCCGCTGAACCATCGAAAAGTCCGCCTTCGCGGACTGCGCACCACCACCCGCGCATCCATCCAACGATCGCGCGAGACACGCGAGACAGACGATCGCGCACCCGGCACGATGATGCATCGGCGCGCGACCCGTCCCGCAGGCCACCCGGACCGCCCCTCCCCCAGGCAGTTTTTGGGGGAGGGGCAGCGCGGGCGAAGCCTCGCGCGGGGATGAGGGCCGCCCGCGGCACCGCGGCCAAGTCACCGAGCCCGTCCCCTCACCCACGCCCGCTGGCTGTTCCCTGTTCCCTGTCCCCTGTCCCCTCGCAGTTCAGGCCAGCCCCAGCAGCACCAGCGGCAGCCCGATGCTCTCGCGCAGCAGGAACTTCCGCTCCTGCCCCGGGTTGCGCGAGATGGGGCTGGTGTGCGTGGGCGAGGTGAGGCCCTTCACGTCCACCTGCCACGCCAGCAGCTTCAGCCGCAGCATGTGGAAGGGGTCGCTCACCAGCACGGCGGTGCCCATGCGGCGGTCGTGCATCAGCCGGCCCACGGCGGCCATGCTCTCGCGCGTGGTCATCCCCGTGGTCTCCACCAGGATGGCGCCGCGGGGCACGCCCGCCTTCACGGCGTAGCGGCGGCTCACCACCGCCTCGCTCACCGTGTCGCCGGGCGCCTGGCCGCCGGTCATGATCACCGTCTTCGCGATCCCGCGGCGGTACAGGTCGATGGCGTGGTCGAGCCGCGCCTCCAGCACCGGCGAGGGGTGCCCGTTGTACTGCGCGGCACCAAGGACCACGATCGCGTCCGCCTGCCGCGCCTCGTCACGCCGGCCGTAGAAGGCGATGGCCGCCAGCAGCAGCGCCCACCCCGCCACCAGCAGCAGGAACAGCCGCACCAGACCGCGGAGGATGCGGATCGGGAGCGGCGACCGCTTGCGCGGGGGATGGTCGGCGTCGCGCCCGCGCTCCGGCTGGGCTGGGGGCGGGGACGGCTGCTGGCTGTACGGCAGCGTGCGGTCGTCGGGGGGCGGCGCGCCGGGGTCGCGCGAAAAGAGCGGGCTCAGGGTTCAGCCTCGCTGCTGCAGGCGGTCGCGCATCAGCGACGGGCCCAGTTGCTCGCGCAACAGGTCGCGCGCCGCCTCGGGGCCGTCGCCCACCGCCTCCTCCACCTCGCGGATCAGGTCGGCGTCCAGCGCCTCGGCCACCTCCTCGGCGCGGGCGATCGCCGCCCACGCCTCGTCCTCCCACCCCTCCGCCGCCGATGCCAGGGCGGAAAGGAGGTGGATCTCCAGGTCGTCCAGCCGTTCGCGGCTCACCTCGTACAGCTGCTCGGCGCCCTCCTCGGTGCGGCTGGTCTCCAGCAGCGCCAGCGCGTACACCCCGCGCAGCCACGACTCGTTCTCGTGCGAAAGCGCCTCCTCCACCTCGGCGATCCCCTGCTCGGTCTTTCCCGCCAGCAGCATGGCCACGCCCAGCTCGGCGCGGATCACGCCATCCTCGGGCGCCAGGTCACGCGCGGCGGTCAGCTCCTTCAGCGCTTCCTCGAACAGCCCCTCGCGCGCCAGGTAGGCGCCGTACGCCGAGCGGGCGAAGGGAAAGTCGGGCGCGGTGATGGCGGCCAGGCGCAGCGCGCTCTCGGCCTCGGGGTCGTCGAACATCGACACCCCGGTTCCGGCCGCGGCCAGGATGAACGGGTCCACCGGCTGCTGCGCCAGGGCGCGGCGGAAGAACTCGTACGCCTGGCTCTCCTCGTCCAGCCGCTCGCAGCTGATCCCCAGCCAGCAGAGGAGGAGCGCGTCGTCCGGATGATCGGGGAGCGCCTCCAGCAGCAGGTCGCGCGCGTCGTCCCAGCGGTCCTCGCTCCCCAGCGACTGCGCCTCGGCCACCAGGTCGTCGGTGGTCCGCGCGCCGCCCGGAACAAGCTCGTCGTCGGCCGCGCCGTTCAGGTTCTCGCTGTCGTCCATCATCCTGCCGTGATCGTGTGCCCCGCGGACGCGCCCTCCGCGCCATCCGCCCCCAAAGCAAGCCTCGTGCGACCCGCTGACGACACCAGCCCGTCAACATACCGCGCCCACCCGGCGGTCGCGAGTTCGTACCGGCTTCGCTGCCACTTCGGTTGGATGCGGTGCCGGACAACGATCGCGCAACTCCGCCCCCCCGCGGAGCCCTCTCGCAGGGGGAGCCGTCCGCGCTCCCTGCAAGGATCGGCGCGACAACTTCTCTCGATGCGCCGATCGTACCCAACCCCGCATCGTCGACGGCTGGAAGCACCGATGCCTGCGTGCAGTCCGCGAAGGCGGGCTTCGGGCCGTTGTTGCCGCGAATTCATTCGCCCGGGCCAACCCGGCCAGCCACACGATCGATGAGACGGACGCGAAGAAGCCGCCGGGTGCGCCCCGGCGGCTCCTCTGCCGTCAATCTACCGTTGTCTTCTCCCGACGAAGGTCCAGCCTCCGCCCGACGTCACTCGTCCCCGCGCGCCGTCAGATCAGCGCGATGGCGCGGCCGACGGTGGCGAAGGCCTCGAGCACGGCGTCGATGTGGTCGTCGGTGTGCGTGGCCATCAGCGAGATGCGCAGGCGGCACTGGCTCTCGGGCACGGCGGGCGGCATCACCGGGTTGGTGAACACGCCGGCGTCGAACAGCGCCTTCCACATGGCGAAGGTGTCTTCCATCTCCCCGATCACCACCGGGATGATGGGCGTTTCGCTCCCCCCGATGTCGAAGCCCAGCGACTTGAGCCCTTCCTGCATGCGGTGCGTGAGCCGCCACAGGTTCTCGCGGCGCTCGGGCTCGGCCTGCATCACCTCCAGCGCGGCCAGCACCGTGGCCACCGCCGACGGGGGCATGCTGGCGCTGAAGATCAGCGCGCGCGCGTGGTGCCGCAGGTAGTGCAAGATCGGCTCGGGCCCGGCCACCACCCCGCCGATGCTGGCGAAGCTCTTGGAGAAGGTACCCATGGTCAGCAGCACCCGGTCGCGCATCCCGAAGTGCGACGCCGTCCCCGCCCCGTCGGCGCCCAGCACGCCGATCGAGTGCGCGTCGTCGACCATCACCTCGGCGCCGTAGCGCTCGGCCAGGTCGCACAGCGCGGGAAGGTCAACGATGTCGCCCTCCATGCTGAACACGCCGTCGGTCACCACCAGCTTGTGCGCCTTGTCGGGCACCGCCTGCAGCTGCCGCTCCAGCGCGCGCATGTCGCCGTGCGGGTAGCGGTGCACCGTGCCGTAGACGAGGGACGCGCCGTCCACGATGCTCGCGTGGTTCAGCTTGTCCAGGAAGAGGTGGTCGCCGCGCCCCACCAGCGTGCTGATCACGCCCAGGTTGGTCTGGTAGCCGGTGCTGAACACCAGCGCGCTCTCGGTGCCCATCAGCGCCGCGAGCTTTTCCTCCAGCTCCACGTGCAGGTCCAGCGTGCCGTTCAGGAAGCGGCTGCCGGTGCACCCCGTACCGTAGCGGTACAGCGCCTCGCGAGCCTTCTCCAGCACGTACGGATGGTGCGTGAGCCCCAGGTAGTTGTTGGAGCCCACCATGATCTTGCGCTTGCCGCCGATCACCACCTCGGTGTCGTGGCTGGCCTCGATCGGGATGAAGTACGGATAGAAGCCCGACGCCTGGACCTCGCGGGCCCGCGTGTAGCGGCTGCACTTTTCGAGTAGACCCATCACTCCTCCCGAAAGGTCTCGCCCGGGTGCGGGCGGGGTGAAAACGCCGGCATGCGCCCCCGGCCGCTCCCTCCGGAGACGCCACGGCCGGGCGCCGGAGCGCCGCGGGCCGGAACGCGGCCGGTTTGGGCGGACGAGAGAAACGCTACCAGCAATTCGGTTTCTTCTGGAAAACGGACGCGAGCGGGTGAACGACCGGGCCGGCCGGACGCGGGTGGTGATGCGGCAGCGAAAGGGTGGCCCGGGGAGGTCCGTCAGGACCGGAAGGTAGCCGAAAGCCACGCGCCGGGCAAGTGCGCGGCGTGCTCGTACGCCCCCGCGGGGCCGCAACGCGCGGCCGCGCCCCCGCGGCCGGCCCCAGCCCGCCCCCGAGGCGCTCTTCCCTTTGCAGACGTATGTTGTAGATGCATCCCATTATGCCGTGCGAAACCGCTCCTGTCAAGATTTTGATTTCCCTATCGAGAAAACCCAGCAATTCCGCGCCTGATCTCCACATCATTCGTCCTGCTTTCTCCGCGAACATGGACGCCGGAGCACAAACGGAGCGGTGATCTGCATGGATTCGACCGACTCGCGGCGGGCGAGCGGGTCAGCTGATTCGGATACCGACGCTTGATCCCGGCATGTGCCATCCCGGCCCCCTCTGAGCCCGAGTACGCTCTCGAAGCGCCCGAGCGATCGCCCCCTGCTGCCGAACCCGGCTTGGCGCTTGCACCCGCGCCGTACGGATCGCAGGCCGGAATGCGCGCATTCGCGGTTCCTGCGCCATGCACATACCGGCGGAACGGTTACGGATGCTGACGCTGATCGAGAACGGGGAGGTCTACGCGCCGGAGCCGCTGGGCCGGCGCTCGGTGCTGCTGACCGACGGGAAGATCGCCAAGGTGGGCGAGGTCGACCGCAAGGCCGTCGAAGCGGTGGGCGTGGAGTGCGAGGTGATCGACGCCGGCGGGTGCCTGGTGGTGCCGGGGCTGATCGACCCGCACGTGCACCTGCTGGGCGGCAGCGGCGAAGAGGGCTTCAGCACGCAGACCCCCGAGTTCTTCATCAGCGAGCTGGTGCGCTTCGGCATCACCACCGTGGTGGGCGTCCTCGGCGTGGATACCACGATGAAGACGATGGCCGGGCTGCTGGCCAAGGCCAAGGCGCTGAAGGAAGACGGGCTCAACGCCTACATCTGGAGCGGCGGCTACTCGCTCCCGCCCACCTCGGTGATGCAGACGGTGCGCGACGACATCCTCTTCCTGGACGAGGTGATCGGCGCGGGCGAGGTGGCCATCAGCGACGAGCGCGGGCAGGACCCCACGCCCGGGGAGCTGGCCCGCGTGGCCACCGACTGCCACGTGGGCGGCATGCTCTCGCGCAAGGCGGGGCTGCTGCACCTGCACGTGGGCGAGGGGAACACCCGCCTCAAGCCGCTGCGCGACGCGCTCGACGGGTTCAACGTGAAGCCGGAGTGGTTCTATCCCACCCACGTGGAGCGCACCACCCGGCTGATGGACGAGGCCGTCGAGCTGGCCAGGAAGGGGATGCCGGTGGACGTGGACGTGGTGGAAGGCGATCTGCCGAAATGGGTGCGCCGCTACCTGGACCAGGGCGGCCCGCCCGACAAGCTCACCATCAGCTCCGACGCGTCCATCACCAGCCCGCGCGGGGTTTGGGAGCAGCTGCGCCAGTGCATCCACCAGTGCGGGCTGGGCATCGACCAGGTGCTGCGGCTGGCCACCCGGAACACCGCCGCCATCCTCAAGCTCCAGCACAAGGGCGTGCTGGAGAAGGGGCGGATGGGCGACATCCTGCTGCTGGAGAAAGACACCTTCGAGGTCGTCCACGTCCTTTCCAAGGGCGTGATGATGGTCCGCGACGGCAGCGTGGTGAAGGAGGAAAGCTTCCTGGACAGGAGCGACCGCGAGATCCGCCTGCACGGCCGCAGGAACGAGAAGGGCGGCGGGGAAGAAGGCGGCGGGATGACGACCAGGGGTGAGCATACCCCGTGACTGGAGGAGCGAGATGACCGACGCAAGCGTGCCCGAAGGACCCGCGCTGATCGCGCTGCTGAACGACCTGCTGGCGCTGGACCACGATGCCGTGCAGGCGTACTCCATCGCGATCGGCAGCATCAGCCGGCCCGAGTACCGCGAGACGCTGGCCGGCTTCCGTGGCGACCACCAGCGCCACATCGACGAGCTGACGCAGCTGATCCGCGACCACGGCGGCGTGCCCGTGCAGCTGCCGCACCTCCCCACCGGCGCGTTCAAGGCCGCCATGCAGGCGCTCGCCTCGCTGGGTGACGACCGCGCCGTGCTGCTGGCCTTCAAGACCAACGAGGGCCAGGTGCGCGACAAGTACCGCCGCGCCGCCGACCAGCCGCTCGAAGCCGCCGTGGGCGCCGTCATCCCCCTGGCCACGCGTGACGAGGAGACGCACTACGCCTGGGTTGAGCAGGTGCTGGAGAAGATGGGCGTCCAGGAGGGCACCTTTCTGCACGGCGCCCAGAACGCCGCCGAAAAGGTGCAGGGCCGCGTGATCGACGCCGTGGAGGGCGCCGGGCGGAAGGTGGCCGAGGCCGTCGAGCGCATTCGGCCCGGTGGTGCGGCGACGTAGGTGCGGGGGTACGGAACTGCCGAACAGGTGCGTGAGTGCGTGAGTGCGTGAGTGCGTGAGTGCGTGAGTGCGTGAGTGCGTGAGTGCGATTTCGCACTCGAAACAAGCGCGGCCCCGGAGGAAGCATCCTCCGGGGCCGCTGTGCAGTGCCGGGAGCGGGGATCGAACCCGCAAGGGCTTTCGCCCGAGGCATTTTAAGTGCCTTGCGTTTACCAGTTTCGCCATCCCGGCGGCGAACGAAAGATAATCGGCCCCGCGGGGGCGGTCCACGGGTAGCTCGGCTGGATGCCGCACCCACAGCCTCGCGCAGTTTGCGAGGCTGTGTGCCGTCCATGGCCGCGGGTTCACCCGCTGGGGCAATCCTCGTCGATTGAGACGCGATGGACCTTCGCGATCCGGATCCTGCTCCCTCTCAGCTCGCGAGCGGGCCCTCCGCGGCCTCGCGCAGGCGGCGCAGGTTCTCGGCGACGGACGCCTTGCCGTTGTACACGGCGGAGCCGGCCACCAGCGCCGTGGCGCCGGCGCGGACGAGATGGCCGGCGTTCTCGGGCACCACGCCTCCATCCACCTGCAACTCCACGTTCGTGAGCCTGCGCTCGTCCAGCATCCGGCGGATCGCGGCGATCTTGGCGGTGCTGGTGGGGATGTAGCTCTGTCCGCCGAAACCTGGGTTCACCGACATCACCAATACCAGGTCCACGTACGGCAGGATCTCGCTCAGGCTCTCCGCCGGGGTGGCGGGGTTGAGCGTGACTCCGGCCTTCACCCCCAACTCGCGGATCTGCTGGACGGTGCGGTGCAGGTGCGGGCAGGCCTCCACGTGCACGGTCAGGTGGTCGGCCCCGGCCTCGGCGA
Organism: Longimicrobium sp.; assembly: GCA_035691085.1. GTDB lineage: Bacteria > Gemmatimonadota > Gemmatimonadetes > Longimicrobiales > Longimicrobiaceae > Longimicrobium. Next base: position 10,611 of record DASSJS010000325.1, read on the forward strand.
ACGCCTGGAGGTAGCGCTCGGGGTGCTCGATCATGAGATGGACGTCGATCACCTTCTGCGTGGCGCGCCGGGCCGCGGCGGCGATCAGCGGGCCGATAGTGAGGTTGGGGACGAAGTGCCCGTCCATCACGTCCACGTGGATCCAGTCCGCGCCGCCCTCGTCGGCCTCGCGGATCTGCTCCCCCAGCCGCGTGAAGTCGGCCGAGAGGATCGACGGCGCCAGCTTGACCTCCCTCATCGCCCACCCTCCCCGCGCCGCATCACGCGCACGCCACTCGCCCCCGCGATCACGGCCGCGGTCGCCATCCCCAGGAAGAGCCCGCTCTCCACGATCCCCGGCCGCAGCGCCAGCGCCCGCTCCACCCCCTCGGGATCGGCGATGCCGGCGGCGAAGCGGCAGTCGAACACGTGGTTGCCGCCATCCGTCACCAGCGGCGCGCCGTCCTTCATCCGCAGCACCGGCTCGCACCCCAGCGCACGGAGGAACGCGGGCTGGACCGGCTCGCCGAACACGTCCACCTCCACCGGGAGCGGGGCCTTCGTCCCCAGCCGCTCCACCACTTTCGACTCGTCCGCCACGATCACCAGCTCGCCGCTCACGGCCGCCACGATCTTCTCGCGCAACAGGGCGCCGCCCAGCCCCTTGATCAGGCGCAGCCCCGAGTCCACCTCGTCGGCGCCGTCGATGGTCAGGTCCATGCGCGGCCGCTCCGCGAGCGTGGCCAGCGGGATGCCGAGCGCCGTGGCGCGCCGCTCGGTATCGACCGAAGTGGGCACACCCACCACGTTCAGCCACTCGCCGCGCGCGCGGTGCTCCGCGATCACGTCCAGCAGGTGCCGCACGGTGCTGCCGGTGCCCAGCCCCAGCGTGATCCCGTCGCGGATCCACTCCGCCGCGCGCTCGGCCGCCCTGCGCTTGAGCGCCTCCGCTCCCCCGCTCGCCGCGTCCATCCCCTGGCCTCGATGAAGTGAAAGGTTGATGCGTGGCGACAATGTACCGCCGCCGCGGAAGTACGAAAGTACGGAACGGCGAACAGGTGTGTGAGGGCGTGAGTGCTGAGTGCTGAGTGCTGAGTGCTGAGTGCTGAGTGCTGAGTGCTGAGTGCTGAGTGCTGAGTGCTGAGTGCTGAGTGCTGAGGTAACGGCTGCCTCCATACCGGAACTCGTGGATCGCGCCGGCAAAGAACGCACTGGCGCACTCACGCACTTCCGCACCTGTTGTCCCCCGCACCTCGCACCTCGCACCTCGCACCTCGCACCTCGCACCTCGCACCTCGCACCTCGCACCTCGCACCTCGCACCTCGCACCTCGCACCTCGCACTTCCGTACTTCGAACCCCGCACTCTCGTACTAAAAAAAGGGCGCCCCCTCGCGGGGGCGCCCCTTCCTCAGGCCGGTGTGATCCGTGGCGTCAGCCGCGGACCGCGCCCGCCTTCTGCTCCACCTGGTACGGCTGGAACTCGCAGCCCGTCCGCACCGGGATGTAGATGACCTCCGGCGAGCCGGCGGCACCGGTCTCGGCGAACACCGGGACACCCTGGTAGGTGCCGGCGCTGGTCACCTCGGTCACGCCCAGCACGCGCGGCAGCCCGTACTTCACGTAGCGCCGGTTGTTGAACGTGATCGGCTCGTTGTTGATGAACCACGTGGCGTTGGCCGCGTAGCCCTCGGTCACGGTCGGCACGCCGGTGGTGTCGCCGGTGGCCGGGTTGTACTGCGCCGTCACCGTGGTCAGCTGCCCGTTCTGCAGCACGCACACGCTGATGTCCTGCATCACCGGGCCCACGGGCGCCGGCGGCGGGGGCGGCGGCGGAATGATGGCCGGCGGCGGCGGGGGCGGCGGCGGGGGCGGCGGGATGATGTTCCCGAAGCCCAGCTTCAGCCCGAGCACCGCGTACGGCGTGAAGGCGAACTTGTCCTCGGCGTTCTGCGCGTTGTCCGACACGTGCGCCGGCGAGTCGTAGCCGTGCACGCCGCCCTCGAGGAAGATCCCGATGGCCGACGTGAGCGGGAACAGGTCGAAGCCGATGCCGGCCTCACCCTGGCCCACCGTGCCCCGCGTGGGGCCGGCCGGAAGGTCCACGCCGTTGGCGAACAGACCGTCGTAGTTCACGCTCCCGCCGTCGCCGGCCGGGTTGCTGGTCAGGCCGCCACCGCCCAGGAACACGTACATCGAGCCCAGGAAGCCCGGGTTCGACCAGAACATCGGCCGCCACATCAGGTCCAGGCCGTAGAACCAGTTGTTCACCAGCCAGCGGTCGCTCTCGAACACGTCCGCGTCCTGCGGCAGCTTCGACGGCATGTACTGCCCGTTCGCACGGATGCCGAAGGTGGGGCTCAGCCAGTAGGTGGCCTCGGCGCCGAAGATCGGGGCAACGCCGGGCTTGAACCCGTTGTCGCCGATCTGGAACCAGTTGCTCGACCACGCGCCACCGGCCGAGATGCCGATGTCGAACTGGGGCGCGGTGCGGACGGTGCCCATGTCCTGGGCTCCCGCCTGCCCCGCCACCCCCACGGCCAGCATGGCCGCGAGTGCAGACGTCGCGACTTTTCTCATCGCTTACTCCAATCGGAGGGTGAAACGCACGCTCTCTCCCTTCTGCGGCAGAAGGCAGAGCTGTACATCGCCAGCGCGACATACAAGAAAAATGCCACGTTTCCGCAAAATTCCCCGCAGCATGGTGCGGCAACACGCGGCCTGCTTCCTAAGTTTGGCCCCCCGAACCATTTCGAAAGTTTCCCACATTCACCCATTCGTGCACGCCGCGCCGCATCGCGAGAGCCCGTTTCAGAACGCAGGCCGCACGTGCCTGCATTTCGACACGCGCCCCTGCGCCACATTGGCACCGGAATGGGACATCCATGTCTCTGCCTGAATTGCAGGAAATACCTGGAAACAGCTGTAGTGTCGAGTGCTGAGTGCTGAGTGCTGAGTGCTGAGTGCTGAGTGCTGAGTGCTGAGTGCTGAGTGCTGAGTGACGATTGCCCTTCGGCCGGAGTTGGTGGATCGCGCCGGGAAAGAACGCACTCACGCACTCACGCACTCACGCACTCACGCACTCACGCACTCACGCACTCACGCACTCACGCACTCACGCACTCACGCACTCACGCACTCACGCACTCACGCACTCACGCACTCACGCACCTCACGCCCTCAAACCAGCGGCAACAGCACCAGGTGCGTGCACGTCTGGCTTCCGTCGTTCTTGCACCCGCCGGCCTCGTCGTGCGTCACCGTCACACGCGTGCCCAGCAGCGTCTGGAAGAAGCCCTGGATCACCCCGCGGTCGAACTCGCACGGATAGGGCGTGCCGGTGGTGATCAGCGCGGAGCGGTCGCTGGTCATCTGGTAGGTGATGGCGTTGAGCGCCACGCCCCGGTGGTTCATGTCGAACGCCGGCCCGAACGAGCCGGCCACCTTCTCGAAGGTGTCCAGCCCCGGCGGCAGCGGGATGTGGTTGGGGATCTGCTTGCCGATCTGCAGCAGCGTGTTGGGCCCCATCTTCTGCCCGATCATCCGCAGCGACGCCACGTAGGTGCGCAGCGGATACCACCGCTCCACGTCCACCTCGGTGATGCCGTGGTCCGCCAGGATCGCCTCGCCGCGCTTCCGGAACGGGCCCATGGCGGCCAGCATGGAGAGGATGTTTCCGCCGCTGACGGTGGCGTTGGCGGGCACCTTCGTTTCGTCGATCACGGGTCGGCTTGACGGCGTTGTGGAACGCGGGGCGCGTGGGGCGATGGATGGCGGCACCTTCGCGCGGGACCGGGAGCCCGCATGCGCAAAAGCCGCTCCGCCCCTCCCTGGGGCGGACGGTACGGCTTCGATGGAGCGGAGAATATTGCGACTGCATCTGCTACGGTCAAGGGTAACACGTTGGGAGGTGGCCGTTTAGTTCACTTCGTGTCTTCCCGGTGGCACAGGATGAAGCGGCGCATTCGGGATTCTGCGTGTTCGATTCGGCGGCCAGGTGGATGATCAAACGCGGACGGGCGCCGCGGCCAGGGTTGGCCGCGGCGCCCGCGTGGTGGTGCGACCGGTGGACGGGGACCGGTCAGGCCACCGCTTCCTCCAGCTGGTCCGGGACCGCCGCCGGCGTCTCCAGCCGCACCAGGGCGCCCGCCGTGGCGCAGATCACCGCCACCAGGGGCTCGTCGGCGTACTCCAGCGCCACGTAGCCGTCGCGCGGGGCCACGCGCACCAGCGGGTGGCGCAGCGCGCGGGCGAAGTCGAAGTCGGCGTACGGGGTGAAGCCGGCGCGGCTCAGGCGCTGGACCCACGCGTCGACCGGCTCGTGCCGCTCGCACCGGGTCTCCTCGGCGTTGGAGACGATGTCCTCGATCTCGCGGGCGAAGAACATCTTCATGGCCGCGGCCTCCTGCGGCGTCACCTCCAGCTGGTCGATCAGGCGGAAGGTGAGGCCGAAGTGGTGGTAGGCGTTCTGGAACCGCGTGACCAGCGACGCCGCGTGGTGGTTGGAGCTGGGCTCGGACAGCACCACCGCGTCGGGGTCGAGCTCACGGATGCGGCGGAACACCTGGTCGCGCAGCGGCTCGCCTTCGCCGCAGCGGATGTGGTGCGCGGCGAAGCTGGCGTTCACCACCAGCGGGCACTCGAACGCCGCGAACTGCGCCCACTCCTCGTCGGTCACGTCCTCGACCACCTTGTGCACGGGGACGAACTCCAGCTCCACCCCCGCCTCCACCGTGGCCTCGAAGAGCGCCATCTGGCTCTCGATCAGGCTCCCCGCGTCGGGCTCGATGGCGATCACGTTCAGCCGCCTGGGGAGCCGCCCCTGCTGGGCCAGCATCCGCAGCATGGTCACCTCCTGGTGCCCCGAGCCGATGCCGATGTCGAGCAGCGTCACCTCCTCGTTGCCGCCCACGAAGCGGGCCAGCAGCTCGTTGGCCAGCGGCGCGGTGAGCGACACGGTGGGCAGGTGCTGCGCGAGCAGGTTGAACAGCGAGATCTGCGTGTCGCGGAACTGGCGCAGGTACAGGTTCAGCTCGGCCGTCTTGTCGGAGCGCAGCCGCCGCGACAGCGCGGTGGCGAACAGATAGGCGTGCAGATCGGCACCGTGGGCGTCACCCTCCAGCTGCTCGTCCACCAGGCGGGCCAGCAGCGCGCGGGCATTGTCTTCGCGCCCGGCGGCGGCTTCCTGGGCCACGGAGAGCAGGGTGGCGTACTTGAGAGAATTCATGGGAAGATCCGTTTTGGGTTCAGCGTTGATTGTGCGCCACAACGTTCTTGAAGCGCGCGCCGCCCGGCGGCTGATGGACGAGACCGGCCCGATTGCCGGAAGCGGGGAAGACGGCGGCCAGGCGTCTCTCCTTTTCGGCATCCCGGAAATCCAGCACCGCGCATATGTCGCCGGAACATCGTGCGACCAATCTAAAGCCAACGTTTACTTCCCGCAAGTATCTGATACACATCATCCGGTCACTTTCATCCTGGCTGCCCATCTATTGTCTTGTAATCATCTGCATCATCTGCATTTGGGTGTTTTGCACACGAATGTGGCGCAGACTTGAAGACTGCTACATCCCAAAGTGAACCGGGTTTGATGATGATCCTTATGCGACCTAAAGTATATCTTCTTTGTGTCCCATGATGGCAAACGAGCGGCCCGGCGGGAAGTCTCCCGCCGGGCCGCTCGTTGCTGATGGCGAATCGATGTTGGGCTAGAAGCCGGGATCGTCTCCCGGCTCTTCCCACTTGATGTAGTCGAACCCGGTGCGGCAGCGGTTGCACCAGTACTGCGCCACCGTCAGCTGCCCGCCGAAGGGGTTGATCAGCCGCGTGTCGGTCCCCTCGCAGAAGGGGCAGGACACGTGCTCCGGCGGCGAGCCGGGTTCGATTCGACGGGCGGGCTCGGCCATCATCAATCCATCAGCAGGGCGCGGTTCTTGTCGCCGCGCGCGCGCGACGCGGTCTCCTCGTCCAGCTCGCCGCCGGCGCGGCGGGTTGCGTCGTCCCAGCCGGCCCAGTCGTGCCGCCCGGTCCACGTCCACTCGCCGCCGTCGCGGATCACGCCCAGCGCCTCGGCCGCGCCGATCTCGTCGAGCACCGGGCCCACCTTGGCCAGGTAGCGCGCGCGCAGCGCCGACGGCTCGTCGTGCACCACCCCGTTGTGCACCAGGGCTCGCATGCCGGGCGCCTCGTCGCGCCCCAGCCAGGCCAGCGCGGGGGCCAGGTAGCGCCGCAGCGCCGCCAGCAGATCGCCGCGCAGCCCGGGCACCTGCGCGATGCGGCGGGCCCAGCCGGCGGCGTACTGGAAGTGGAACTTCTCCTCGTCCAGCATCTTCTGCACGCGGTTGTGCACGGGCGTGTAGCGGCTGTTCAGCAGCGCGGCGTACTGCGCGCTCAGCGCGGTGTCCACCAGCAGCCCGGCCGCGGTCATCCCGGCCCAGCCGTCCAGCTCCG
>DASSJS010000326.1:0-49873 GCA_035691085.1 Longimicrobium sp.
CAGGGCGCCCTGCGCGTAGGCGTCGGCCGCGAAGGCCGCGTACTCGTCGCGCAGGCGGCCCTCGCCCAGGTCGGCCACGCGCGCCAGCAGCCCGCCCAGCGCGGCGTCGTCATCCTCCTTCACGCCGCGGAACAACAGGACGCTGGCCACTCGCGGCCAGTTGGCGTCGCCCTGCGCGAAGGCGTCGGCCACCAGCTCCTCGTCCAGCCGCGCCAGCAGCTCGCTGGTCGAGTGCCCTTCCATCTCCATCACCACGGCGTCGCGCGGCGGCGGCTCGCCCTCGGGCCGGTTGCGGCGCACGGTGGGCGCGGGCGGCTGCTCCTTCACCTCGCCGTCGCCGCCCACGATCACCACCTCGGTGCCGGGCTGCACGTCGTGGAACAGCCGCAGCGCGTTCGCGTCGGAAAGGCGGATGCAGCCGTGGCTCACGCGGCGCCCCAGCAGCTCGGGCTTGTCGGTGCCGTGGATGGCCAGCCCGTGCCCGATGTACACCGCCGCCGCCCCCAGCCCGCGCGTGAAGCGCCGCTTGGGGTCGTTCTGCCCCGGCACCCGCAGCCCGTGCTCCAGGAAGTACCAGTCCGGCGCGATCCAGTCCGGCTCGCGCGCCTTGTGGGTGACGTGATACACGCCGTTGGGCGTGTGGAAGTCCCACGCGCTGCGGTCGCTCTCCATCCGCAGCCCCGTCCCCGTCCCCACCGGCGCCGACCACAGCACCCGCCGCCCCTTGGCGAAGTACAGCCGGTTCGCGTCCAGGTCCACGACCACCGCGTAGCCGCCCTGCGCCAGCGCCTGCGAGCGCACCCGCAGCTGCCCCGCGCCGCGCTCGCTCGTCTGCCGGTACTGCGCCCCCGCGTCGCGCGCGGTCACCGCCGCCGCGAGCAGGGGGATGAGAAGAACGTGGGAGATGCGCATCCGTTGACTCGCCCCGCAGAGTGCCCTCACGGCCGCAGCCTTCGCGGCCGGATCGATCAGAACGTACCCGCCGCCCATACGGCCGGGTCCACGCCCGAGATTCGCAAGAGCGGTTCCCGCCGCGCGGCGCCGCACGACGAAGCCCCGGCCGGGATCACCCGGCCGAGGCTTCGCGTCATCGATCGAGGAGGAGAGCGCGCCGTCACTTTCGGACTTTCGCACTTTCGCACTTCTTCCGTCAGGCCACCATCAGCATCGGCTCTTCCAGGTAGCTCTTGAGCGTCTGAAGGAACTGCGCCCCCGTCGCCCCGTCGATCACGCGGTGATCGCAGCTGAGGGTAACGCGCATCCGCTGGCGGACGGCCATGTTCCCCTCGTCGTCCACGACCACCTTGGGGCCGATGGCGCCCACCGCCAGGATCGCCGCCTCGGGCGGGTTGATCACCGCGGTGAACTCCTCGATCCCGAACATCCCCAGGTTGCTGATGGAGAAGGTGGAGCCCGTGTACTCGTCGGGCTTCAGCTTCTTCTCGCGCGCCCGGCCGGCCAGCTCGCGCACCTCGCCGGCGATCTCGGCCACGCCCTTGCGGTCGGCATCCTTGATCACCGGCGTGATCAGCCCCTCGTCCACCGCCACCGCCACGCCGATGTGCACGTAGTCGTGGAAGCGGATGGCGTCGCCCGTCCACGCGGCGTTCACCCAGGGGTGCTTGCGCAGCGCGGCGGCCACCGCCTTGATCAGCAGGTCGTTGGGGCTGACCTTCACCCCCTGGTCCTTGAACTTCTCGTTGATCCGCGCCCGCAGCCTCATCGCCTCGCCCATGTCGACCTCGATGGTGAGGAAGAAGTGGGGGACGGGGCCGATCGACTGCGTGAGCCGCTTGGCGATGGTCTTCCGCATCTGCGACAGCGGCTGGTCGCGATAGCCGCCCGCCGGCGTGGCCGCCGCCGGAGCCTGCGCGGGCGCCTCGGCCGCGGGCTGGGCCGCCGCCTCGGCCTGGGGCTGCTGCTGGGCCGGCGCTTCGGCCTGCGCGCCGCCGCCCTGCATGGCCGCCTCCACGTCGCGCTTCACGATGCGGCCGCCGGGGCCGGAGCCCTGCACGCCGCCCAGCTGCATCCCCGCCTCGCTGGCCATCTTCCGCGCCAGCGGGCTCGCCTTCACCCGCCCGTTGGAGCCGGACGCGTCACCCTCCTGCCCCGCGGGCGCGATGGAGCGGTCGCCCGAGGTGGGCGCGGTGGTGCCCTGGTCGGGCGTGGGCGTCGGCTTCGTGCCGGCGGGGGTGGCCTCGGCCGGCGTGCCGCGCTCGGCCTGGTCCTGCTCCGTCGGCCCGGCGGCGGCCACGGCCGCGGCGCCCTGGCCCACGTCGCTCGAGCCGGCCGCCGCCTGCGCCTTCTCCTGCGCCGCGCCCGACGGCTCGCCGCCCCTGGCCTGGCTGGCTGCCGCCTCGGCGCCGCCGGTCAGCGCGCTCACGTCCTCGTCGGCGCCCGCGATCACGGCGATCACGGTGCCCACGTTGGCGGTGTCGCCCTCGCCGATCATGCGCTTGCGCAGCACGCCCGAGCCGCGCGCCACCAGCTCCATGGTGGCCTTGTCGGTCTCGACCTCGGCCAGCACGTCGCCTTCCTTGACCGGGTCACCCTCGTTCTTCAGCCAGGTGGCCAGCCGCCCCTCCTCCATGGTGGGGGAAAGGGCCTCCATGTAGACCTTGGTCGCCATCTTCAGATCCGTTCCATGCCGATAGATGTGGACAGGTGCGCCCGTGCGTGAGTGCGCCAGTGCGTTCCGTTCTTCACGCACTCGCGCACTCGCGCACTCCCGCACCTGTTACCGATACAGCACCCGGTTCACCTTTTCGATCAGCAGCTCGGCGCTCGGCTTCACCTGGCGCTCCAGCCCCTTGGCGTACGGCATGGGCACGTCGGCCTGCGTCACCCGCAGCACCGGCGCGTCGAGCATGTCGAACGCCTCTTCCTGGATCATCGCCGCGATGGTGGCGGTGATGCCGCCGTACGGCCACCCTTCCTCCAGCAGCACCACGCGGTTCGTCTTGGCCACGGTGGTCAGGATGGCGTCGGTGTCCAGCGGGCGCAGCGAGCGCAGGTCCAGCACGTCGGCCTGGATCCCGTCCTTCTCCAGCTTGGCCGCGGCCTGCAGCGCCACGTGGATCATCTTGCCGTGCGTGATGATCGACACGTCGCCGCCCTCGCGCTTCAGGTCGGCCACGCCGAGGGGGATCACGTAGTCGTCGTCCTCGGGGACCTCGCCCTTGAGGTTGTACAGCATCTCGCCCTCGAACACGCACACCGGGTCGTCGTCGCGGATGGCGGCCTTCAGCAGCCCCTTGGCGTCGGCCGGGGTGCCGGGGACCACCACCTTCACGCCGGGGTAGTGCGCCACCTGGCTCTCCAGCGCCTGCGAGTGCTGCGCCGCCAGCTGCAGCGCCGCGCCCGTGGGGCCGCGGAAGGTGACCGGCATCTTGAACTGCCCGGCGCTCATCGAGCGCATCTTGGCCGCCGAGTTGAAGATCTGGTCGAACGCCAGGATGGCGAAGTTCCAGGTCATGAACTCGATCACCGGCCGCACCCCCGTCATCGCCGCGCCCACGCCGAGGCCCGCGAAGCCGAGCTCGGTGATCGGCGTGTCGACCACGCGCATCTCGCCGAAGCGCTCCAGCAGCCCCTTCGACACCTTGTAGGCGCCGTTGTACACGCCCACTTCCTCGCCCATCAGGAAGACGTCGGGGTCGCGCTCCATCTCCTCCGCGAGCGCCTCGTTCAGCGCCTCGCGATATGTGATCACCGCCATCGTTAGCGCTCTCCCCGCATGTCGAAGTACATTCGGCCGTTCACGTCCTCGGTCGAATAGATGTCGGTGTAGACGTGGTCCAGCGACGGTTCGGGCGAGTTGTCGGCGAACTCGGCCGACTCCTCGGAGATGCGCTTGACCTCGGCGTCCATCTCCTCCAGCTCCTTCTGGCTCAGGATGTCGTTGCGGGCCAGCAGGTCGGCAAAGAGGGTGATGGGGTCGTTGGCGCGCTCCTTCTCCACGTCCTCCTTGGTCCGGTAGACGCCGGAAACGGGATCCGACATCGAGTGGCCCACGTAGCGGTAGGTGCGCGCCTCGATCAGCGTGGGGCCGCCGCCGCTGCGGGCGCGCTCGTGCGCCTCCATGGCCACGCGGTAGCAGTCCAGCACGTCCATCCCGTCGGCCACGGCGCTGGGCATGGCGTAGGCGGTGGCCTTCTGGTAGATGTCGTACAGCGAGGCGGCGCGCTCCCACGCCGTGCCCATCCCGAAGCGGTTGTTCTCCACGATCAGCACCAGCGGCAGCTTCCACAGCGCCGCCATGTTGAGCGACTCGTGGAAGGCGCCCTGGTTCACCGCGGCCTCGCCGCAGTACACCTGCATCACGCGGTCTTCCTTCTTGTACTTGATCTTCCACGCCACACCCAGCGCCAGCGGGATCTGGCCGCCCACGATCCCGTGGCCGCCCAGGTAGTTGTGCTCGGCGCTGAACATGTGCATGGAGCCGCCCTTGCCGCCGCTGCAGCCGTCGGCGCGGCCGTACAGCTCGGCCATCACCGCGTTGGGGGTGATCCCCTTCTGGATGGCGTGCACGTGCTCGCGGTAGGCGGTCATCACGTAGTCGTCGGGGCGCAGCGCGTGGATGGCGCCCACGGCCACCGCCTCCTGCCCGATGTACAGGTGGCAGAAGCCGCCGATCTTGCCCAGGGCGTAGCTCTCCGCCGCCTTCTCCTCGAAGCGGCGGGCCAGGAGCATGTCCCACATCATCTTGCGCAGCTGCTCGCGCTCGAAGCCTTCCAGGCGCTCCTCGTCGCTCTTCCGCTGCGGCGGCTCGGGCGCGGAGCCGGCCTGCGGCTGCGCGGCGCGCGCCTCGGGCTTGCGGGTCTTGGTATCGGGCATGGGTTCCATCTCTCGAACCGTGAAGGTCCCTCGGGCTCGCCGGTCCGTCAGGTTGCAATCTGCGGCCATGCAACGGCCGCGGGAAACAGGTGCTTGTAGATCTCGGCCAGCGTGAGCTGGCACCCCAGCCAGGGGAGCGGCACCGTGTTGGTGTACTGCCGGTACACGGCGCAGCTCCACTCGCCGCCGTCCTCGCGGGCGTACACCTCCACCCGCGGCTCCACCTGCGACACGAACACGTACGCGCGCAGCGAGGGAATGGCGCGGTACGCCGCCGCCTTGGTGGTGCGGTCGTGCCGCTCGGTGCTGGGCGACAGCACCTCGAAGACGGCCGTGGGGTTGGTCACCACGTCGTTGCGGCGGTCGAAGTATCCTGGCTCGCCGCAGAGAACCACGACGTCGGGGTACATGATCGCGTTCGCCTCGGCCGCGCGCACCTTCAGGTCGGCCTGGTACACGCCGCACCCTTCCGGTAGCCGGAAGTACAGGTGCGCGCCGATGTTCTGCGCGATCGCCGCGTGCAGCCGCGTGCCGCCCGACATGGTGATGAGCCGCCCGTCGAAGTACTCGGTGCGGTCTTCGGCGGCGCGCTCGCGCACCAGGTAGGCGCGTGGCGTGACGTACTCGTATCGGTGTTCCCTGGCTGGCACGGTGCCCTCTTCCTGCTCAGGCGTGGAGAGGCTGGACTGCTCCGCTTCGGCCTCTCCGCCGTGCCCGCTGCTCTCGTTGTCTTCTTCGCCGGGTACGAACCGCTCGGGGTGAAGCAGCCGCTCCACCGCCTTCAGCAACGCCGGATCGGCGATGGGGATGCGGGGCGTGCCCGGCTGGTCGCTCACAGCCCGCCGATCTGCACCAGCCGGGGTGCGGGCGGCTTCACCAGCGTGGCGCGGATCGCCGCCTCGGCCGCGTCGATGCGCGCGCCCTCGCCGGCGTCGGCCTCCACGATCTGGGTGATGCGCCCGGGGCCGTCGGGGCTGATGGTGCGGGCCTGCTCGCGGGCGTGGTAGCTGGAGCGGACCAGCGGCCCGCTCTCCACGTGCCCGAAGCCCAGCTCGCCCTCGCCCACCTCCTTCCACATGCGGAACTCGTCGGGGGTGACCCAGCGGTCCAGCGGCACGTGGTGCTCGCTGGGGCGCAGGTACTGCCCCAGCGTGAGGATGTCGACGCTCGCCTCGCGCAGGTCGCGCATGCTCTGGCGGATCTCGTCGGCGGTCTCGCCCATCCCCAGGATGATGGCGCTCTTGGTGAGCTGCCGCGGGTTCATCCGCTTGACCGCGCCCAGGAATGAGATCGAGCGCCAGTAGCGCGCCCCCGGCCGGATGTGTTTCCCCAGCCGCTCCACCGTGTCGATGTTGTGCGCCAGGATGTCGGGCCCGGCTTCGACCACGGTGCGCAGCGCGTCTTCGTTCCCCTTGAAGTCGGGGATCAGCACCTCCACCGTGCACCCGGGGACCCGCTCGCGGATCTGGCGGATGCACTCGGCGTAGATGGCCGCGCCGCCGTCCTTCAGCTCGTCGCGGTTCACCGAGGTGATCACGGCGTGCTCCAGCCCCATGGCGGCCACGCTGTCGGCCACGCGGCGGGGCTCGTCCCAGTCCAGCTCGGTGGGGAGGCCGTGGGCGACCGCGCAGTACTTGCAGGCGCGGGTGCACACGTCGCCCAGGATCATGAAGGTGGCGGTGCCGCTCTCCCAGCACTCGCCGATGTTGGGGCAGTGCGCCTCCTCGCACACGGTGTGCAGCCCCTGCGAGCGCATCAGCCCCTTCAGCCGCAGGTAGTTCTCGCCGCCGGGGGCGCGCACCTTCAGCCACTCAGGCTTGCGCGCGCGGTGCTGCACCGGCTCGCGCCCCTCGGGGCGCGGCAGGTTCACCGTGCCCTTGCTCTTGACGATCCCGTTGTCCTTGCCGGCCGGTGCGTATCCGCCCGGTGCCGGCGCTTCAGGCGCCTGGGTGCTCATCTATCATCCTTCTCCCGGGCGGCAGCCCCGCCCATGGAAACAATCGCATTCGCCAGCTGAGACGCGGGACGGGCCCGAAGCATGGCTCCGGACCGCATGGACCGTTCCGCGCCCGTGGCTCGGAAACCCATAAACTTACGCAACGCGCCCCCCGCGAGCAACGCCACGCCACCCTTCCGCCCGGCGCCCGCGCAGATTAGAAATCCATGCGGGCCCACCCATTCACCCCTCCACTCCTACCCCATGCCGGCCGAGGCCCGATGAGCACTGGCACGTCTTCCACCCCGATGGACCTGTCCCGCGCGGTGCAGGCGCTGGAGCGCCGGTACGGCGAGATGTTCACCAACGGCGACGGCGTTCCCTTCGCCGTGCGCGCGCCGGGCGGCCCGGCGCACCGGCTGGGGCACGGCGAGCCGGCGTTCACGCTGGTGGCCACCCACCCGCGCGGCGCAGGCGCCCTCGCCTCGCTCGACCAGTTGGCCGTGGGCGCGGCGTACCTGAACGGCGAGATCGACCTGGAGGGCGACTTCCTGGCCGCCATCAACCTGCGCGACCTGTTCCACGACCGGCACCCGGTGAAGTACGCCTGGCGCTTCGTGCAGCCGCTGCTGCGCGGCCAGGTGAAGAGCGACGAGGCGTGGATCGCCGAGCACTACGACTACGAGCAGGACTTCTACCTCCTCTGGCTCGACGGCCGGCACCGCTGCTACTCGCAGGGCGTGTTCGAGCACGATGGCGAGGCGCTGGAAGATGCCATGACGCGCAAGCTCGACTTCGCCATCCAGGCCGTGGGGGCGAAGGCGGGCGACCGCGTGCTCGACATCGGCGGCGGGTGGGGCGCGTTCTCGGAGCACGCGGGCAAGCGCGGCATCCACGTCACCTCGCTCACCATCTCCAGGGCGTCGGAGGCCTTCCTGCGCGCGATGATCGACCGCGAAGGCCTCCCCTGCCAGGTGCTGCGCGAGCACTTCTACCAGCACGCCCCGGGTGAGAAGTACGACGCCATCGTGAACCTGGGCGTGACCGAGCACCTGCCGGACTACCGCGCCTCGCTGAAGAAGTACGGCGAGCTGCTGAAGCCGGGCGGAAAGCTGTACCTGGACGCCAGCGCCACGCGCCGGAAGGGCGGCCACGCGGCGTTCCTGGAGAAGTACATCTACCCCGGCAACGGCGCGCTGATGTGCCTGCACGAGTACCTGGCCGAGGTGGCGCGCTCGCCCTTCCGCCTGCGCGGCGTGTGGGACGACAACCACAGCTACGCGCTGACCCTGCGCCACTGGGCCACCCGCCTCGATGCCGCGCGCGAGGAGATCGAGCGGCGCTGGGGAAAGGAGCTGTACCGCAAGTTCCAGATCTACCTGTGGGGCGCCGCCGAGGGCCACCGCACCGAGCGCAACCAGGCCTACCGCGTGGTGCTGGAGAACCCCGCCTGATTGGAGCGCACCCGGTTACCCGCCGGCGCATCGGCGATGCGCCGGCGGGCACCGGACCGCCCGTCGCGGATCCTTGCCGCGCACCGCGATGCCCGGCCTCGCTCCCGGCCCAAACGCACTCGCGCACTCACGCACTTCCGCACCCGTCCGGCGGCGTGACCCCACCGTCACCACCGCCCGAACGAAAACACTGGCGCTTTCCCCTCAGCCCCCTACATATTGCGGTACGGCGGCCCCCGCCACACAACGTGGACCGCCGTACCCGCGCCGGGATCCCCCACCCGGCATGACGCCGACTCCTGCTCCGGGAGCCAGCACTGAATCCCCACACACGCGCGAACGCACGGGTTCCGGGCCGTCACCAGGGCGTGACGGGCTGCGGCAACCGCTGGCATCCGATTTTCCTTTCAGCTCGCTAAGCCCCGCCGCCGCGCCGCGGCGGGATGCACCGCGAGAGGCCCGGGAACGCGGCCCTCGCCGGACCCTCACCGGGAGTCCAAGTGAGGCGGAAGCACCACAGCGGCGCGCTCCAGCGTGAGCTGGAGGAGCGCATCAAGAGCGGAAGCTGCGTGTACTGCCGGGCGCCAGCCGCCCCCGACCGCCCCCTCACCCGTGAGCACGTGATCCCCCGTGCCCGCGGCGGACGTAGAAAAGACCTCCGCATCATCGTTCCGGCCTGCGCCCGGTGCAATCACCGCCGCGGCTCCCGCGAGATCGTTCTCTTCCTGCTCGACCGGCCCCGCCGGATCACCGCCTTTCTCGATTACCTGGGCACCCTTCCGCCCGAAACCATCCGCCAGATCGACCTGCGCGTGTTCGGCGAGCTTTATGCGGCGCTGTGGCTGCTGGCCGACAGCTCGGCCGCGGCGGGCACGGCGTGGCGCGAGCACCTGCGCCACCTGTGCGCGGGGCGCCGCCTGCACCGCCGGCGCTACGCCGCGCGGCGGATCGTGGCGGCGGTGGGGCTGCGGCTGGAGCGCGGGCGCGACCGGGTGAGCGTGGCCGAGGGGCCCAGCTGCCTCCTCCCCGCCGCCGTGGCGTGCCTGGCCGCCTCGCGGCTCGACGACACGGTGGCGCACGCCATGGCCACCCTGGTGGGCACCCTGTCGGTGGCGTGGCACGTGTCGGCCGAGCGGGTGCTCGAGGAGCTGGAGCGCGAGCGAGCGGCGCACCCGGTGATCCGCGCGCACCAGCCCGACATCGAGCCGGCGCCCGGGATGGTGATCGCCGACGAGGACGAGGATGCCGACGAGGTGCCGGTGGAGACCGACGGCGTCCTGTCGCTGGATGGATGGAAGCGGCGGCGCGGCCGGCGCCGGCGCACGCGCGTGGACCAGCGCGGCGGCCGGGGCGCCACCCGCCGCGGTGGCGGGGCGCGCGGACGCGCGGCGTGAGACGCTGACCTTCAACGCCCGCCGGCCCTGTACGGCGGGATGCCGGTTCCTTTCGCGGGGAGGGGCACCATGAACGAAACCAGGATCGTGGCGGGCGTATCGCCGGTGGAGGTGGTGGCGCTGGTGGTGATCGCGCTGATCGTGCTGGCCGTGGCGTGGTCGGCGTACCAGAAGTGGAGCGGCCACACCAAGTCCGACGTGAGCGGCCTCAACTTCAAGCGCGGCCAGAAGGGCGAGCACCGGCCGTAAGGGCCTGCCGGCCAGCGCCTCCGGTCTTCGCCGCCCGCCGGCTCGCCACCGCCGGTGGGGAAGCGGCCGTTGTAGTACGGAAGCCCATGGACATCCAGAAGATCGACGGCCCGTACCTGTCCGGGATGGAAGAGGCGCTGCTGGCGTTCCCGGCTTCCTGACGGGGTGCGGAGGTGCGGGGGTACGGAGGTACGGAGGTACGGAGGTACGGAGGTACGGGGGTACGATGGACAGCGAGCCGGAGCGGCATCAGCCGCCCCGGCTTGTCTTCGTGCAGCGGACGGACGGCCCGCCGTCAGAACCAGCGGCCGTAGTCGTTGCGGTAGTTCGGGTAGTCCATGTCGTAACGCGACTGGTTGCGCTCCCAGTTCATGGGCCACTCGCCGCGCCAGGTGCGGGTGCCGCCGATAGTCTGATACGGCGCCTGGTACTGGCGCATGTCGCCCACGCGGCCGATGCGGTCGCCGCCGTAGGGTACGTAGTTGATGGGGCGCTCGCCCGGGTGCTGCTCGCGCACGTAGTCGAGGTTGTAGCGCGCCGTCACCCGGTTGGGCAGCGGGCCCATCCGATACGGTGAGCCGTGGCGCCGCGCGGCGTCATAGTCCGAGCCGTAGGCGATGTCGCCGCGGTCCTGGCCGCGGAATCCGCCGTCGTACCCGGCGCCGGTGAAGCGCGTGCGCACCGGCTCGCGCATCCGCCGCGCCTGGGGCCAGCCGCGCAATCCGTAGTCGTATCCCCGGTCGTAGCCTCGCATGATCATCCCTCCGGTCTTGCGGTTCAAGGGGGAGGGGCGGAGGCGCGCAATCCTCGTTCCGCCACGTTGCGCCGCGGTCCCTTCCCTGCGTATTGAGTGGGGACATCGTCATGGGGACGAGGACGGACCAGCGGGTGGGGCTTTCGTTGACACGGTTGAACGAGCTTGCGCGCGAGTACGAGGCGCGGCACTACCCGCCCACGCGGCGGCTGGACCTGCAGGCCGAGGGGCCCGAGGGCGCGCGCGAGCGGGCGCTGCGCTGGATCCAGTCGTTCGCGCACGAAGAGCCGGGTTCCGACCTGCTGCTGATCGTGGAGCGCCTGCGCCCCGGCCGCGGCAAGAGCCCGGTGCGCCTGTCGGTGGAAAAGCTGCTGAACGAGCTGAACGGCGGGCTGATCGAGTGGTGGCAGCCGTTCGCGGACGGGAGCCTGGCGCTGCGCGTGGCCCGCGACCCGCGCCGCTTTCCCGCCGGCGCCAAGCCGCCCCCGCTGCCGGGCGAGGGCCGCACCCCCGAGACCGCCGGTGCCGCGTACCTGGACCCCGCGGCCGACATCCCGCCCGAGCTGCGCCCCATCGCCCTGCGCGCCGCCGAGCTGCGCCGCTCGCGCGAGGGCCTGGCCGTCTCCGCCGCCCCCGTGGTGCTGCGCGGCATCTGGAACGACGCCCAGGCTCGCGCGTTCGACGAGGGCGTGAGCTGGGAGCAGGCGCTGGCCGAGGTGCTGGAGGCCGAGCAGCAGGCGTTGTACGAGGATGAGTGAGGGAAGTGCTGAGTGCTGGGTGCTGGGTGCTGGGTGCTGAGTGCTGAGTGCTGAGTGCTGAGTGCTGAGTGCTGAGTGCTGAGTGCTGAGTGCTGAGCGTCTGCCCCTGCGCGCCCAACCCTCTCTCGCAGTCCGCGAAGGCGGACTTCCCGACGTTCCAGCGGCGGGTTTCAACCCGCCGCCGCTCGGAGAGCCTCGAAATCCAGTTCTCACCGCCCCTCGAGCCTCCGCTGCCTTTGGATCCTCGCCCCCGCCCGATCATCCCCCCGCACCCCGCACCCAGCACCCAGCACCCCGCACTCAGCACGGCCGTACCTCCGTACCTCCGTACCTCCGTACCTCCGTACCTCCGTACCTCCGTACCTCCGTACCTCCGTACCTCCGTACCTCCGTACCCCCGTACCCCCGCACCATCCCCCCGCGAAAGTCTTTTCTTTTCAACACGAAAGCGTAGATTGGCGTTCGCGGGGGCACCCTGGCGTGCAACCCTTGGGGCGGCGCGGCGGTACAACCCTTGTCGCGGCTCCACACCGCGTAGTGCCAACCCTCCCTTCCCACACCAGTCCACAGATGAATTCCATGAGACGGATGCAGTGCGTGGCGGCGGGCGCCGCCGCGTGGGTGCTGCTGGCCGCCGGCTCGGCGCAGGCGCAGCGGCAGTCCGCGCAGCGCCCGATCCGCCCCGGGCAGACCATCAACGCCACGCTCACCGATTCGGACCCGCGCACCACCGAGCGCGGCCGTTTCCACGTGTACACCTTCCAGGCGCGCGCCGGGCAGACGCTGGTGGCCACCATGCGCTCCAAGGATTTCGACACCTTCCTGACCGTGGGCCGGGTGGTGAGCGGGATCACCGACGCCATGAAGACCGATGACGACCGTGGCGGCGGCACCGACTCGCGCATCCGCTTCTCCGTCCCCAGCGACGGCAGCTACCTGCTGGTGGCCCAGTCGCTGAACGAGGACGGCAAGGGCGCGTACACGATGCAGCTCGAGAACGCCCCCGTGCCCACCACCGCCGCGGCGCGGCCCATCCGCGTGGGGCAGAACCTGAGCGGGCGCCTGGCCGCCACCGACGCGGTGGAAGACGACGACAGCTACTACGACAGCTACACCATCACGGCGCAGAAGGGGCAGCGGCTGCAGATCGAGATGGCCGCCGACTCGTTCGACACGTTCCTGAACTTCGGGAAGATGGACGGCAGCGAGTTCACCTCCATCCGCACCGACGACGACGGCGGCGCGGGCGCCGAGGGCGGCACCAACTCGCGGCTGCGCATCACCATCCCCGAGAACGGCGAGTACGTGATCCACGCCAACTCGGTGGGCGCGGGCGCCACCGGCCCCTACACCCTCACCGTCAGCGAGCGCGAGGCGGCCTCCACCACCGCCACGCCGCGCGCCATCGAGCCGAACACCGAAGTCTCGGGGATGCTCGACGACAACGACCCCCAGGGCGACGACGACTCGTACTTCGACTACTACACCTACCAGGGCCGCCAGGGCGAGCGCCTGCGCATCTCGCTGTCGTCCGAGGCGTTCGACACCTACGTCACGCTGGGCACGCTGCGCAACGGCGAGTTCACCGAGATCGACTCGAACGACGACGCCGAGGGCGGCACCAACTCGGTGCTGGAGACCACCCTCCCCTCCACCGGCACCTTCGTGATCCGCGTGAAGGCGCTCTCGGGCGAGAACGGCGGCGCGTACACACTGAAGGTCGAGCCTCAGCGGTAATCGCCAGGTACGGAGGTACGGAGGTACGGAGGTACGGAGGTACGGAGGTACGGAGGTACGGAGGTACGGAGGTACGGAGGTACGGAGGTACGGAGGTACGGAGGTGGGCCGGGGCGGATGAATTCGCTGCAACAGCCACACGAAGTCTGCCTTCGCGGGCTACCGGCCGAGCGTGGCCGCGGTGCGGGTGCGCGGAAGCTTGGTCCAGAAATGATTCAGAGGAGGGGTTCGATCCCTCCACGGTTTTCCGTACCCCCGTACCTCCGTACCCCCGCAACTCGTGCAAAGGAACTATTGTAATTTTCGCATAAACCGTTATATTCAGGGAGTTTACGAATCACGTCTCCGCGCGCTCGCGCGGGTTTCTCCTCCGAAGAATCGTTCGATGCGCGCTTGCACCGCGGCCGCGGTGCCGCTCCGTCGTTTACAGCTTCGCAAAACGGTGATGCCGTGTCCGAGCTGACCACGCCCTCCAATCCGGTGGTCCCCGAAGTGGGCGCGCGCCCGCAGCGCCCGCCCGTTCTGCGCTCGCAGCTCACGCCCCAGCAGGACGAGGAGCGCGACGGCGTGCCCCTGCAGGACTACGTGCGCGCCCTGCGGCGCTACTGGTGGCTGCTGGCCGCCGCCGTGGTGCTGTCGGTGGGGCTGTCGATGTGGCGCCTCTCGCGCGAGCTGCCGCAGTACTTCTCCAGCACCGCGGTGCGCCTGAAGGACAACACGGTCAAGATGTCGGGCGACCTGGCGGCTGGCGGGGGCGGGCAGGGCGACCAGCTCCCCGGCTACTACACCGACCCCATCCTCTCCCAGATCCAGGTGCTGCGCAGCCGCGCCGTGGCCGGGACGGTGGCCGACTCGCTGGGGCTGCGCCTGCACCCCGTCAAGCCCGACTTCCCGTACGCCGTGATCGGGCGCGTGCGGGTGAACTCGGCCGCGCGCAACGGTGACTCGGTGGAGGTGGCCTTCGGTGAGAACGACGTGGCCGCCACCCTGCGCGGCCAGCGCTCCCGCGCGCCCTACGGCACGCCGCTGAGCCTGCCGGGCGTGGAGGCGGTGTTCACGCAGCGCCCGCCCATGTCGGCCGCGAGCTTCACCGTGATCTCGCGCGACGATGCCATCAGCGCCGTGCTGGGCGGGCTGCAGGCGCGCCCGCGCGAGCTCACCAACGTGATCGACATCGGCTACACCGCCTACGACCGGCACCTGGCGCAGCGCGTGGCCGACGCCGCCGCGCTGACCTTCCAGCAGCTGAACGCGCAGAGCGCGCAGCAGGCGTCGCGGCGCCGCAGCCTGTTCATCGAGGAGCAGCTGCGCAGCACCGACTCGCTGCTGCTGAACGCGCAGGCGCAGCTCAGCGCCTTCCGCAAGAACGTCAACGCCTTCAGCCCGCGCGACAAGTTCAAGGCCACCGAGGACGCGCTGGGCACCATGCGCCTGCGCCGCGAGGAGCTGGCGCAGGAAAAGCGCATCTACGACCAGATGTACGGCGCGCTGAGCAGCGGGGGCGAGCGCGCCGCCGGCGAGCAGGTGGCCGCGCTGGCCGCCAGCCCGCAGGTGGCCAGCAACGGCGGCCTGGTGTCCATCTACCAGCAGATGGTGCGCTACCAGACGGTGCGCGACTCGCTCACCACCGGCCCCTGGTCGCGCGCGGCCAGCAACCCCGACATCCAGCGGCTCGACTCGCTGGTGAACACCTACCGCTCGCGGCTGGTGACCGCCGTGGGGGCGCGCGCCACCGCCCTCGACGCGCAGCTCAAGGTGATGGACGGGGTGATGGCCAGCGACGCCAGCAGCGTGGCCGCCATGCCCGACGCCGAGGCCGAGGGGCAGCGCCTGTCGCGGCAGGTGGAAACGCTGCAGACCCTGGCCGACGACCTGCTGCGCGAGCGGCAGAAGGCCCGCATCGACCAGGCGGTGGAGGCGGGGCAGGTGGAGATCGTGGACCCGGCGATGGTTCCCGGCGGGCCCATGGGCCGCGGCGAGAAGAAGCGCGTCCTCTTCGCGCTGCTGGTGGGGCTGCTGGTGGGCGCCTCGGGCGCGCTGGCGCTCGACAAGCTGAACACCACGCTGGTGCGCCGCGAAGAGGTGGAGGAGCTGATGCACCTGCCGGTGCTGGCCATCATCCCCCGCATCTCGCCCGACTCCGAGCAGCGCCGCCAGCGCGGCAAGCTCCGGCTCCCCAGCACGCGCGCGCTGATGCGCCGCGGGCCGCAGGGCACGCAGGGGCTGATCACGGTCAACGACCTGCACTCGGCCGGCTCGCAGGCATACCGCAAGCTGCGCACGCACCTGATCTTCAGCACCGGGGGCGACCCGCTGCGCACCCTGCTGGTCACCAGCCCGGGCGCCAGCGAGGGAAAGAGCACGGTGACGGCGAACCTGGCCGTGACCTTCGCGCAGCAGCGGATGCGCGTGCTGCTGGTGGACTGCGACATCCGCCGCAGCCGCCTGCACACCCTCTTCGACCTGGACCGCCTTCCCGGCCTGACCGAGGTGCTGGTGCGCCAGGCCACGCTGGAGGACGCGATCCGCCCCACGCTGGTGGAGGGGCTGCACCTGCTCCCCGCGGGCACGCTGGTCCCCAACGTGAGCGAGCTGCTGGGGAGCGAGCGGATGAAGGCGCTCCTGGCCGAGCTCTCCACCCGCTACGACCTGGTGCTGGTGGACACGCCCCCGGTGCTGGCCGCCGCCGACGCCGAGATCCTGGGCGTGCAGACCGACGCCGCGATCGTGGTGATCCGCGCCGGGCAGACCGAGCGCCAGCCCGCGCAGTACGCGGTGCAGCAGATGCGCGCCATCGGCGCCCGCGTGGTGGGCGGCGTGCTGAACGACCCCGACGAGAAGGTGTCGGGCTACGGCCGCTACACCTACTACTACGATTACTACTCGAAGGAGACCCGCGACGCCCAGATCGAGGCCTGATCGTTCGCGCGGCTGATGGACTCGCGGCCCTTCCCGATTGCGATCGGGGAGGGCCGCGGGCTTTTTGCCAATGTAGGCGCACCGGCGTCGCGAGGGGCGGATGAATCCGCGGCAACAACGGCCCAAAGTCCGCCTTCGCGGACTCCCACGCGAGCATCGTTGCGAACCGCGTTCGCCAACACGAGAGAAGTGCACCCCCTCCCTCGCGGAGCAGAGCGAGGGGACCGGGGGGAGGGGGCCGACGGGGCTCGGCCGGTGTAACCCGGCCGCATCAATCCGTGGCAGGCTGTTGCTGTTCCCTATTCCCTGTTCCCCACGCAGTTGACATCCGCCCCCCCGCGCGGTCACTTGTCGCGCGTCGGAACGTTCGGTTCTTCACCCAGGCAGGATCCCGGTTTGCACGCGCTCGTCTATGCGCTGATCGCGGCGGTGGCCAACCTCGCGGGCGGCCTTCTCATCACCGGCCACTCGCACGGCGGGCGGCGGCTGCAGCACGTGCTCATCGCCTTTGGCGCGGGGTTCATGCTGGCCACCGTGTTCATCGCCATGGTCCCCGAGGCCATCGAGCTGGGCGGCGAATCGGCCGCGCTCGGCATTCTGGTGGGCTACCTCCTGGTCCACCTAACCCAGCACGCGCTCACCCCGCACTTCCACTTCGGCGAGGAGACGCACCAGCACGAGATGGTGAACCCGTGGGTGGGGATCGCCGCGCTGCTGGGGCTGGTGCTGCACACCTTCTTCGACGGCGTGGCCATCGCCAGCGGGTTCAGCGTGGGCACCTGGCTGGGGCTGCTGGTGTTCATCGCCATCGTGCTGCACAAGATCCCCGAGGGCGTGACCGTTGCCTCCATCATGCTGGCCAGCGGCAACTCGCGCCGCCGTGCGCTGCTGGCCGTGCTCGCGCTGGGCGCGTCCACCGTCCTGGGCGTGCTGCTCACCGAGTTCGTGGCGCCGCTGGCCCGGCACGGGCTGGCCGTGAGCGCCGGGGTCACGCTGTACGTGGCGGCGTCGAACCTGATCCCCGAGGTGCAGAAGGGGCGCAGGCCGGGGCTGGCGCTGGCCGTGTGCGTGGGCGCGGCGCTGTTCTACGTCACCTTCCTGATGCTGCGCGGAGTGGTGCGGTGAGCGACCTGTCGCTGTTCGGCGAGCCCGATCCGGCGCCGCCCGCGCGCCGCGAGGAAGCGTCCGCGCCCCCCGCGCCCGCGGCCAACGCGCCGCTGGCCGAGCGGATGCGCCCGCGCACGCTGGACGAGATCGTGGGGCAGCAGGCGCTGGCCGGCCCCGAGGGCACGCTGCGCAAGCTGATCGCGGCCGGGCAGCTCCCCAACCTGATCCTGTACGGCCCGCCGGGGAGCGGAAAGACCACGCTGGGGCGGATGATCGCCTCGCTCAGCGGGTCCACCTTCGTCCCCTTCAACGCGGTGAGCGAGGGCGTCCCCCGGCTCCGCGAGGTGGTGAAGGAGGCCGAGGCGCGGCGGAAGGGCGGGCGGCACACCCTGCTGTTCATCGATGAGATCCACCGGCTCAACAAGGGGCAGCAGGACTTCCTCCTTCCCTGGATCGAATCCGGCCTGATGACGCTGGTCGGAGCGACGACGGAGCATCCCGCGTTCGAGATCAACGCCGCCGTCCTCTCCCGCTCGCGCGTCCTGGTCCTCGAGCCGCTGTCGGAGGATGACGTGCGCGCCGTGGTCCGCCGCGCGGTGGAAGACCCGGAGCGGGGCCTGGGCGGCCGCGTGACGCTGGAGGCCGACGCCGAGGACGCGCTGGTGCGCAATACCGGCGGCGACGCGCGGCAGGCGCTTTCCGGGCTCGAGATCGCCGCGGGGCTGGTGGGCGGGAGCGGCGTGGTGGACGCCGAGGCGGTGCGCGAGGCGCTGCAGCAGCGCACCGCGCGCTACGACACCACGCTCGGCTACGAGATGCTGAGCGCCTTCCACAAGTCGCTGCGCAGCTCGTCGGGCTCGGGCGCGCTGTACTGGGCGCAGCGGATGATCCAGAGCGGCGAAGACCCCAAGACGGTCTTCCGCCGCCTGGTCGCCGCCGCGTACGAGGATGTCGGCCTCGCCGATCCGCAGGCGGGGATCGTGGCCGTGCAGGCGATGCTCGCGTTCGAGCGGCTGGGCCTTCCCGAGGGGCTGCTCCCGCTCTACAACGCCATCTTGTACGTGGCCAACGCGCCCAAGTCCAACCGCGCCTACCTGGCTGGCGGCGCCGCGGCCGAAGCGGCTCGCCAGCACCCCGACGCGCCGGTGCCGCTCCATCTGCGCAACGCGCCGACCAGCCTGATGAAGGAGTGGGGCTACGGCGAGGGGTACAAGTACGCCCACAACTACGAGGGCGGCGTGGTGGACCTCCAGTGCCTCCCGGACGAGATCCGTGACCTGCGCTTCTACGAGCCGACCGACCGCGGCTACGAGGCCGAGATCGCGAAGCGGATGGCCGAGCGGCCGAACGCGGAGTAGTGATCACACGTTTCCGGGACGAACTGGCTCCATGATGATCGCGGCCGCGCGTTCCACGAGCCCGCACCTGCCGGGGTTTCCGTGAGGGCGATCGCTCTTGCCGCCGTCCTGTTGCTGGCATCCGGCGTGATCATGGCGCAGCTGATCATCTTCGTCCGCCTTCGGCCCCTCCGCACCGACCTCCAGCCGCACCAGCACGCCGGGGAGGGCCAGTCTCGATTCTGGCAGGTGAACGCGTTCGATCCCGCGAACCATACTCCGGCCGGACGGAAGCTCCTGCGCCTGATGGGGGCCTTTCAGGGCCTCTGGCTCGCCGCCATTCTTCTCCTGGCGGGCTTCTTCATGGGCCTGCTTTGACCCCTCGCCCGCGCGGCAGCTCTCCAGCGCCTTGCCGCCGCAACGCCGTTCGGTTACGCGGGTTTCGCGGACGTCGTGCGTTTGCCGGCGGCGGTGGCCGTGGTATCTTCCGCCCGCTCGCATCCTGCCACATCCTCGATCTCGCACATTCGCTGGCGTCGTGAAACTGCTTCTGCTCCTCGAGCTTCGCCGGCTCTCCGACGCCTTCCGCCATCCGCGCCCCGCGGCGTGGCTGGGCGTGGTGCTGCCGGTGGCGCTGGCGGTGGGGGCGCTGTGGGCGGCGGGCGCATCCGCGCGGCCCGACGTGTCGACCGGCGACGGGGTGATCCTGCTGGGGCTGCTCGTCGCCGGACCGGTCTCGATCCAGGCGTATCCCATCCTCTTCCGCCCAACCGATGACGCGTTCCTGCGCCGCTTGGGCATTCATCCCAACGCGGTCTTCGGCGTGCGCGCGCTGCGGCTGCTGGCGCTGGCGCTCGCCCTCGCGATCGGGGTGATGATTCCCTATGCGGCGACGCGACAGCCGCTCGTGGCGCCGCTGTCCATCGTGCTCGCCGCGGGGGTGGCGGGGTGGGCGGCGTCGTTGTGGGCGCATGCGCACGCTGCGGCAAGCACCGTCTCGGGGAAGCGGCCGTCGCTGGCGCTCAAGTCGCTGGGGCCGGACCCGGAGCTGGTGGCCGCCGGCTCGCTGGTGTTCGCGCCGATCTGGCCGGTGATCGCCGGCGCCGTGGCCGCGCGCTTCGCGGGTGACGTGGTGTGGACGATGCCGCTGCGCCTTGCGCTCGTCCTCGCGCTCTCCGCGGCGATGCTTCCATTCGCCGCGCGATCGTTCGCCCGGGCGCTGCCGCGGTTCGCGCCGCGCGCGGGCGAGATGGCGTACGCGCCGCCGCCCAACGCCACCGGCGGCGAGCTGGTGGTGGGGCGGGGGATCGCCAGCGTGCTTCCGCGCGCCGCGCAGGCCGTCCGCGCGCGCGACGCGGTGGTGATCGGGCGGCGCTACCGCTGGGCGGCGCGGCTGGCGTGGCCGGTCGCCATCGTCGGCGCGCTGGCGGTGCTCCGTGCGGGGGGCAGCCCCGGCGTGCGCACCTTCGTCACGCTGGCGTGCGGGGCCACGCTGGCCGCGCAGGCTGCCGCAATCGTTGCGCTGGGCCGCTCGGAGCGCGGCCGCACGCGCTGGACCGACCGCGTGCTGGGGCTGGAGCCCCTCGACCGGCTCGTGGGCCGCTGGGCCGCCGCGTTCGGTCTGGCGCTGATCGTGGCCGTGCCGCTGGCGCTCGGCTGGTGGATCGTGGGAGATGGCGACACGGCGTGGGTTTGGCTCGCCGCCGCGGCGGTGACCTCCACCGTGGCCACGGGCGCGTCGCTGGCCGCGGCGGGGCGATGATGGCGGAGGCCATGACCGCAGGGAGGATGATGGCGGACGATCTTCCGCTCAGCGTGCGCGGCCTGCGCAAGAAGTACCGCCGCGGCGTGGTGCTGAACAACGTCACCTTCAGCGTCCGCCCGGGTGACGCGATGGCGCTGGTCGGCCCCAACGGCGCCGGGAAATCCACGCTGATTGGCTGCGTGACCGCCGACCGGCTGCCGGACGCGGGGAGCGTGCACATCTGCGGCGCCGACCCGTTCGCGGACGCGGCGAGGGCGGCGGCGTGCCTGGGATACGTCCCCGAGCAGCCGTTCCTCTACCCCGAGCTCAGCGTGGCCGAGCTGCTGCGCTTCGTCTCGGCCGCGCGCGGGCTGGATGAAGCCGCGTCCGCCGCCGAGACCGCGCGGCTGCTGGCGCTGCTGGGCCTGGCCGGCGCCGAGGGCACGCTCTGCCGCGAGCTGTCGCAGGGGATGGGGCGCAAGACCGCGATCGCCGCCGCGCTCCTGCACCAGCCCCGGATGATCGTGCTGGACGAGGCGCTGAACGGCCTGGACCGCACCAGTGCCGAGCGCCTGGTCACCGAGCTGGACACGCGCCGCGCGAACGGCGCGGCGGTGCTGATCTCCAGCCACGACCTGGACTTCCTGGCGCGCTGGTGCACCCGCGCCCTCCACCTCCCCGCCACCGGCACCTGGCGCGCGCTGGATGGGGAGGATTGGGAGGCGTGGCGGCGCGCGCCGACGCTGGCGGGGTGACGAGTAGGCCGTTGCGGCGCGACCGGTGGGGCCGATCGATAACGAACTCGCCTCCGTCGGTTGCCCGGGCCGCTCTCTTGCGCGCGCGTTCTGCGGACATTAATCGTATCGCCAGCTAACGGAACACGTGTCCGGTGCGGGTGTACCGCTCGGAGGAAAGCATGGGAGAGGTAGAGGCGTTCGAGGTCGATGGAATCAAGTGCTACTTCCCTTCGGCTGACCACCTGCCGCATCACTTCGAGGTGTATCGGCGAGGGGCGTACGTCGTGCGGATCTATTTCTTGCGCACGAACAGGAAACGCGGGCTGAACTGGGATTACAAGCGGAACATGGGCGGAGAGTTCGCTCCGGCGGAGCAGGCCGTCCTGTTCGAGCTCGTGATGAAACACAAGCGCCGGTTGCTGGCTGAGTGGCGGAGGAAGGTCTCCCCGGACCAGAGGAAGTAACATGGCTACGGTAGCTACGGATACACTGACGGTCCTTACGGCTGCAGAGTCTCCGATTCACGGTCGGGAGGCGATCGACAACGGCGTCGTGCGGTTTCTCGAGGAGCGTCAGGTCGAGGAGGCGGTCTCCGCACGGAAGCTGTTCGTGTTTACCTCTGCAACGCGGCTCGATCGGCTTGCCGATGTGATCTCGGCGTCAAACAAGCATAATCGCCTGCAGGCGCTTCTCGTGGAAAGCGACGTGGACCCGAAATGGGTGCCCTTCATGCTGAAGCGCGCAGGATTGCGAACGCTGAGAAACATGCTCGTCCATCACGGGAGTGCGTTGCCTCAGCGAGTGCTCAACGCCTGGGTGGGTGGCCAACAGCATGATTCGATCGCGGCGGCCACGGTGGTCGGCGAGTGCCTGTTCGTGGTGAGTTGTGGATTCGATTCTTTCGAGATCGGCTTCGATGCCTATCCTGCCCTCGCCCGGATTCCTGTCGCCGAACGCCCGGATTTCGAGATCGAAGAAGACGGTGTATTTCTACATTGGCCCGATGCCGACGTACACCTCGACCTTCACGACATCAGGGTGGCTCTCAATCCGGAACTTCGGGCGAAAGCCAGGGCGCAAAAGCTCGCGCACGACCAGGCGTTCGGTGCCGCTGTTCGCATCCTTCGCCAGAAACTCGGCATTTCCCAAACGTCGATTCCTGGTTTGTCGTCACGCCACGTCCGTCGCATAGAAAACGGCTACGTACCGGGTGTGGAGGCGATCGACGCGCTGGCCCGTGCGCACGGCCTGGATCCGGATGCCTATCTCGAACTCGTCACGGAAACCATGGAGTAGCTGGAGAAAGTTCCTGTACCTGAGTCGGACACCGCGCTGCGCGCGACCACAGAGGATGAAAGTGGTCGTACGAGGTCCAGGCTGGTGGAGCCTCGCGCAGTTTGCGAGGCTTCTCGTGGTTGTTGCTGCGGCTTGAGCCGCCGGTGCGAAGTCGGACCCAGGCACTTTCCATTCAGAGCCTCCCTGATTCACTGAACCGCAAGCTCGTGCCCAAGCCCAGGATCCGCTTCGACGAAACGCCGAACCCGCACGCGGGTAAGTTCACCGTGGGCCGCACGCTGCTCGAGGGGCGGCGGGGGATGACGTTCGATTCGCCCGAGGCAGCCGCCGGGAACCCGATCGCGGCGCGGCTGCTGGCCGAGCCGGGGGTGCGCTCCGTGTTCATCGTCGCGGATTTCGTCACCGTCACCCGTGATCCAGACACCACGTGGGCCGACTTGGCCCCGCGCGTGCAGGCAGCGCTCCGGCAGGTGCTCTGACGCGGGAACCCGGCCGCGTGCCGGGTCGCCCACTCCATCACACAATTACCGCACGATTTCACGTGATCACCGATACACTCGCCGCCGCACCCGAGGCCGAAGCGGCCGAACCCACCACGCGCGAGGTGGAGCGCCCGCCCGCGCCGGAGCCGTATCGCGCCCGCCGCGAGCGCCTGCTGGCCGAGATGGACGAGGGCGTGGCCGTGTTCTGTTCCGCGCCCGAGCTGGTCAAGTCGCGCGATACCGAGATCCACTACCGGCAGAACAGCGAGCTGGACTACCTGACCGGTTTTCCCGAGCCCGCCGTGGCCGTGCTCACCCCGCACGACCCCGAGCATCGCTTCACCCTGTTCGTGCGCCCCCGCGACCCCGAGAAGGAGGCGTGGAACGGCGTGCGCGCCGGGGTGGACGGCGCACGCGAGCAGTACGGCGCCGACGCCGCCTACCCCCTGGACGAGCTCGACGAGCGGTTGAAGGAGCTGCTGGAGCCCGCCACCCACATCTGGTACTCGCTGGGCAGCGACGAGGCGATGGACGCGCGGCTGATCGGGTGGATGCGCGAGTGGCGGCAGCGGCACGCCCGCAGCGGCAAGGGCACCACCCACGTGCTGGACCCCTGCGCCGTGCTCGACGGCATGCGCCAGGTGAAGGAGCCGGGCGAGATGGAGCTGATCCGCCAGGCGTGCCGCCTTTCGGCCGAGGGGCACCTGCGCGCGATGGCGGCCGCGCGCCCCGGCGTGGGCGAGTGGGAGCTGGAGGCGCTGATCGACGGCACCTTCCGCGCGGCGGGCCCGCACTGCGGCACGGCGTTCCCCACCATCGTGGGCTCGGGCCCCAACGCCTGCATCCTGCACTACGTGACCAACGACCGCCGCGCCCAGGATGGCGACCTGGTGCTGGTGGACGCCGGCGGCACCGTGGGCCTGTACTGCGGTGACATCACCCGCACCTTCCCGGTCAACGGCCGCTTCACCCCCGCGCAGCGCCGCGTGTACGAGATCGTGCTGCGCGCCGAGGAGGCGGCCATTGCCGCGGTGCGGCCCGGCGCCACCATCCAGGCCGTGCACGAGGCCGCGCGCGACGTGGTGGTGCGAGGGGTGGTGGAGCTGGGCCTGCTGAGCGGCGATCCCGCGGAGTTGGCGGAGGGCGACGAGATCAAGCGCTTCTTCATGCACCAGACCTCGCACTGGCTGGGGCTGGACGTGCACGATGCCGGCTCGTACCGCCAGCATCGCGCCGGCGACTGGGTTCCGCTGGCGCCCGGGATGGTGCTCACCATCGAGCCCGGCCTGTACATCCCCGCCGACCTGCCCGACGTGCCCGATGAGCTGCGCGGCATCGGCGTGCGCATCGAGGACGACGTGCTGGTGACCGGGGACGGCTGCGAGATCCTGACCCGCCACGTTCCCGTGGACCCCGACGAGATCGAGCGCCTGGTCGGCACCGACGCGAAAACCGCGGACCGCTGAAGCGCACCGCAGCCCCGGTTTCGACAGAACAGCAGCGGCGCGGCCCCCGTCCCGGGAGCCGCGCCGCTCGTCATCCTGTCACCCACGGTCGGCCAGACCGCGGAACGCACTCACGCACTCACGCACTCACGCACCTGTTCGCTTGTCACGCCGTCACGGCACAGCTGCCGTTGTACGTGTAGTCGCACGAGTAGATGGTGTACGGGCCCGTGCCGCAGTGGTAGTACGCCGTCTTGCACAGGTCGGTGGGGTTGCAGGTGCAGGGGCGCTCCGGCGGCGTGGGCTCGATCTCGCGCCCCTCCACCGTGCCGCGCGTGTCGATTCCCTGCGTGGTGGTGGCGAACGACTCCACGCTCAGCGTGTCCAGCTCCAGCCTCGTCTTGCGCATGGGGTTTCTCCGGGGCAGCAGTCGATTGATTCGTGGCTCACGTCGGGCGTGTGGCCGCGTGAAACCACGCTGGCGGGCGCGGTGGCGCAGTGGGCGGCGTTAAGGTCTCCAGGCTCAGCTTCCCCATCGGCAGCCCCCCGGCTGGTGAGTGATGGATGATGGGTGGGCACCCGCCGCGGCCGCGGCGAACGGCGAAAGGGTGCGGTCCCCTGAACCGGGCCCGCACCCCTGCTTGATCTCAGCTGGTGGTCCAGCAGCTGGCATTCTGCGTATAGTCGCACGAGAACGACGTTTCGGGGCTGTCGGCGCACCAGTAGCGCGCGCTGGGACACGCGCAGGTGGCCAGGCAGGTACACGCCGCGTTCGCCTCCACGGTGCCGCGTTCCTTCTGATCCGCGCCGCCTGTGGCGAACGAGTCCACCGCCAGCCCGTCCACTTCCAGCGAAAGCTTCTTGCGCATCGGGGCTCTCCCGCGCATGAGTTCCGGGCGCCGCTCCGCATCTGGAAGTGGCCCCCACAACAGCGTTTCACGTTTCCCGACAACAATACACGAGACATTCTGCGTGCGCAACGAAGTCGCTGGCCGCGCCGGATCTGCTCCTTCTTCCCGGCCCAGCTCGTGGAATTGATCGGGAAGGATGACGCACCGCGGAGCAGGAGCCGGCACGCTGCTGCTTCGTTCACCTGGAGACGGGAGGAGGAATGATCCGACGCCGCCTGGGCCGCGGCCCGCGCGTGGAAAGCAGCGGCTTCCGCTGGCGGGGGATGGAGGTGGGGAGGCTGGAGGCGCTGAGCGACGCGGTGTTCGGCTTCGCCATCACCCTGCTGGTGGTGAGCCTGGAGGTGCCGGCCACCTTCAACGAGCTGCTGAACATGCTGCGCGGCCTTCCCGCGTTCGCCGCCTCGTTCGCGCTCCTCTTCCTGGTGTGGCTCAACCAGTATCGCTTCTTCCGGCGCTACGGGCTCGAAGACCCGGTCACCATCCTGCTGAACGCGATCCTGCTGTTCGTCATCCTCTTCTTCGTCTACCCGCTCAAGTTCGTGTTCCAGCTGGTGGTGGGGATAGCGCTGGGCTCCGCGTGGGTGCCGAATGCCGGGCGGGCTGCCGGCCCCATCGTGGGCCCCGGGCAGGGGCCGCTGATGATGGTGATCTTCGGCGCGGGATACGTGGCGGTGTTCCTGATCTTCGCGCTGCTGCACATGCACGCGTACCGTCTGCGCGGCGCGCTGGAGCTGGACGAGATGGAGCGGTTCGAAACGCTGGACAACCTGCGCGAGTCGCTGCTCAACGCGGCGATCGGCGTGCTGTCGATGTCCGTGGCCGGGTTCGGCGGGAGCGGATGGACGGGCCAAGCGGGGATGTGCTACTGGCTGGTGGGTCCGGTGATGATGGCGCACGGCTTCTGGGCCGGTGCCCGGCGCCGCCGCCTCCGCGCCCGCCTGGCCGCCGCGGCGGCGGATTGAGCGCGCCCCAACGCCGGCGCACCCGCGCGTGTATGCCTTCATCGAGCGGCTCACGGACGGGCCGCGCCGAACCCGCACCCGAATGGAGGCAACGATGAAGGCGATGTTCGCGATCGTGCTGGCGCTGGCCGCCGCCCCCGCCGCCCTGAGCGCCCAGACGGCGCGCCAGACTTGCGCCCGCCACCCCGAGGCGTGCGAGCGCCGCGCGGATCACCGCGAGATCCGCCAGGACCGCCGCGAGGTCCGTCACGACCGGCGTGACCTGCACCGCGACGCGCGCGAGCTGCGCCAGGACCGGCGCCATCACCAGTCCGCCGCCGAGCTTCGCCATGACCGGCGTGAGCTCCGGCGCGACCATCGCGAGCTGCGCGGCGACCACCGCGACCTTCGCCACGACCGCCGCGACCTTCGCCACGACCGGCGGAGCTGAGGCCAGACGGCAGACGGGTTGTGTATCCCGCGGCAACCCCGACGTGTCATCCCGAGGCTGAGGCTGAGCAGGAGACCGGCGAGGATCCTGCGCGGAGGCGGCTCTGGGCGCGGAAGGCGGCGAACGTTGAGAAGACCCAGAGCACCAGAGGACCAGAGCACCAGCGGGTCAGCAGCGAGCCCTCTGGTCCTCTGGTCCTCTGGTGCTCTGGGTCAAATCAACGCGACTCTCCCGGTGGAGACGAAGCCGCGGCAGGCAGGTCGCCCCGACGGCCTCCGGATACCGGGTCTCTCATATCACCACGATTCACGGCAGCGCTGCTGTTCGATCCGAGGCGTCAGCTCGCGCGGCGGATGCGGCCCAGGTGGATGTGGAGGCGGGCGGTGTCGTGGCCGCGGCGCTCCAGGCCGGCGGCGGCATCGGCCACCATCGCGGCGCCGGTGGCGGCGGAGAGGGGCGTGTAGTCCGCCGCGAACGCGGGGACCCCGGCTTCCAGCGCCACGGCGAACTCGAAGGTGCAGCCGTTGCTCATCTCCCACGCATCGTTGAAGTACACCGCCTTCACCCGTGTGCGGATCAGCTCCTCCCAGAAGGCCAGGTACTCGGCCTGCGTCCACTCCGGCGCGTTGAACGGCGCCGGGGTGATCACCAGCTCGCGACCGCCGAAGTGCTCGCGGATGCGCGCAGCGAAGCGACCGGCCTCATCCATGTTGGCCTTCAGCATGTCGCCCAGGTGCGGCTCCCCCAGCTCGTGCGTGCTGCGGAAGCCCCGGTCGTCGAGCAGCCGGTACGCCCGCGCGCCGGTGGTCAGCTCGCTGCTGGCGTAGATCCCCTTCTCCCCGTTGAGCACGCAGTCCAGCGCGCTGAACGCCATCGCGCGCTCCTCGAAGTACAGGCGGCTGTACTTCCGGTCGTCGAGGTCGGCCTCGTAGTCATGCACGAGCGTCATGGGTGCCGCGGCTGGGGGAACGGGGTGCTCGCGGGGAATCTGGCGCCCGGCCGCGCACGCATCAACCGCCGCCGCGCTGCCGCCGCAGGCGCGAGTCGTAGATCGTCTGGTCGAACTGCGCGATCAGCTCGGCCAGCACGTTCACCGACTGGTGCAGCACCGCTTGCAGCGTGGGGTCTTCCATCATCTCGTCGCTCAGCAGGTCACGCCACGCGGTGTACGGGTTGACCTCGCCGGTGGGGTCCTTCTTCTTCTGCTCCTCCATCACGCGGTGGATGCCCGGCCACAGGCGCGTGAGCCACGCCGACCGCGCGAACGAGATGTGGATCAGCCCCCGGCGCGTGTTCTCGGGGAGCCCGCGCCGGCGCCAGGGGATGGGGATCACCAGGAACGCCCCGTAGTCGGCGTTCTCGCGGCGCTCGAAGTACTCGTCCAGGCGCAGCTTGCCGGGGTCCACGTCGGCCAGCGTGGTATCGACCGTGTTGTCGAACAGGATCAGCTGCTGCTTTTCGTATTCGCGCGTCCACCACCGCGCCTCGCCCGCGGTGGCGGCCACCCACGCGATCGACTTTCGCCCGAACTGCCGCGACAGGCTCCCCGACGACGCGGAAAGGTAGAACACCGATTTCCCGTCGTCCGACACCACGCTGATAGCCACGCGGATCCCCTGCCCCAGGATGTGCAGTTCCGCGTCCTGCGGGTTCTCGAGGTCCGTGTCGTTGGGCTGCGGCTCGTCCGCGGCCTGCGTTCCCGCAGCCGTGGAGCCGGTGGCCGGCCTGGAAGGCGTCCCCTGCGCGCCTACTCCCCCGGCGGTGAAGGTGGTGGTGGTCGTGGTGCCGCCCACCGGTTGCGATATCGTGGGTTCCGCGCCACCGGTGGACCGCGTTTCCGCGCCGCCCGAACCCCCTTCGCCCACCGTGGCGCCCGTCTGGCCTGTGGCCGGCTGGCCCGTCGCCGTCTGGCCCGTCGCGCCGCCGCTTCCGGTCACGTCCGTCCGCGACGTCGCGCCGTCACCGGCCCCGCCCGTCCCCGGCATTCCCGCGCCCGTCTGTCCGCCGGCTCCTCCCGATGATCCCGCTCCCCCAGCTGATCCGGCTCCCCCCGCGGATCCGGGGGCGCCCGCCGTGCCTCCGCCCGCCGTCGC
Organism: Longimicrobium sp.; assembly: GCA_035691085.1. Taxonomy (GTDB): domain Bacteria; phylum Gemmatimonadota; class Gemmatimonadetes; order Longimicrobiales; family Longimicrobiaceae; genus Longimicrobium. The sequence continues at coordinate 28,582 of DASSJS010000326.1, forward strand.
ACCGCCGCCGGCCGCGGTCGCCGCTCCGGCGGGATGATCGTGGTACGAGGTGATCAGGGCCTGCTGCACGGCGGTGGTGATCTCTTCGCGAATGCGGTCGGTGGCGCGCAGCAGCATCCACTGCAGGTCCACGATCTTGTCCTGCCACACCACGTTGGCGGCATAGCCGCGGCCCAGCACCACGTTCATGAAGGTGTCGAAGAACACCAGGAACAGCTCACGCAGCGAAAGGAACCACTGCCACCCGCGGCTGCGCCGGTACATCCAGCGCTCGTCGGCGGCCAGCCGCTGGTATTCCGCGTCGCTCATCTCCCTGCGGCGCACGGGCGGGCTCCAGGGCGACGGCGGGCGCGAGGTGAGCACGCGGCTGCGCAGCGACTCCACCACCGCGCGCATGAACGCCGTCACCACCAGGAACAGCAGGAAGAAGATGACGAACACCACCACGTACAGCGCCTCGGAGTTCACCCCCGTGAAGTTCCAGAACTGCGTGAGCAGGGTGACGGTGGCGATTCCGGTGAGCCCGCTCCACACCGTGCGCGCCAGGTTCCCCTCGAAGATGGCGCCCCCCGGCACCGAGGTGGTGACCGTGGTGCGCGCCTGCGCCGCGCCGCCGTCGGCGTTCGACTCGGCCCGCAGCACCGTCTTGCCATCGCCGTCCGGCCGCCAGAGCGCGGCCACGGTGAGGAACGCGAAGAGGAGCGCGATGGAGAACACGGTGGCGAACGCCATGTCGCGCGGACTGTCGAGCAGCGACCGCGCCCACCGCATGAAGCGCCGGAACACCCCGGGCGTGGACTCCTCCACCGTCTGCCGCGCCGCGTCGGGAAGCGGGGCGAAGGTGCGCCGCGCGTCGTCGTACTCCACCGTGGCCAGCCGCGCGCCCGGCAGCTGCACCACGCCGAACCCGCGCTCCGCCACCCCCGCGTTGTCACGCGTGCCCAGCGGCGGCACCAGGCGGATCTTCCCCTCGGCCGGCGTTCCCGCGGACGTGCCGGAGAGGAGCACGGCCACCTCGTCGCGCCCCGCCAGGTCGCCCCACTCACGGTTGGGCAGCGGCGCGGCCGGTTTCGTGGTGATGGTCGTGGTGGTGGCCCCGGCCGAATCCTTCTTCGTGGTGTCGGTCCTCGTGGGCGCGGTGGCGGTGGTGGTGTCCGGGCGCTCGACCGCGCCGTGCGCCACCTTCGCCGGGAGCGCCCCCGCCACCAGCACCACCGTCCGCCCGGCGGCGTGCGCCTGGTCGACGATTGCCTCCGCCTTGGCCAGGTAGCGTGCGCTGTCGTCCTTCGCCGCCGCCGGGAAGCGCGGGACGCCCACCAGCCGGTACGGCGTACCGGCGACGTCGGCCCAGCACCCGTCCGTGCCATCCCTCCCGTAGCAGAGCGTCAAATCGACGATGCGAACGCCCGATCCCATCCGCCTGCGCACCGCCTCGATGTTCCTCCGCCACGTGGTATCCGAGGGCACCACGTAGAGGTTGGCAACCGGGCTGGCCGCCAGCGCCGCGGCGAGCGAGTCCACCCGCGAGGCTGGCGTCCCCGCGTTCCCTGTGGCGGTCGGCGGCGTCGTGCCGGAGGGCGCCCGCGCGAGCGAATCGGCCCGGGCCCGCGTCACCGAGTCGGCCCGGGCGCGGGCCAGCGAATCGGCGCGCGCGCGGCCCGCGGCCGACGTGTCGGTCTGCGCCGGCAGCACGGTGGTTCCCGCGCCACCGGCCGTGCCCTGGTTGGTCGCGCCGGCAGCACCGGACGTTCCCGTCGTTCCCGCGGCGCCGGCACCCCCTATGGTCGTGCTGGTCGTCCCGGTCGACGGCGCCGGAAGTGTCGGGGTGAAGATCTCGCCCGCCAGCACCACCACGTTGGGCGACACGGCGCCCGGCCGTCCGCGCATGGTGCCCAGCGCTCCGGCCAGCGCGCCGGCGTTCGACGACGTTCCGTCGGTGCCGCCCACGCGGGGATCGCTGACCATGCCGATCACCAGCGCCGGGGCGGGGGCCGGCGCCGGCCTGACCCGGCGGAAGAGCCGCCATCCGCCCCACACCAGCGCAAGCAGCAGGAGCGGGAGGAGCACCCACATCCACGGCCTCCACCATGACCGGCGCGACGCGGCCGGGGGTGTCGGCCGCGCCGTCGCGGGACGGCCGGCCGCGGGCTGCACGATCACCGGCTGGCTCGCCGGCGGGCCGGCTGGAGGCGCCGGGGTGTCGCCCCGCGCGGGGTTGGTTGGCTGGGTCATGGGGGGATGAGGAAGAATGAAGGTGCCCGCCGGGGACGCGGGCCGCACAAACACACGTCAATCAGATGGCCGGGTCTGCCGTGTTTCCGCTTCAGCCCGCCGGCTCCTCGATGCGCGAGGGGATGCGGGCGCGGCGCAGCAGATCGCCGAAGTGGCTGGTGACGCCCACCCGGCCGACCAGGACCACGCCCTCTCCGCCGCCGTTCAGCCCCGCGATCAGCTCGCGAAGCGCGCCGATCCCGCGGCTCACGTCGAAGCGGTGCCAGCTGGCCGCGTCGCCGGGAAAGATCGTGCGGCCCTGGGTGACGCTGGCGCCGCGGTGCAACTGGACGACCCATGCGCGCGCGCCGTCGTGCACCCACTCGAAGCGCACCGGGCCGAGCACGGCATGCGCCCGGTCGTACAGCGCGCGGATGTCGGCTTCGATCTCGGGCGGCAGCGGCTCCGGCGCGGCGTCGCCCACCATGAACGGATCGCCGAAGCCGTGGACGCCTTCCACCTGCACGCTCCCGTCCGGCTGCGAGATCAGCGCGCCGCTGAAGCGCGCGTCCACCCCGCGCTGCGAGAGGATCGAGGCGATGGCGGTGCCGCCCGGGTCCTCGCGCTGCATCAGCGCGTAGGGGTCCGTCCACCCGTGGGTGGTGGTGAACTTCCCCGGCATCTGCTCGGTGGGGCAGGTGCGCAGCCACGGCTCGACGATCCCCGTCGGCTCGCCGAAGGTGAAGGCGGCCGTGCGGCGGGGGAAGACGGTCGTCTGCGGAACGGGAAGGCCGGTGAGCCATGCGACCAGAAGGCCGAACGCCTTGTCGCCCAGCATGCGGCTGAACAGGTTGGGCCATGCGGTGTGCGCCTCGGCCGGGCCGCCGGGGATCTCCTCTTCTTCCCAGACGATGGTGTGGTCGTGCCGCACCCCGCGGCGCAGCGGGTGGATGCTGAACTCCACGCGGAGCTCCGGAGCGTCCGGGAGCGCGGGGCGGAAGCCGTAGACGGCCTCGAACGCGCGGATCGCCATCCCCCGCTCCAGCGCGGCGGTGCCGGGCTTCTCCACGGCGCGCGGCGTGTCACCGGGCGCGAACTCGATCACGGAGCCGTGCGCCACGCCCGAGACCCCGCCGTCGTTCACGTCCACCGTCTCGTTGACGATGGTGTACAGCCCCTCCGCCGCCAGCCGGCGCACGGTGGAGGCCACCTCGCCCGCATCCTTGAGTCCGTAGATGAACTCTCGGCTCTTGGCGTTGAATGGCTGGAACGAGCGGACGTTCACCGAGCCCTCGGGCGCGGCCGCCAGGATCGCCGCCACGCCGGCTTCGAGCGACGCGAAGCGGGCGTTGGGCTCGTGGCCATGCACCCAGGCGAAGCGCTGCGCCAGGTCTGGCCCAAAGCTGACGAACTGCGCCACGTTGGCGTGGCGCGCCAGTCGGTCCAGGATCTCGTCCTTGTGGTGGCCGGTCTGGGCGGCGGGCATGAAATTGGGCCAGGGGCGCGGTGACGGGGCACGGACCGGTGCAAGGTTGTCGCGGGCCGGGGAGGAAGCAAGAGCGCCGTTGGATGATCGTGGCACCGCTGCTTGCGCCCCGCGCCGCGCGGACGGAGCTTCCGGAGCCGTCCCCCTGTCCGGCGACGTCCGGCGAGTGGAGGAGGCGGCCGGGAGGGGTCCGGGAGCGTGCCGCGGGGACGGTGGGCGCGCTTCCTGCAACCGGGAGGCGCCTTCCGCGGCGGGGGAAGGAGACCTCCCGCCCCTGGCGGACTTAGTTCGAAGCGACGCGCTAACCTGTTCGGATTCCAGATCTTGCACCACGTGGACCTCAATGCGCCGGCCCGTCTCCGGCATCCCCGGCGCACGGCGCCATGCGAGTGACCGGCGAGCGCCGCAGCGGCATCCTGCTGCACCCCACCTCGCTCCCCGGCGATGGCCTGGGCGACCTGGGCGCGCACGCCTACCGCTTCGTGGACTGGCTGGCGCTGGCCGGGCAGACGCTCTGGCAGGTTCTTCCGCTGGTGGCGGTCGGCGAGGGGGGCTCGCCCTACAACGGGCTCTCGGCCTTCGCGGGGAACACCCTGCTCCTTTCCGCCGACCTGCTGGTGGAAGACGCGCTGCTGGACGAGGACGAGGCGCGCCCGCCGCGCGGGTTCGATCCGCTGTGCGCGGATTTTACGGGCTCGGCCGCGTGGAAGGAGCCGCTGCTGCACCGCGCCCACGCCGCCTTCCGCGCCAGCGCCAGCCCCGGGCTGCGCGCGGGGTTCGCGGAGTACCGCGAACGCCAGGCGGGGTGGCTGGGCGACTGGACGCTCTTTCGCGCATTGCGCGACGAGCACGGCGGCCGTGCGTGGACGGCGTGGCCGGACGGGCTCCGCGCCCGCGACCGCGGCGCGCTGGAGGAGGCGCGCGAGCGGCTGGCGGACGACCTGGAGCGCCACGCGCTGGGGCAGTTCCTGTTCGACCGGCAGTGGGCCGAGCTGCGGCGCTACGCCCGCGGCCGCGGCATCTACCTGATCGGCGACGTCCCCATCTTCGTGGCGCACGACAGCGCCGACGTGTGGGCCAACCAGGCGCTGTTCGAGCTCGACGCCGAAGGCCGGTCCACCGTGGTGAGCGGCGTGCCGCCCGACTACTTCAGCCGGACCGGGCAGCGCTGGGGAAACCCGCTCTACCGCTGGGGGGCGATGGAGCGCACCGGCTACCGCTGGTGGGTGGAGCGCTTCCGCCGCACGCTGCAGATGGTGGACGTGGCGCGCGTGGACCATTTCCGCGGCTTCGAGAGCTACTGGGAAGTGCCGGCCCACGAGGAGACCGCGCTGCACGGACGGTGGGTGCCCGGGCCGGGAACCCGCCTCTTCGCCGCGGTGGAGCGGGAGCTGGGGCCGCTGCCGCTGATCGCGGAAGACCTGGGGATCATCACCCCGGAGGTGGAGGCGCTGCGCGACGAGCTGCGGCTGCCGGGGATGCGCGTCCTCCAGTTCGCGTTCGGCGAGGACGACCCCGACAACCCGCACCTCCCGGCCAACTACGTGCGCGACACGGTGGCGTACACGGGGACGCACGACAACAACACCGCGCTGGGCTGGTACCTCGACGAGGCGACGCCGCACGCCCGGGCGGCGCTGGCGCGGCTGGCGGACGGGGGGAGCGAGCCCAACTGGGCGATGATCGAGGTGGTGCTGCGGTCCGACGCGGACCTGGCCATCATCCCCCTGCAAGACGTGCTGGGGCTGGGGAGCGAGGGGCGGATGAACACGCCGGGCTCGTCCAGCGGCGACTGGATGTGGCGCTTCGGGCACGGCGAGCTGACGCGCGACCTGGCCGCGCGGCTGCGCGAGATCACCGCGGCAACGGGGAGGCTGCATGGCGAAGAGCGGCGCTGACCAGCCGGGCGGCCCGGTGGCGTTCATCTCCGGCGGGGCGGGGAACCTGGGGCGCGCGGTGACGGGCGCGTTCCTGGCCGCCGGGTGGCGCATCACGGTGGCCCTGCACCACACGGATGCGAAGGATGCGCTGGACGGGCTGAAGTCCGCCCACCCCGGCCGCGTGAGCACCTGCTTCCTGGATTTGACGACGGAGCGCGGCGCCGATTCGGCGATCATCCAGGCGGTGCAGTGGGGCGGGCGGCTGGACGCGGTGGTGCACCTGATGGGCGCGTGGCACGGCGGCGCCAAGGTGGCCGACACCACGCTGGGCGTGTGGGAGGCGATGATGAGCGTGAACCTCACCTCGGCCTTCCTCCTCTCGCGCGCGGCCATCCCGCGGATGCTGGAGCGCGGCGGCGGCGCGCTCGTCTTCGTCTCCAGCCGTGCCGCGCGCGAGGAGCGGGCGAAGAACAGCGCCTACGCGGTGGCCAAGTCGGGGCTGCTGGTGCTGGCCGAGACCATCACCGAGGAGTATCGCGACGGCGGCATCCGCGCCAACGCCGTGCTCCCCGGCACCATCGACACCCCCGCCAACCGCCGCGCCATGCCCAACGCCGACGCGTCGAAATGGACGTCGCCGGACGAGATCGCGCGGGTGATTCTCTTTCTTGCGTCGGGGGAAGCGGCGGTGGTCGGTGGCGCCGCCGTCCCTGTTTACGGGAGAAGCTGAGGGGCGCCGCGCGGCGGTCTTGAACAGGTGCGGAAGTGCGCGAGTGCGTGAGTGCGTTCTGGTTCGGCGCAATGACAAGGACCCCTCGTCCGGGCATGCCGGGCGAGGGGTTCAACCTTCCTGAACGGCAACGGCGGCGGCGCTTCGCGCGAGCCACGGAGGGACACGGAGCCACGGCTTTGAACTTCAGGCAGTTCCTCCGTTTGACTCCCCTCTCTCCGCTGCTCCGTGTTCACGCAGTTGGAGCGCCGCGGAATGCGCGAATTCCAAACGCACTCACGCACTCACGCACTCACGCACTCACGCACTCACGCACTCACGCACTCACGCACCTGTTCGCGGGTGCCTCGTCAGCGATGATCGAACGAGTCAGAAGTGGAAGTCACGCGTCAGCTGGACGCCGGCCGACCAGCGGTGGCCGCTGCTGTCCTCACCGCCGCTCCAGAAGCCCACGGCCTCTACGTTCACCGGGAAGCCGGGGATGGCGTTCACCATGTGCCCGATGGCGATCCCGGCGGCGGGGCCCATCTCGTGGCTGGTCTCGCTGCTGTACCCGTCCTCGGGCATTGGGCGGAACACGGTGAACGCGTGCCGCGCCACGCCGATCCCCGGGCGCACGTAGAACGATCCGCCGCCCAGCTGCACCGACGCCAGGAGCGTCCCCGTTTGCAGCTGCCGGTTGCGGTACGTCCCGCCGATCCCCGGGTCGAACGGGGGCGCGTCGGGGTTGGGGCTGCCGATGCCGTTCAGCGTTCCTTCCACCATCAGCGCCACGTTCGGCGTCAGCTGCCACCCGGCCCGTGCGTGGGCCGATGGCGCGAGCCGCGCCGCGTTCGCCTCGGGCTCCGCCACCCGCCCGGCGCCCACCCCGATCCCGATGAACGGGCCGGCGGACTGTGCATGCCCCCGCAGCGGCGCGAGCGCGAGCGCCGCCGCGGCGGCAACCATGGGAACGAACCGGGTGATCGTCATACGCATCGGGTGGAATCGGGTGATGGTTGCGATTGGATCGCGAGCGTTTGTTCGCCCTGAGAACGCATATTACCGCCGCGGTGTGACTCTCCCGTTCCATGCACCCAACACGGCGAGACAAAGCATCCGGCGCCATGCCTCCGCGCCCGGACAGCCTTGACCGGACATGCGTTCACTTCAATATTTGGATGGTGTCCGGCCTGCCTTTCACGTTCAACCGTTCATGAGCATGAACCAGCACGTCGTTCCGCGTGGGAACCTGTGGGCCGTCCGGGGCGCTGGAAACAGGCGCGACACCCGTGTGTTCAGCAGCCAGCGCGAGGCGATCGAGCATGGGCGCGAGATCGCGCGCAACCAGAAGGGGGAGCTGGTCATCCACGGCTCCGACGGAAGGATTCGGGAAAAGAGCAGCTACGGAACTGACCTGTTCCCGCCCAGGGGCTGACCGGGCGCTGCAAGGCGGCTCCGGGATTGCGGCATGGGAAGGTCGAGTGCGTGGCGTGGCCGGGGTGCCGGTGCTGGTTCTGGTCGCAAGATCACCGCGAAGCTCACTTCCACGTCCTTTCGCACGGGAACTGGGAGATCCGCGTGTTCTTAGGCGAGGAGCCTCCACGCGCCGAGGTGGTGTGGCAGTTCCAGAAGATCCCCGCCCGGGCGCTGAAGGATTTTCTCTCACGCGTGTCGGAGCAGCGTCAGGCGTTGTTCATCGAATGGGACGCGAAGGTACAGGTGGTGGATCCATGATCGCGCAGGCCGCCGCTTCGGACAACTCGCTGTTCATCTCCCCGAAGCTCCTTCGTGGCGCCGGGCTGCCCCGGCACCTGCGCCGGCTCGCCGAGCGCCTCGCGTCGCCGGAGGGCGCGGCGGCGCTGCCGGCTCCCGTGGTGGCCGCGTTCGCGTCGGAGTTCCTCATCCCCCGGCCAGATGCGCCGTTGGAGTTCCGCAAAGGCGCGTCGGTCCACTACTTCGCCATTCTCGACGTGCCGGACGGCGCCGTGATGCGGCTTCCCTCGGTCCTGGAGCTTCGACGCCCCGAGCAGCGGCTCCACCTCACGTGCGACGCGGGGGTGCTCCGGCGGCTGCTGGTGGCGTCGGTTCGTGAAGATCCGCGGCTCGGGATCGTGGACGCGTATCTGCTGGGCGGGGAGCTCGTCATCCTGTGTGGAGATCTCGAATCGAGGTCCTTCCCCATCGCGCGCCTTCCGGGAGTGGCCGAGCTGGTGGCCGACCAGCAGGACGCGTTCGAGATCGATTCCGATGGTTCATACCTTTACTGGCCGGCCGGGGATCTTCACCTGGGCGTGTCGCAACTCCTCCAGGCGGCCGACCCGGCCTTTCTGGCCGACGTATATATCAAGCGGAACTCCAACGACTTCACCGGGCGGGCGCTGCGGCAGATTCGCGAAGAGCGCGGGCTCCGGCAGGTGGACATCCCCGGCCTGAGCGAGAGGCAGGTGCGCCGGATCGAGGACGGGATCTCGCGCCTCAGGGTCGCCTCGGCCGAATGCTTCGCCCTCGCGCTCGGGATCCCGTTGAACGAGCTCCTGGAAAAGGTTGCCCGCCGCGCTTCGGCTCTGCGCCCGGCCGCCTGATCCGTACCACGTGAAAGCACCAGCCCCGCCCGGGACGCATCCGGGCGGGGCTGGTCACATCGTCCGGCGAGGATCGCCGGGGATCAGAACGCCTCGATGTCGCGGATGGCGTTGAACACGTCCCCGGGCTCGGGAAGGATGGCGCGCTCCACCCTGCGGCGCGTAGGCCACCCACGTGTCGAGGCTCGCCACCCGCTCCACCGGCGCGTCGAGCCAGGGGAAGAGCTCGTCGGCGATGCGCGCGGCGATCCTCCAGCTGAGCGAATCCTCATGCGCCACGATCATGCGATTGGTGCGCTTCACGCTCTCGGCGATCGGCTCCATGTCGAACGGGCTGAGCGTGCGCAGGTCGGAGCCACTCTTACTTCGGTAGAGTATCTGCTGGCACCGGGCGCCGTCGCGCCACCGCCATCACCACGCCCAGCACCACCACCAGTGCCACGAAGGCCAGCCAGCCGTCCACCAGCTTGCGCGTGCCCCAGAAGACGGGGTCCACGCCGGGGACGCCCTTCGTCAGGAATCCGTAGAACTTTAGCCAGAAGATCCAGCCGGCGTGGATGCCGATGGAGGTGAGGATGTCGCCCGTGAAGTGGTAGGCCAGCGCCAGGACCACGCCGGCCAGCGTCAGGTTGAGGAACGCGGGGACCAGGCCGCCCGGCTGCACCATCCCCGCCAGCATGCTGGGGAGCACGCGCAGTCCGCTCAGCCAGTCGATCACCGGGGGATTGGCGGGGCGCGCCATGAAGTGCACGATGGCGTAGATGGCGCTGCTGCCGAGCATCGCCGCCACCCACGGCATCGCCCGGCGCAGCCCGCCGAAGATGGCACCGCGGAAGAGCAGCTCCTCCATCACCGCCACGATCGCAGCCGTCGCCAGCGCGCCCGCGAACTGGCCGGCCAGCTCCCCCGGCGTGCGCTCCAGGTTCAGCGCCCGCCCGCCCCCGATGATGGCCACCATGCACACCGCCGCGAGGGAGATGAACCCCAGCGCGAACCCCGCCCCCACGCGCCGCCAGCGGATCTGCCGGGGCACCCCCACGTCCGCCCAGCGGCGGATCCCCGATGCGCGGACGTAGAACGGGATGCCGGCCAGCGCCATCAGCAGCAGCGCGCGGTTCTCCACTCGGGCGAAAGGGGTGCGCGCCAGCTTGGTCCCGGGCGCGAGGGCCTGGAGCGCATGGTACAGCCACGGCGCCAGCAGCGCCCCGCCCACGAACACGAACACCAGGAACGCGGCGAGCGCCAGCAGGGGCCGCCCGCGCGGGGCGTGATCAATCCGAAGGTCAGCGGGCATGCGGAGCGGGCGGAAGTGCGGGCATCACAAGGAAGAAGGGCGCGAATCTACCGCGGGCCGGCCCGCTGGGACAGCACGGCGGATACGGATCACCGCAGGTGGATGTCAGGCCCTGCCCGCAACATCTCGTGAGAACCCGGGCGGGGCAAGCGGATGGAGGGAGGGTTACGGGACGGGCGGCCGCGGGAAGTGTGGACGAGGTGCAAGTTGTTGCGTAAAATAATAGTGTCGCTTTGTGGTTTTCGGATCTCTCACTCAAGGGGGCACCCCATGAAGACGCTTCGCCTCGACCTGGACAGCCTGCGCGTGGAGTCGTTCGGCACCGGCGCCGCCGAGGCCCGGGTGGCGAACGTGCCGCCGACCTACGACCGCTCCTGCATCCTCAGCTGCCCTCTCGGCTGCGGCTGAGCCACCGTATCCCGGGAACTACGGCGGGCGCGGCAAGACAGCCGCGCCCACCGTCGTTTCTGGCGAACGGAACGTCGTTGGTCCTCCATTCGGGCGGGCGCGATGCCGCGCGACCCCCATCCCAGGTTGAACCCCTCGCTGCAACATCGTATCGTTCCATCTGCCACGCGCCGCCCCTGCCGCGCGCGTGATCCGCATCATCATCCCGCCCCGCCGCACCCTTCCTCGCCATGACCGAGCTGGCCGACCGCCTCGCGGCCCTTTCGCCGGCCAAGCGCGCGCTGCTGACCAAGCTGCGCACCGCCCCGGCCCACGCGCCCATCCCCCGCATCGCCGACGGGCCGGCGCCGCTCAGCGCCGAGCAGCGGCGGCTGTGGTACCTCCTCCAGCTGGCGCCCGGGTATCCCCTCTACACCATCCCCCTCGGCTTCCGGCTGCGCGGGCGGGTAAACGTGGACGCGCTGGTGGAGTCGCTGCGCGAGCTGGTGGCCCGGCACGAGGTGCTGCGCACGGCATTCCGCGAGAGCGCCGGCATCCCCATCCAGGAAGTGACCGACGGCGGCGCCTTCAACCCCCAGGTGCTGGACCTGCGCGGCGACGAGTGGGCCGAGGCCGAGGCCAACTACCAGACCGACGCCTTCACCCGCCGCCCCTACGACCTGGGCGCGGGCGAGACCTTTCACGCGCTGCTGGTGCGCGAGGCCGACGACGAGCTGCGCTTCTTCATCGGCCTGCACCACCTGGCGGCGGACGGATGGAGCGCCGGGGTGCTGCTGCGGGAGCTGAGCGCGCTGTACGCCGCCCGCGTGACCGGCGTGCCCGTCGATCTCCCCGCGCCGCCGGTGCGCTACCGGGACTGGGCCGCCTGGCAGCAGCGCCCCGACCGCGAGCCCGATGAGGCCGGCGAGGCGTACTGGCGCCAGCAGCTGGCCGGGGCGCCGCACGTGCTGGAGGTGCCGCCCGACCGCCCGCGCCCGCCGCTACAGAGCTGGCCCGGCGCCAAGCACCCCTTCGCGCTCACGCCCGAGCTGAGCGCCGGCATCCGCGCGCTGGCCCGCCGCGAGGGCGCCACCCCATACGCCGTGGCCGCCGCCGCGTACGCGCTGCTCCTGCGCCGCCACGGGGCGACGGATGACGTGCTGATCGGCACCCTGCTGGCCAACCGCCCGCGCCCCGAGCTGGAGCAGGTGCTGGGCTTCTTCGCCAACACCCTCCCGCTGCGCGTGCGGCTGGACGGCGACCCCACGGCCAGCGAGCTGGTGCGCCGCGCGCACGCCGCCGCCGTGGGCGCGCAGGAGCACGCCTCGCTCCCCTTCGACCGCATCGTGGAGCTGGCCGGCGTGCGGCGCGACTTCTCGCGCCCCCCGCTGGTGCAGGCGGTGATGGTCTTCGCCGACGCGCCCGCCACCTCGTTCTCGCTCCCCGGCGTGGCCGCCGAGCCGCTGGTGATGGACAGCAGCACCGCGGCGTTCGAGGTCACGCTGGTGATCGAAGACCATGGCGACCGCTTCACCGGCGAGCTGCAGTACGCCACCGAGCTGTTCGAGCGCGCGGGGATGGAGCGCTTCGCCGAGCACTTCGTCGCGGCGCTGGAGGCGTTCGTGGCCGATCCGGAGCGCCGCATCTCCCGCGTCCCCCTCGCGCGGCCCGACGAGGTGCGCCACGTGGAGGCGTGGAGCCGCGGCGCGCCGGGGCCCGAGGGGCTGTGCATCCACGAGCTGTTCGGGATCCAGGCGCGCATCACCCCGCACGCCACCGCGCTCGTCCACGGCGACCAGGCGTGGACGTACGCGGAGCTGAACCGCCGCGCCAACCGCATCGCCCACGCGCTGCGGGGGATGGGGGTAGGGCCGGAGGCGCGCGTGGCCGTCTGCCTGGCGCGGACGCCCGTCCTCGTCGCCACGCTCCTGGGCGTGCTGAAGGCGGGCGCCGCCTACGTGCCGCTGGACCCGGCGCATCCCCCCGCGCGCCACCAGGCGGTGCTGCGCGCGTCCGGCGCCCGGCTGGCGGTGTGGGGCGACGCGGGCCGCGCCGCGCTCCGGATGATCGACGGAGTCTCCATCATCACCCCCGCGGAGCTGGATGGGGGGCGTGAGGACGAGCCGGCGCCGCTGGCCGTGCCGGGGAACCTGGCCTACGTCATCTTCACCTCGGGTTCCACCGGCGGCCCCAAGGGGGTGGAGATCGAGCACCGCTCCGCCGCGGCGATGCTGGTGTGGATGAAGACGGCGCTGAGCGGCCATGAGCGCTCGTCCGTCCTCGGATCGACCTCCGTCACCTTCGACGTGTCGATCGCGGAGATCTTCGGAACGCTCTGCTGGGGGGGCACGCTGGTGATGGTGGAGAACGCGCTTTCCACCTCGCCGCGCGCCGTGGTCTCCGCGCCGATGGTGCCCACCGCCGCCGCCGAGCTGCTGCGCGAGGGGCGCTTTCCGTCGCAGGTGGAGACGGTGCTGCTGGGCGGCGAGCCGGTGCCGCTGGGCCTGATCCGCGACCTGCACGAGCTCCCCGCCGTCCGCCGCGTGCTCAACCTCTATGGGCCGACTGAAGATACGACGTACACGACCTGCGCCGAGCTGGAGCCGGGCCTGGTGCGCGTTCCCGTCGGCCGGCCCATCACCGGCGGGCGGGTGTACGTGCTGGACGAAGCGTACGCGCACGCCGGGATGGGCACGCCGGGCGAGGTGTGGACGGCCGGCGCCGGCGTGGCGCGGGGCTACGCGCATCGCCCCGCCCTCACCGCCGAGCGCTTCCGCCCCGACCCGCACGGGCCGCCGGGGTCGCGGATGTATCGCACGCTGGACCGCGGGCGGTGGCTGAGGGACGGCGTGCTCGACTACCTGGGCCGCGCCGACCAGCAGGTGAAGGTGCGCGGCTACCGCATCGAGCTGGAAGAGGTGGAGCAGGCGCTGGCCGCGCACCCGTCCGTGGCAGAAGCGGCGGCGACGGCGCGTGGAGAGACGGGCGGCGGGGAGCGGCGGCTGGTCGCGTATCTCGTCCCCCGTGACCGCGAGTTGGTGCCGCCCGCGACGGAGCTGCGCGCCTGGGTGCGCGAGCGGCTGCCGGAGTACATGGTCCCCGCCGCCTTCGTGTGGGTGGACGCGCTGCCGCGGACCACCAGCGGGAAGCTGGACCGCCGCGCCCTGCCCGAGCACGAGGACGCCGCCGCCGCGCCGCGCGCCCACGTGGCGCCGCGCTCGGAGCTCGAGGCGCGGCTGGCGGAGATCTGGCGCGAGGTGCTGGGCGTGGAGCGCGTGGGGGTGCACGACGACTTCTTCGACCTGGGCGGGCAGTCGATCCTGGCGCTGCGGCTGGTGGCCCGCATCCGCGACGAGATGGCGGGCGACCTGGGCGTGGCCGAGCTGCTGCAGGCCTCCACGCTGGAAGACATGGCCGCGGCCATCGCCGGCGGAAAGCGCCGCGTGCGCCTGCCGCTGGTGGCGCTGCAGACCTTTGGCGAGCGGCCGCCGCTGTTCCTGGCGCACCCGGCGGGCGGCCACGTGGTGTGCTACCGCGGGCTGGCGGTGCAGCTGGCGTTCACCCAGCCGGTGTACGCGCTGCAGCCGCGCGGCGTGCAGGATGGCAAGCGCCCCATCCCCTCGGTCCCCGAGATGGCGGCGTACTACGTGGGCGCCATCCGCGAGCTGTGGCCCCAGGGGCCGTACCGGCTGGGCGGATGGTCGTTCGGCGGGGTGGTGGCGTGGGAGATGGCGCGGCAGCTGGAGGCCGATGGGCAGACGGTGGAACTGCTGGCGCTGTTCGACACCGCCGCGCTCACCGCCGAGGGGCTGCGCCTGGAGCTTGGCGACCCGGCCGAGGTGGTGTGGCACACGGTGGCCGGGCTGGCCGGCTACGCCGCCGCCGGCCGGGTGAACGTGGACGACCTGCGCGGCCTGGAGCCCCGCGAGCAGGCGGCCGCCATGATCCGGCTGATGAACGCGCCGCAGCTGTTGGACGAGACCCGCGTGGACGACGTGCTGGCGCTGACCGCGCTGCGTGCCTCCAACCTGCAGGCGCAGATCGACTACGCGGTGGGCCCGTACGGCGGCCACCTCACCTACTTCACCACCGAGGGATCGAAGGCCGCCGACGGGCGCTATCCCGGGCTGGAGTTCTGGAGCGCGCTGGCCGGCGGCGGCACCACGGTGCACCGGGTGGGCGGCAGCCACGGCACCATCCTCAACGAGCCGTACAGCAACGTCCTCGCGGCCGCCATCCTGGCGCTTGGAGACGGGGGATAGCGAGGGGGCGATCACACGTCCCTCGCGCATCCTCGCCCAGGAATTTTCAGCGCAGAGGGAGCGGAGGGAGCAGAGGAAGAGCGTTGCCGTTCCTCTGCTCCCTCCGCTCCCTCTGCGTTCAATTGGCAGTTTCAATCGGCTCACCGGATCGAAGAAATCCGGGATCCTTCCGGTGATCGCTTCCACAATGGAAACCGCCCGGCCGCTCGCGGTGAGCGGCCGGGCAGCGTCCGTTCGTGCGTGACCGGTGCCTCAGCAGCGGTTCAGGTCGCGCGTGGTGGAGGCGATCTTGTAACCCGACACGGTGCTGTTGAACACGTCGCTGAACCCGCGCGACACGATGTCCAGGTGGTTGCCGTAGTAGTCCGAGGCCACGCTGTCCTGGAACGCCACGATCGAGCTCTTGCTCACCGCCACGATGGCGTTGCCCGCGTTCAGGCTCTCGCGCAGCACGCCCTCGTGCTGCGTGTTGGTCGACAGCGCGTCCTTCATGGCATACACCAGGTCGCTCTGCTTGCTGATGGTGCGCGCCGGCCACGTGCGGCCCAGGCTGCTCTGCACCACCACCTGCACCGTGGTGCCGTTGGCGAACTTGTGCAACGCCTTCATCACCGTGGCCAGCCCGGTGCCCACGCGGTCGTTGTCGGTGACCACGCGCTGCAGGTAGGTGGTGGTCGCCCCCTTCTCCAGTGCCGGCACCTTCACGTCGGGCGCGCTGCCGATGGTGCCCGCGACCATCTTGTGCAGCGTGGCGCCCGGGTCGCGCCCGCCGTTCAGCGATGCGCGGGGGGCGGTGGCCCCGGCGGCGCGGGGCTGCGCGTCGGTCACGCTCTCGCCGCAGGCGGCCAGCAGCGCGGGCACGCCGGCCACGGCGGCGGCGGCCACGGCGGCACTGCCAAGAAACTGCCGGCGGCTGGCGGCGGCGGGAGCTTCGGGAAGGGTGGGCTCGTTCTGGTCGCTCATGGGATTCCTCCATGCGGAGTTGGCATGTGCCGGGCGCGGGCGCGCAGGCTCGCGCGGGCCGGCGGGAGAGCAGGGTGCTGCGGCGGGGATGGGCGGCGCCCCGGGTGGCGGGTGCCGCCTGCATGGCGCGGGGTCAGGCCGCGCCGGGTGAAGGTGCCGGGCAGCGGGGCAAGACGGAGATGTGCCCCAAGGTGAACACACGGACGCAACGAACGGCTCCGGATCCGCCACCGTAGCACGGTGGGGAGGCATAACGTATCTGCCACATGGCCTACGTTCAAGCCTTTTGCGCGGCCCCCGCATGAACACGGCCATTGCGTCGGGCGCGGCGACACCCGCGTTCCACGAGGTGCGATCGAGCCACGCCGATCCAGCACCTTTTCGCCGCCCCCGGCCGTTCGCCACTGCTTCTGGCGGTGTGGCGCGACGCGATATTACCCGTCTGGAACGTTGCCGGCCAGACTCCCATCGCCCGCGAGCAGCGCGCCATCGGGAGGATCAGCGTCTGCCGCTCCGGCTCGCTCGCGGACGCTTGCGCGGCGCGGCTCGATGTGGATCTTCCGCGCGCATCGGCTCATCGCCGGGCCGATCGGAACTCCACGACCACACCCGGATCGATCCCGTGACCCCTGCGACATCCGCCGCCGGCACCGTCCGCACCTACGAAGTCCGCGCGGAGACCACGCCCACCTTCGGCCGCGTGGCGGTGGCCGTGCGCCAGCACCGGCTCACGGTGGATGGCCCCGTGCAGAACGGCTGCCCCGGCGAGGCGCCCACGCCGGGCGAGATGTTCCTTTCCGGCGCCGCGGCCTGCGGCGCCGAGGTGCTGCAGGTGCTGGCGCGCGACCAGCAGGTGCCGCTGGCGCGCGTGGAAGTCACCGTCCGCGGCACCATCGACCGCGAGCGCCAGCCGCACGCCGAGGTGACCGTGTTCACCGAAGTCGATCTCCACCTGCGCCTGTTCGGGCCGAGCGACGAGCAGGCCGCCGCGCTCGTCGCCGGCTTCCAGCGCAAGTGCCCGGTCTACGGATCGCTCGCCATCGCCAGCGGCCGCGTGACGGTGCGGCACCAGGCGGAACCGGCTGCGTCTGAGTAGTGCTGAGTGCTGGGTGCTGGGTGCTGGGTGCTGGGTGCTGGGTGCTGGGTGTGGAGTGCGAAGACGGGGACGATGGGATCTTCATCCCCTCGCCCCCGCCGCCGTTCATCCGCGGGGTGATGCTACTGCGTCACGATCGTCCCCATCTTCACCACCTCGAAGTCGCTCGCGTGCACGTTGCGCAGCGCGGAGAGCTCGTCGTCGCTCCAGCGGCTGTCGGGGGCGCCGGAGACGTACCACGCGCTTCCGTTGTCGGCCAGCAGCATCCCGTATGTCTTCATCGCGTTCAGGATCACCTGCACGTTGGGCGAGAAGCCGCTCACGTTGAAGCTCGCCTTCAGCCGCACGCGCATCCCCATCGGCGGGAGGTTGGGGTCGGTGCGGCTGCTGGCGAAGTGGCGCGCGGGATCGACGTAGGCCCGCCGCGTGACCGGGCAGGTAAATCGCAGCGCGTGCCGGATCGCCTTCTGCTCCACCACCTCGTCGTAGCGCACCAGCCCGGGAAAGATGGGGAGCCCCGCCGCGTCCGCCGACGTCCACCCGGCGGGGCGCGGCGTGTTCGCGTTCAGGTCGAACACCGCGCCCGAGCCCGCCGTCCAGCTGGCGCCGCCGTTCACCGGGTGCGCGTCATACAGCTCGTACAGCTTCCAGTTGTCGCGGTCGATCACCAGCACGTGCCGGTCTCCGTCGCCGTTCGGGCCGCCCTCGACCGGCGGGTTGGCGGGCACGGGGTACGGCCCGGGGTCGCTCTCGTCCGCGTAGCCGAAGCTCACCGGCACGCGCCCCTGCGTCCCCGAGACCACCACGTAGGGAATGCCGATCGGCGCGCCCTCCCACACCGTTCCGAAATCGGGGTGCAGCCCCGTGGCCGCGCTCCCGCACGCCGCGATCAGCGTGGCCGAGTTCGGATCCACCGCATCGCCCGACACGTCGCGGTTCCATGGATTGTCCGCGGGGAAGGGCCGCTTGCCGTGCAGGCTGGCATTCGGCCCCAGGTCCGGCACGCCGCCCGTGCCTCCTCCGCCCCCACTCCCTCCACCGCCCCCGCCGCCCCCACCTCCTCCACCGCCCGGATCCACGGGCCCGGATGAGCCGCCGCCCGAACAGGCGGCGGAGGCGAGGGCGAGCAGCAGGGCGGTGGTGCGAGCGAGCCTGGTCATCCGGTCCATCCGTCAGGGGGTCGATTCCATCGAAAGATCCGTCACGACCCTGAAGGCAACGCCGGTGCCCGCTTGCGCCAATTCTCCGAAGTGCTTGGGGATGATGGGATTACGATGCGTGAGCGCTCACGGCTCATCCGCCGGGCGCCCCGCGTTACGAAGCAGTTCTTGCGAGATGCGGCAAACTGTTCCCGATGCGGCACCGGAGAACAGCAACGGCAGTGAACGCAGAGCAGCGAAGATAAACGGAGATAGGCAGAGAACTGCATCCCATCCGCAGTTCTCTGCCTATCTCTGCCTATCTTCACTGCTCTGCGTTCACAAAAAGTGGCCGCGTCCGCGCGATCCCTCAACCTCCGCGCACGATCCGCGTCACCCGCCCCGGCTCGCCCCCTGCTCCCAGTCGCGCAGGTGGTCGATCAGATAGTCGATGCCGAACACGTGGCGCGTCCGGTCGTCCTCGCGGCGGAAGGCGACCTGGCTCCAGCCGCGCATCCCGGTGGGCACGTACCGGCTGCCGTTCATCCGCAGCGTCTGCCCGCTGATGGCGCGGATCAGCACCTGCTCGTACCGGCTGCGCGACAGCTCGCGCTCGGGGAACAGGTTGTCCCAGGTGCACAGCCGGCCCACGTCGTCGTACTCGGGCGGGCGGTCGCCCAGGTCCAGCAGCGAGGGCGCGCGGCCCCGCATCACGCTGCCGATCAGCCTGAAGGTCCACGGGTCGCTGATGCGCCGGATCGGGTGCCAGAAGTGCTTCACCGTGAGCCCTGCGATGGCGCGCAGGCTCAGCCGCCGGCCGTCGCGCGTTTCCCACATGGGCACGTCCACGTCGGCCTCGAAGGGGTTGCACTGGAAGCAGGTGAGCTTCGCCAGCCACCCCTTGCGCGTGGTGTGCGGGATCGGCGCGTACCCGTCGATCACCGGCAGGTCGAGCTGGTCCAGCACCTCCAGCTCGAAGCTGGGCCACGTCATCACCTCGCGCACGATGCCGGTGATCAGCGTGGCCGTGGCGATCATCAGCGAGGCGCTGGGGGTGAAGTCGGCGGTGATCTCGATGCGGTCGCCGCGCGGGCGCACGCCGATCCCCGTCGAACGCCGGTTGGCCGCCAGCAGCATCACCGGCACGGGAAGGATGTAGCTGAGCAGCTTGGCCAGCTTCCCCACCGTGCGGCTTCTCCCCTGCAGCCGCCGCGGCAGCTCGAACGAGATGTTGTAGTGCGTGCTGAAGCCGATCAGCCGCACCTCGCGCCCCGTCCGCTCCTCCCACGCGTCCAGCTCGCCGCGCACGTACAGGATCGCCTCCCACAGGCTGCGCCCCGCGCGCGCCGCGCACCCGGGCGCGATCTCGATCACCGGCGTGGCCACCTCGATCACCCCGGTGTCGAAGTACACGGCGCCGCCGGTGGGGAGGTGGTAGCTGGTGCCCTGCCGGTGCATCAGGTCGTCGCGGATGAACGCGGTCGGCGTGCCGAACACGTCCTCGGGGCGAGCCAGCTCGCCGTCGACCGATACCTGGAACTCGGCCTCCATCCCGATCGCGGCAAGCTTCAGCCGCGCCTGTCTGGCGCGCCCGGTCTTGTTCGAGAAATCCTCCTTCTTCCCTTTCACGCTCATCAAGCCCCAGCTCCGGCGGTCTCCGTTGCGCTCTTCTCGGTGCCCGCGCCCTCGGCGCGGGCCTCTTCCACCGGGTCTTCCCTGCGAGCCCGCTCACCCGTCATCCCGTGCGGCACCACGATGGTCCATCCCAGGTCCAGGTGCAGGTGGTCGTCGGCCTCGCCCACCCCGTGGCCGTACGGCCGGGTGTACACGCCGGGCATCAGCCGGCTGGCCACGCGCGCGTACTTCGCGATCGTCTTCTCGTCGTCGAGCCAGTCGTCGCCCACGCGGTAGATGTTGGCGGCCGTACCCCAGCAGTGCGTGCTGGCGTGCGTGCTGAGCCGGTGCGCGGGCGAGCGGTAGCCGCCGTTGGCCGCGATGTGCACGTAGGTGTCCACCTCGCGCCGGAACAGCTCCAGGAAGCTGGCCACCAGCGACACCGCGCAGGGGAGGTAGCGGGGCCATTCGCTGCGCAGCCGCTCGGTCTCGCGCACGTCCACGTTCAGGAACTCCCAGGTCTCGAAGTGCGGCGACAGCGGCATCTCCAGCGCGGCCTCCCAGTCGGGGACGCGGTAGAAGAAGCGCGGAAGCCGGCGCAGCCGCCCGTCGCGGTCGCGCATCAGCTCGCCCGGGCGCAGGATCCGCCGCAGCTCGTCGTCCAGCTTCACCCCGTCCACCACCTCCAGCGCCCGGTCAGCCATCCCGCCCGTCCCCCGCCTCCAGGTGCTCGTACACGGCGCGTGAGATCCGGGCGATGGTGTCGCTGCGCCCCGAGGCCCCCGGCTTCCATTGCGTGAGCACGGTGATGCAGTAAGGCTTGCGGTCGGGGAGGTACACGATGGCCGTGTCGTGGGCCACGGTGCTGATCTCGCCCGTCTTGTTGGCCACCCGCGCGCTGTCGGGGACCCCGGCGGGGATCCCGCTGCGGAACTCCTGGTCGTGCAGGATCTCCAGCATGCGGGCGCTCAGCTCCACGTCGAACGCCGTCCCCTCCTCGATGGGGCGCAGCACCGAGATCAGCCCCCGGGCCGTCACGCGGTTGTTGAGCCCGTCCTCCCAGGCGCGCTCGTCCTCCACGCCGCGGCGCAGCTCCACGCCGGTCACCCCCAGCTCCTTCACCGCCTGCCGGATCTCGTCGATCCCCACCAGGTCCACCAGCAGGTTGGTGGCCAGGTTGCTGCTGGTGACGATCATGTGGTACGCCAGCTCGTTCACCTTCATGGTGCGCCCCAGCGCGCGGTGCACCTCGCTGTTGGCGTCGCGCCCGCTCTCCACGCGGAAGGGCTTGCCGTCGGCCGCGCTGTAGAAGCGGTTGCGCACGTGCACGCGGCTGTCCAGCACCAGGTGCCCGCGGTGCGCGGCGCCGAACACGCCCAGCAGGATGGGCACCTTGATGGTGCTGGCGGCGTGGAACCAGTCGTCGCCCTGCAGGTCCCAGTCCGCGCGAGTCTCATAGTCGTACCAGGCGACCGCCACGCGCTGGGCGCCCGCCTCTTTCGCGATCCCGGTGATGCGTTCCCCGAGCGCGTCCTTCGTTGCCGTAGCAGTAGCCGTCATCAGCCGGGTGGGTGAACCGGAGCCGGGCGCACACCGCCCGGCGAAGCCGGAGGCTGTTGCAGGACTGGGGCCAGTGGGGTGCGGGGGTACGGGGGTACGGGGGTAC